>NZ_JBEYXR010000029.1:0-87536 GCF_040645135.1 Streptomyces sp. NPDC046859
TTCCCACGGCTTCGGCCGCGCCACCTCGCACCCCCGGATCATCAGTCCCGGAGTGATCCAACCACCTCGAAGATCATTTCGTTAGGAGTTCTAAGGGGCGTCCGTCGCGTAGCGCCGGCGCAGTTCCACCTTGCGCACCTTGCCGGACACCGTCATCGGGAACGCGTCGAGGATGGTCAGCCGGCTCGGGATCTTGTAGTGCGCGAGCTGTCCGTCGCAGAAGACGCGCAGTTCCTCCAGCGTCAGCGGATCGTCCGTGTCCCGCGGGATGACACAGGCCAGCACCTCCTCGCCGTACCGCTCGTGCGGCACGCCGACGACCTGGACGTCGGCGATCTTGGGGTGGGCGTAGAGGAACTCCTCGATCTCGCGCGGGTAGATGTTCTCGCCGCCCCGGATGATCATGTCCTTGATCCGGCCGACGATCTCCACGTAACCGTCCTCGCGCATCACCGCCAGATCGCCGGTGTGCATCCAGCGGCCCCTGTCGATCGCCTCGGCGGTCTTCTCCGGCTCCTCCCAGTAGCCGAGCATCACGCTGTATCCCCGCGTGCACAGTTCGCCTGAGGTGCCACGCTCCACGGTCACGCCGGTCGCCGGGTCGACGATCTTCACCTCGATGTGCGGCAGGACGCGGCCGACGGTGCCGGTGCGGTGTTCCAGGTCGTCCTCCATGCGCGTCTGGAGGGACACGGGGGAGGTCTCCGTCATGCCGTAGCAGATGGAGACCTGCTCCATGTGCATCTCGGCGACCACCCGCTTCATCACCTCCACCGGGCAGGGCGAGCCCGCCATGATGCCGGTGCGCAGGGTGGAGAGGTCGTAGCCGGCGAAGTCGGGGAGGTTCAACTCGGCGATGAACATGGTCGGCACGCCGTAGAGCGAGGTGCACCGCTCCTGCTGCACGGCCTCCAGGGTGGCCCTCGGGTCGAAGGACGGGGCGGGGATGACGATGCAGGCGCCGTGGGAGGTGGCGGCCAGATTCCCCATCACCATGCCGAAGCAGTGGTAGAAGGGCACCGGGACGCACACCCGGTCCTGCTCGCTGTACGCGATCAACTCCCCGACGAAGTAACCGTTGTTGAGGATGTTGTGGTGGGAGAGCGTGGCGCCCTTGGGGAAGCCGGTGGTGCCCGAGGTGTACTGGATGTTGATGGGGTCGTCGCAGGAGAGCTCCGGGAACGGGGCCGGTGTGCCGCGCGCGATCAGCGCGTCCCAGCTCGGATCGCCGATGTAGGCGGTCTCCCGCAGCGCCGGGCAGCGGCCGCGCACGTCCTCGACCATCGCCCGGTAGTCGCTCGCCTTGTGGTGGAGCGAGGCGAACAGCAGCGAGACACCGGCCTGGTCGAGGACGTACTCCAGCTCATGGGTGCGGTACGCGGGATTGATGTTCACCATGATGGCGCCGATGCGGGCCGTGGCGTACTGGACCAGGACCCACTCGGGGCAGTTGACGGCCCAGATGCCCACCCGGTCGCCCTTGACGACCCCGCTGGCCAGCAGCGCGTACGCCAGCCTGTCGACGTCCGCGGCGAACTGCGTGTACGTCCAGCGCCGCCCGGAGACCACGTCGACCAGCGCCTCCCGGTCCGGCCAGGCGGCGACGGCCCGGTCCAGGTCGGCCCCGATCGTGTCGCCGAGCAGGGGCGTGTCCCCGGTCCCGTGGGTGTACGAGTTCACCGGAAGTCCTCCTCGCGGTACTCGGCGTCCGACCCCGCGGCGGTGGCCTCGCGCAGTTCGATACGGCGGATCTTGCCCGACACGGTCTTGGGCAGCGGCCCGAACTCCAGGCGGCGCAGCCGTTTGTAGGGCGCGAGTACCTGGCGTGAGTGCTCGAAGAGCACCTTGGCCGTGTCGGGTCCGGACTCCCAGCCCTCCGCGAGCACGATGTACGCCTTGGGCACCGCGAGCCGCAGTTCGTCGGGCGCGGGCACGACGGCCGCCTCGGCGACCGCCTCGTGCTCCAGCAGGGCGCTCTCCAGCTCGAACGGGCTGATCTTGTAGTCGCTGGCCTTGAAGACGTCGTCGGACCGGCCCACGTACGTGATGTAGCCGTCGGCGTCGCGGGAGCCGATGTCGCCGGTGCGGTAGTAGCCGCCCGCCATCGCCTCCGCCGTACGGTCCGGGTCGCCGTGGTAGCCGGTCATCACGCCGACCGGACGGGCGGAGAGGTCGAGGGCGATCTCCCCCTCGGCGGCGCCGGGTGCGCCGGTCACCGGGTCGAGCAGTTCGACGCGGTAGCCGGGGCTGGGCCGGCCCATGGAGCCCGTCTTCAGGGGCTGGCCGGGGCTGTTGGAGACCTGCACGGCCGTCTCGGTCTGCCCGAAGCCGTCCCGGACGGTCACCCCCCAGGCGCGCCGCACCTGTTCGATGACCTCGGGGTTGAGCGGTTCACCGGCGGCGACGACCTCGCGGGGCGGGGTGCGCAGCGCGCTCAGGTCGGCCTGGATGAGCATGCGCCACACCGTCGGCGGGGCGCAGAAGGTGGTGACACCGGCCCGGTCCATCTCGGCCATCAGACGGGCCGCGTCGAAGCGCGTGTAGTTGTGGATGAAGACGGTCGCCTCGGCGTTCCACGGCGCGAACAGGTTGGACCAGGCGTGCTTGGCCCAGCCGGGCGAGGAGATGTTCAGGTGCACGTCGCCCGGTGTGAGGCCGATCCAGTACATGGTGGCCAGATGCCCGATCGGGTACGAGGTGTGGGTGTGCTCGACCAGTTTGGGGCGGGCGGTGGTGCCGGAGGTGAAGTAGAGCATCAGAGGGTCGTCGGCGCCGGTCGGCCCGTCGGGGGTGAACGTGCCGGAGGCCCCATGGGCGTCCTCGTACGCCGACCAGCCCGCGGGGGCCCCGCCGACGGCGATCCGGGTGTAGTCGCCGGGTACGTCGTCGAACTTGCCGGTGTCCTCCGAGCGGACCAGGACGTGCCGGACGTGTCCGCGCTCCACGCGGTCGCGCAGGTCGGCCGGGCCGAGCAGCGGGGTGGCCGGGATGACGACGGCGCGCAGCTTCATGGCGGCGAGGGCGGTCTCCCACAGTTCGGCCTGGTTGCCGAGCATGACGAGCACGCGGTCCCCGGCGCGTACGCCCCTCTCGCGCATCCCGTTGGCGACGCGGGCGGAGCGTTCGGCCATCTCGGCGAACGTCAGCCGTACCTCGCTGCCGTCCTCCTCCACGATGTGCAGCGCGAGCCGGTCGTTCCCGGCCGCGATGGCGTCGAACCAGTCGAGCGCCCAGTTGAACCGCTCCGGCCTGGGCCAGCGGAAACCCTCGTACGCCGTGGCGTAGTCCTCGCGGTGTTCGAGCAGGAAGTCCCGCGCCCCGCGGAACAGCTCCGTCCCCGTCTTCATTCGTCCTCCTGGTTACCGGACCTTGCCGGGCGGCCCTCTGCCATCGTGTAATCCGTGACGTGGGTCTCACTACCCCCGAACGGGGGTGTGCGCTCGGGACGCAGCGGGTGAAGGGGCGAGCAGGTGGCAGTGGACGCGGCCGCAGCGGTGGAGATCGGGCGTGGGCTGGCGCGTCTGCGCCGCTCGACCGGGCTGCCGGTCGCGTTCGGCGGCCTGCTGGAGCCGGGCCGCCCGCGGGTGCGCATCAGCGAGCTGAACGGCACCGCCACGGACGCCCTGCGCCGGCTCGCGGTCGCCGCGGGCAACGGCCTCGGCGGCAAGGCCGTCGCGCTGGCCCGCCCTTGCGCGGTGACCGACTACTCGGCCTCCCGGCAGATCAGCCACGAGTACGACGCCGCCGTCGCCGCCGAGGGCCTGTGCGCGGTGGTGGCGGTCCCGGTGGTCGTACGGCGCCGGGTGCGCGGTGTCCTGTACGGCGCCCTGCGCACGGCCCAGCCGCTGGGCGACCGCACCCTGACCGCCGCGGTGGACGCGGCGCGGGACGTGGAGCAGGCCCTGGTGGTGCGGGACGAGGTGCAGGGCCTGCTGGAGGCGGCCCGGCCGCAGGCCGCGCCGGCCGAGGGAGGTGCCGCCTGGGAGCAGGTCCGGGAGGCGCATGCGGCGCTGCGGGCGCTGGCGCCGCGCATCGGTGATCCGGCGCTGCGCGCGGAGCTGCTGGACGCGGCCGGCCTGCTGGCGGTGGGGTCCGGGCCGCGGGCCGTGCAGCTGGCGCCGCGTGAGGTGGACGTGCTGGCGTGCGTGGCCGAGGGCGCCACGAACGCGGTGACCGCCGGACGGCTGGGCCTGCGCGCGGAGACGGTGAAGGGCTATCTGCGGTCGGCCATGCGCAAGCTGGGCGCCCATACGCGCGGGGAGGCCGTGGTGGCGGCGCGCCGGGCGGGGTTGCTGCCGTAGCCGTGTACACGGACCGGTGGGTGCGGCGGGCGGTCCCGGACGGGGACGGCCCCGTTCCCGCGCGGCGAGGCCCGGCGGGGCCGGGCGGGCCGCTCGGGACGACTCACCATTCATGCATCGATGCCGTGAATTTCTCTATGCGAGCCGGCTGTTATTCGGCTCACCTCCCCGCGGCTCCGAATTTCAAAGAACCGTTGCCTAATATTGGCCCGAACACGACACATGGAGGGGAGCGGTGACCGTGCCACGGGACTTCAAGGAGCCTGCCGGCTGCCGCTCCGACCAGGTCATCGGGCGGGCCGAGTTGGTCACCGCGGCACGCGAGCAGCTCGCGCGCGGCGGCAGCGTGCTGCTTCACGGCCCGGCCGGAATTGGGAAGTCGACGGTCCTGCGGTCATTGGCCGCGGAATACGGCCACGAGGCACGAGCCGTCTTGCGCTGCTCCCCCACCGAGTCCGAATCCCACCTTCCCTTCCTGGCCCTGGCCGACCTCCTCGGCCTCGTCCTCGACGAGGTGTCCGGGCGGCTGCCCGCCGCCCAGCGCACCGCCCTGGAGGCGGCGCTCACCGGACGCGGCGAGTCCACGCTCCAGCGCGACGGGCTGGCCCTGCGGCTCGCCGTCCTGTCCGCGCTGCGCGCCCTGGCCGACGCCGGGCCCGTGCTGATCGTCGCCGACGACGCCCAGTGGCTGGATCCCGCCAGTGCCGAACTCCTCGGCTTCGCGGCCCGCCGGCTCGGCGGGACCCCGGTGCGGATGCTGTGCGCGGTGCGCACCGAGAGCGAGGAGTACGACCAGCATCTGCGCGCCTCCCCGCCGGACACCCTGGCGATACGCCTGGGCCCGCTGTCCCGGGCCCAGTTGTCCGTCCTGCTCGACCGCCGCGGCTACACCGGTCTGCCCCGCTCCACCGTCCGTGACATCCATCGCACCAGCGGCGGGAACGCCCTGTTCGCGCTCGAACTGAGCCGGGCCCTCGCGGAGAACGCCACCCCGCCCCGCCCCGGCGAGCCCCTGCCCGTGCCCACCTCGCTGCGCGCCCTCGTGCTGAACCGGCTGGAGATGCTGTCGGAGGAGGCCCGCCGCACCCTCCTCGTGGCCAGCGCGGGCGCCCGCCCCACCCTGGCCCTGCTGCACGCGGCCGGGCGGGCCAACGCGGAGGCCGAGACGGCCCAGGCCGCCGCCCTCGGGCTGCTGGCGACCGAGCCGGAGGGACCGGCCGTACGGTTCGCGCACCCCATGATCTCGGCCGCGCTGTACGCCGAGGCGCCCGCGCAGGAGCGCCGGGCCGTCCACGCCGCCCTGTCCACGGCCGCCTCCGACCCGATCGAACGCGCCCGGCACCTGGCCCTCGCCACCAGCGGCACCGACCCGGAGGTCGCCGCCCGGCTGGCCGAGGCCGCCGCACTGGCCCGCGACCGGGGCGCCCCGTCGGTGGCCGCCCAGCTGTGCCTGCTCGCCGCCCGGCACACCCCGGCGGACGGCGACCCGAGTCCGGACGCGCTGCGGCTGAAGGCCACCGAGGACGCGATCACGGCGGGCGAGCTGGACCTCGCCCGGGACATCGCCCGCGAGGTGCTGTCGCGTACGTCGGTGCCCGCGGAGCGGGTGCGGGCCTGGATCGCGGTGATCGAGACCGCGGGCCACGCCATGTCGGAGGTCGACGCGATCTTCCCGCAGGCCCTGGCCGACGCCGGTGACGACCCGCGGCTGCTCGCCCTGGTCCACTACCAGCTGACCTGGCGGGCCGTGCTGGTCAAGGGCGACTTCGACGAGGCGCGCGAGGAGGTCGCGTACGCCGCCGAGCTCGCGGCACGGGCCGGCGACCGGTACACCGAGTTGATGGCGCTGGCCTTCCAGGCCCAGATCGAGACGCTGATGGGGCATCCGGACGCGCCCGCGACCATCCGGCGCGCCCTGGAGGAGCCGCAGGACCCGCGCGTGGCCTGCCACCACAACGGCGCCGGGTACTCCCGCTTCCGCTGGCTGATCATGAGCGACCAGCTGCCGGAGGCCCGGGCGGCCGTCACCGGGCTGCTGCGCGAGGTGCGCCGGCACGGATGGGTGGAGAGCGAGGTGCACTTCCTGCGCGGGGTGGCCGAGACCGAACTGCACTCCGGTCAGTGCGGACGCGCCCTCGACCTGGCCCGCGAGAGTCTGCGGCTGGCCCGGGACACCGGCATCGGCGAGGTGGCGTCGGCGGTGCTGGCGTCCCTCGCGGAGGCGGCGGGCGGGCAGGTGGACCGGGCGCTCGCGCTGGCCCGGGAGGCCGTGGAGCACGCCGAGGAGGACGGCGACCAGATGTACGTCTCGCGTGCGCTGGCCGCGCTGGGGCACGCCGAGCTGGTGGCGGGCGACGTGCAGGCGGCGGTGCGGTCGCTGCGCCGGGTGCGGGAGGTCGAGCAGGGCCTCGGCATCACGGACCCCGCGCGCGGGCGGTGGCACGGTGACCTCGCCGAGGCACTGGTGGGCACCGGTGAGCTGGCGGAGGCGCGGGACCTCATCGACGTCACCCGGGCGCAGGCGCTGCGACTCGACCGCGACAGCGTGCTGGGCGTGCTGGACCGGGCCGAGGCGGTGCTGCGCGCCGCGCACGGCGACCGGGAGGGGGCGGTGGCGCAGCTGACGGCCGCTCAGGACCGGCTGGGCGACCTCGGATACGGCCTGGAGGCGGCCCGCGCCGCCTTCGCGCTGGCCCGGCTGCGCCCCGACGCGGGCCCGGCCGCCTACGAGGAGGCGGCACGGCTGTTCCGCCGTTGCCGGGCGCTGCCGTGGCTGCGGAAGGTCGAGGCGGCCGCCGCGGAGCGCAGTGCGGCGGCGCTGCCCCCGCCCGCACCGGCGCCGGGCGGCCCGGCGGGCCTGGACGGGCTGGCCTCGATGGAGCGTCAGGTCGCGGGCCTGGTGATGGAGGGCGCGACGAACCGGGAGATCGCCGCGCGCCTGTTCATCAGCGTCAAGACCGTGGAGGCGACGCTGACCCGGGTGTACCGCAAGCTCGGCATCCGTTCCCGGGTCGACATCGTCCGTCTGGCGGCGGGGCGCCGGGCCCCGTGAGGCGGGGGCCCGGGGCGTAGACGTGCCGTGGGACTGCCGAACCGCGTACCGGGCCCCGTGGGTCGTACGGCGCGGGGTCGGCGGTATGTTCGGGCGGAGTTCACCCCATTGCGTCGGCGCGCCCTGGTTTACCCGGCACGACCGAGGGTTTTCCCTGCCCAACTCCCTTAGGGGGTTCCCTCATTGGGCAGGGGATCAGCCGGGACCTACCTTGTGGGTGTGCCGCTCGCCGGGCACGCGGGGTCGGTCCCCCGGCCCCACCGAGACCTACCGCCCGCGCGACCCCCCACCGGCCATCCCCCCACCGAGGAGTCTCCTTGTCCGGGCTCACCCGTGCCAGAAGGACCGCCGTCGTCACGGCGGCGGCCGCCGCCGCGGCCGCGCTGCTCAGCGCCCCCACCGCTGAGGCCGCGTCGTCCCGCGTCGTCGGCGGGACCACGACCACGACGTCCGCGTACCCGTTCATGATGCAGATCACGGACGCCTCGCAGAACCAGTTCTGCGGCGGGACGCTGGTCTCCCCCACCAAGGTCGTCACGGCCGCCCACTGCATGGCCGGCGAGAGCCCCGGTGGCGTCCGGGTCGTCGGCGGCCGCACCTACCTCGACGGCGGCGAAGGCACCGTCGCCAAGGTCGCCGACATCTGGGTCCACCCCGACTACACCACGGCCACCAAGGGGGACGACGTGGCCGTACTGACCCTGTCGACGTCGATGCCGTACGCCACCGCCGGCTACGTCGGTTCCTCGGACACGGGGGTGTACGCCGCCGGCACCGGCGCCCGCATCCTCGGCTGGGGCACCACGTCGTCGGGCGGCAGCTCCTCCAACCAGCTGCGTACGGCCACCGTGCCCACGGTGTCCGACTCGAGTTGCGCCGGTTCCTACGGCTCGGACTACGTCGCCTCCGACATGGTCTGCGCCGGGAAGACGTCCGGCGGCGTCGACTCCTGCCAGGGCGACAGCGGCGGTCCCCTGCTCATCGGGGGCGTCCTGGCAGGGATAACGTCCTGGGGCGAGGGCTGCGCCCAGGCGGGGTACCCGGGTGTGTACACCCGGCTGACCACGTTCTCGGCCGAGGTGACCGACCAGGTCCGGTCCTAGCCGGGAAACACAGACCAGGGGGCGTTGCGGGCCTCCACGAGCGGCCCGCAACGCCCCCTGTCCATGCCCGCCTCCTGCCCTTGCCCACCCCGGATCGGGCCCGGCACGGGCCTGGCACGCCGCCGGTGGCCCCTGTTTGAATGAGCCGCGCGCGGGATGCACGGGACAGGGGTGAGGGCATGGTGTCCATCGACCGGATGCCGGCGTTCGCGGCGATGTCGCTGCTGGTGATCGCGATTCCGGGACCCAGCGTCCTGTTCGTCATCGGCCGCGCCCTGGCGCACGGGCGCCGCTCCGCCGTGGCGACCGCGCTCGGCAATGTCGTCGGCTCGTACCTGCTGGTGATCGCCGTCGCGGTCGGGATCGGCTCCCTCGTGGAGCGGTCCGTGACCGTCTACCTCACGGTGAAGCTGGCCGGTGCCGCCTATCTGGTCTGGCTCGGGGTGCAGGCGTTCCGGCACCGCAAGGAGCTGAAGGTCTCGGCCCTGCACACCGGCGCGCGGGAGCCTGCGCGCGGCGATCTGCGCACCCTGCTGGACGGCGTACTCGTCGGCGCCACCAACCCCAAAGGGGTGGTGTTCTTCGCCGCGGTGCTCCCCCAGTTCGTGGACCACTCGGCAGGGCATGTGCCGTTGCAGATGCTGGTGCTCGGCCTCGTCCCCATCACCATCGGCCTGGTCACGGACACCCTGTGGGGCCTGACCGCCTCCGCCGCCCGCACCTGGTTCGCCCGCTCCGACCGCCGGCTGTCCCTGATAGGCGGCGCGGGCGGCTGCACGATGATCGGCCTCGGCGTGACGGTCGCGGTGACGGGCCGCGCGGACTGAGCCCGGGCGGCCCGGTCTCCCGGCTCACCCGTCGGAGGCGTCCACTGCCCCGTGGACGACCGACTGGTCGCCGTTGAGCACCGCGTTCACCGTGCGGTGGCCGGAGGCACAGGGGCCCCTGACGGGAGTGCGTCGGGGCCGTCCTGCCCGGTGATCCCGAACGGGTTTCGGAGGCACCCCGGTTCGCGGACTCCGTACGGTCGCTGCCGCCGCCGGACGGCACCACCGCGCCCGAACTCCCCGTCGCCCCACGTGTTTTCGGCCATGCCGACCCCTTCGTTCGCGCCACCGGCGGGCCCTCGCACAGACCCGGCCACGCGGGGTCCGCAGGTGGCCGTCCGGGCTGCTGTGCCCGGGCACGCACACAGCGTGAAAGCTGTTACGATCATCGTACTTTCGGCAGACTGACGCGTCGTCATGTCGCGGGCGCGGGGGGACAGTCGCCTCCAGGACCCCATCGCGAAGGAGTCGCTGTGGACCCGTGCACCCGGCCCGACGGGCGGGCGAGCCGACGGCCCCGGAAGGAACCAGGCTGTCCGGCCGTCGCCACCCCGCAGGCCGGCGTACTCCACCACCGATGAACCCGCCTCGCTGAACAGCAGGCAACATCCGTCCACAGAAGGCGTGTTGGCCTTGCGGAGGAACGGTGGCGCGCTCTCGGGCGCTGTTACGCCGGTGATAGCATCCCCGCATCTGCGACCTTGATCCACTTACTTCAAGCGTTGACTTGAGGTCCGCACGCTCAGGAGCCACAGAGTTCGGGCGGGCGGCATGGTCTGTCGTGGGTGCGTACTCGCGGGGGAGTTATCCGTCTACGTCCGCATTTCATGCGCCGGGAAAGGTTTCCATGTCTCGAGACGCGCTTGCGTGGTGCCTGGTTGCGATGACGGCGATAGCCGTCGCAGCGATCGTGGCACTCGTCGTCCGCAACAGAGCCCTGGGGAGGAGAAAGCAGCAGGCCGAGGATGCGCTGAAGACGGAACTCGCGTCCGCACAGGGCCACCTCACCGCGGTGCAGGCCGAGTTGGCCCGGTACAAGCACCAGTTCGACACCACCATCCGGCAGGCGGAGGAGGCGGCCGAGGACAGCACCAAGGCGGTCCTCAAGGGTTCCGCCCGCTTCCTGCAGAGCCTGGCCGCCGAGCAGATGACCGTCCTGGAGGGCATCCAGGGCAAGTACGGCAACCACCCGGTCCTCGCGGAACTCCTCGAAGTGACCCACGCGAACGCGCAGATGCAGCGCAAGGCGCAGGGCATCGCCGTGCTGTGCGGCGCGCCGGCCGGCCGACGCAACCGGCCGGGCAACGTGTACGACGTGGTGCGCAACGCGCAGTCGCAGATCCGCAACTTCCGCCGCGTCGAGATCATGCAGCAGACCGGTTTCGCGCTGAAGGCGTCGGCCGTCTCCCCCGTCGCGCTCGCCGTGGCGGAGCTGCTCGACAACGCTGCCAGCTTCTCCCAGCAGGACGCACCGATCGAGGTGACGTTCCAGCGGATCCAGAAGAACCTGTGCATCGTCATCGACGACGCCGGTGTCGGCATGAACGACGAGGAGCGGCAGCGGGCCACCGCCCTGCTGTCCGGCGACTTCGTCCCCCGGCTCTCCCAGCTCGGCAACCAGCCGAAGTTCGGCTTCCCGCTGATCGGGCTGCTCGCCCGCCAGTACGGCTTCCGGGTCGACGTCACGGGCATCTCCCGGTACGGCGGCGTCCGCGCCGTGGTGCTGCTGCCCGAGGAGCTGTGGACGGAGCAGCAGCCGGCTCCCGTGGAGGAGGCTCCGGCCCCGGTGAGCATCGTGCGCGACGAGCAGTCCGCGCCGAGCCGGCCGCGCACCGTGCACGGCCTGCCCAAGCGCGTGTCCCGGGCGACCGCCCCGGACGACCAGCGGCAGCCGTCCCGGACGGTCCAGGACACCGGCCGCGTCTCCGGACGCAGCCGGGGCGCCCTGGGCGCTCTGCAACGAGGCACCATCTCGGGCCGCACGTTCGATTCCGCAGCCACTGAAGGGCCCGAAGACGCATGACCACCGACCTGTCGTGGATGCTCGAAGACATCGTGACCAACGTGCCCAAGGCACGGCACGCCGTCTTGCTCTCCGCCGACGGCATCTCGCGGGGGGCCACCCAGGGTCTCGTCGACGACGACCTGAGGACCATCTCGGCCGCCATGGCCGGCATGCAGGCACTGAGCCGTGCCGCGGCCCGTTTCATCGAACCGGTGCAGGACCCGCGGTGGCACCAGACGATCATCGAGTTCTCGCACGGGTGGATCTTCCTCATCGGGGCCGGCCAGGGGGCCTATCTGGCCGCCGCCGCGGAACTCGACGTCGACATCCAGCAGATCTCCTTCCGGATGCACCGGCTCGTGGCGCGTCTGGGCAACAATCTGACGACGCCGCCGCGGGTCGACGCCGAGGAACCGTCCCTGCACGGGGCGGGCGCCTCCGGCGGGACGAAGGCGGGCGGCCGGAGCGGCACGGTGCTCGCCGACCTCGACGAGGTGATCTCCGGAGTGCACGGGGCGCGGCACGCCGTGCTGCTGGGCGCGGAGGGCCTGCCCCTGGGGGCGACCAGTGGCATCGACCGGGACCTGGTCGACACCATCTCCGCCGCCATGATGGGCATCCACGCCTACAGCCGGGTCACGTCCCAGTTCGCCGGGATCCAGGCGGGCGCGGAGTGGCGGCAGACCGTCATCGAGTTCGGGCACGGCTGGATCTTCCTGATCGCCGGTGACCACGGCCGTCTGCTGGCCGCGGCGGCCGAACACGACACCGACATCGAGGAGTTCACCACGCGTCTGGGCGAGGTGGTGCCCCGGCTGAGCGAGGAGCGCGCACCGGGACGGGAGGCTCCGAGCGATGTCTGACGCACACGACTCCGACCCGGAAGTGGAACTGACGTCCGCGTTAGTCCCGTTCTTCGTGATCACCAACGGCCGCGCTCTGCCGCCGGACCAGCAGTACGAACGCACCGCCCTGGTGACCGCGCACAAGGACACCGCCGCCACGGCCCGCACCCTCGCCCCCGAGGAGCAGGCGATCATGGATCTGGTCGCCAACCGCATGCTGGCCGTGGCCGAGATCGCCGGCCGCACGCACCTGCCGCTCGGCATCGTGCGCATCCTGCTGGCACAGCTGGAGGAGAGCGGTCTCGTCCTCGTCCGCAAGCCCGCCCCCCGGGCCGACAGCAAAGACCGAGAACTGCTCAGTGCCGTCCTCGAAGGCCTGAAGAACATCGGAGCGTAACCCGTGTACCTGGACGCAGACGACGTGCGCTCGGTGAAAGTCCTCGTCGTAGGGCCCTTCGGAGTCGGGAAGACCACCTACATCGGCAACATCTCCGAGATCGAGCCCCTGCAGACCGAAGAGGAGATCACCGAGGCGAGTGTGGGCTATGACGACCTGTCGCGCACACCCGACAAGACGACCACCACGGTCGCCATGGACTTCGGCCGGCTCACGCTCAGCGACGAGCTGGTCCTCTACGTCTTCGGAACGCCCGGTCAGGAGCGTTTCAAGGAGATGTGGGAGGAGCTGTCCCGCGGAGCGCTCGGCGCGCTCCTCATCGTCGACCCGGAGCGGCTGGACGAGTCCTTCCCGGTCCTGGACCTGGTCGAGCGCTTCGGCCTGACCTACGCCGTGGGCGTGAACCACTTCGAGGGGGCGACCACCTACCCCATCGACGAAGTCCGCGAGGCGCTGAACCTGCACCCGGACACCCCCGTCGTGGCCTGCGACGTACGCGACCAGAAGTCCGCACTCCAGGCCCTGATCGCCCTCGTGCAGCACCTCATGTCCCTGCTCGACTAGGAGTTCGCCATGCAAGAACCCCACACCACGCGGGGCATACCCGCCGGGTGCCCCGCGCACGGCAACGCGCAGATGTACGGCCCCGAGTTCGCCGCCGACCCCGAGGCCACCTACGGCCATCTGCGCTCCCTCGGCCCGAGCGCGCCCGTCGACATCGCGCCGGGCGTCGAGGTCGAGCTGGTCACCAGCTACGACGCCGCGCTGTACATCCTGCAGAACCCGGCGTCGTTCGTCCGTGACTCGCGCCGCTGGAACGCCCTGAACGAGGGGCGGGTGCCCGCGGACAGCCCGGCGCTGCCCATGATGGGCTACCGGCCGAACGCCCTGTTCAGCGACGGGGCGGCGCACGCGCGGCTGCGGCAGGCGGTCGTCGACAGCCTCGCGACCGTCAACGAGCTGCATCTGCGCCGCAAGGTGCAGCAGTCGGCGGACTACCTGGTCAGCCAGTTCGGCTCGGACTCGTTCGGGCAGGCCGAGCTGATGGCCGCGTACGCCATGCCGCTGCCGCTGCTGGTCTTCAGCGAGCTGTTCGGCTGCCCGCCCGAGATCGGTGACCGGGTCATCACCGGCATCAGCGGCATCTTCCAGGGCACTCCGGGTGCCGACAAGGTGCTGGGGGCGGCGCTGGCCGAGCTGATCGCCCTCAAGCACCGTCGGCCCGGCGAGGACCTGACGACCAAGCTGATGCAGCACCCGGCGCGGCTGAGCGACGAGGAGGTCCTGCACCAGCTGGTCACCCTCCTCTCCGGCGGCACCGCCCCGCTGGCGGCCGCCATCGGCACCAGCACGGCGCTGTATCTGAGCGAGGACGCGCAGGCCGCGCTGCCCGTCGAGGACGCCGTCGCGCAGACGCTGTGGAACTTCGCGCCGATCGCCAACTACGCCGGCCACTACCCGACGCACGATGTGCAGCTGGGCGGCAGGGTCCTCCGGGCGGGCGACCCCGTCCTGATCTCGTTCGCGGCGGCGAACACCGATCCGAAGCTGGCGCAGCACCGTGAACAGCTCAGCGCCAAGGCGCATCTGGCGTTCGGCGCCGGCCCGCACGCGTGCCCGGCCAAGGACCCGGCCTTCATGATCGCGGTGAGTGCCGTCGAGTGCCTGCTCAACGGGCTGCCCGACCTCGAGATGCGCGTCCCCTTCAAGGACCTCACCTGGGGAGAGGGGCCGTGGAGCCGTTCGCTGGCGTCGCTGCCCGTCCGGTTCAGCCCGCGTCCGGCCGGCCCGTCCCCGGCCGAATCCGCTCGCTCGACCGCGCCGCAGCCGGCCGCGTCGGTCCCGCAGCACACGGCGACCGCACATTCCCAGCCAACCGCCCAACCCGCCCACCCGCGAGGCCTGTTCTCCCGCTTCCGTGCCTGGCTCGGCGGCGAGTGACGAAGGTAACCCTCACCTGATCTCCCTAAGTGGATGCTTCAATCAGCGCATGGGTACGTATGGCGGCTGATCTCCCTGAAAGGAGCCGCCATCGTGGTGGTGGACGCTCGCCCGTCGCACGACCGTCGTTCAGCCGTCAGCCTCTTCGCCCGTCTGCGGACGGCGGAGGGGCAGGCCGACCCCTTTCCCTATTACGCCCGGCTCAGAGCCATGGGCCCCGTCACACCCGCCCCATGGGGCAATGTGCTCGTCACCGGTTTCGACCTGTGCGACCAGATCCTGCGCTCGCGTGACTGGCTCGAACCGGACAAGCGCTGGCGCGCCCAACAGGGCGCGGGCACCCGCTGGAACGCACCCTCCTCCCAGGAGATGAGCAACACGCTGCCCGCGCTGAACCCGCCGGACCACACCCGAATACGCAGGGCAGCAGGAACGTTCGGCCGCAAGACCCTGGAGCGGATCGGACGCACGGTCGGCCGCACCACCGACCGCCTCCTGCTGTCCCTCACCGAGCAACTGCGATACGGCACCGCCGACTTCGTCCCCCTCGTGAGCGAGGAACTGCCCGTCGCCACGATCGGCGACTGGCTCGGCCTCCCCGCGGCCGACTGGCCCCGGCTGCGCGAACTCACCCACGAGCAGGTCTTCACCCAGGAACTCCTGCCTACGGCAAGCCAGTTGGCCCGCTCGGACGCGGCGACGGCCGAACTGCGCACGTATTTCATGGACCTGGTCCGCCGCCGTCGCGCACAGCCCGGCGACGACCCGGTGTCCCTGTGGATCCACACCTTCGACACCCTGGAACCCGACCGGGACCAGGCCGACGAGTCCGTGTACTTCCTCGCCCTCTTCGTACTGCTCGCGGCGCTGGAGACGACGTCCACCCTGCTGTCCACCATGGCGCTGCGGCTGCTGGAGCAACCGCTGCGCTGGGATCTGCTCGCCGCCGACCCCACCCTGGTGCCCGCCTTCGTCGAGGAGACGCTGCGCCACGACCCGCCCACCCATGTGATCAGCCGTGTCGCGGCCGATGACACCGTTGTCGGGGACGTCGAGGTCCCCAAGGACGCCATGGTCCACCTCATGGTGGGCGCCGCGCACCGCGATCCGGCCCGTCACCCTGACCCGGACCGCTTCGACCCCGAACGGCCCCGCTCCGACCACCTCGCCTTCAGCAACGGCATCCACTACTGCCTCGGCGCGCCCCTCGCCCGGCTGGAAGCCCAGACCCTCCTCCACCACATGATCAGCCGTCTGCCCCGCCTCACGCTCGCCCAACGCCCCACGTGGGCGCCCCGGGTGGCCTTCAGGCGCCTGTCGAACCTGGACCTCGCCCTCGCATGACCGAGACCCCCGCCCCCCTCACCCTGCGCGCGCTCAAGGCCGTGGCCGTCGACGAGGACGGCCCGGTCCTGCACGTACGCCTCAACCCCGGGCAGGGTGCCGACACGCTCGGTGTCGCCGCCCTGGACGATCTCCTGGCCGTCCTCGACGGCCTGCACGAACGACCCGACCTGCGCGTCCTCGTCCTGTCGTCCGACGGCGAGGACTTCTGCCTGGGCGCCGACCGCACGGAGTACCAGGAGTCCCTCGCCGCGGACCCGTCCGGCGGTGACCTGCGGCGCGTCGCGGACAAGGCGCAGCGGCTGTGCCAGGCGCTGGAGACCACCCACGTCGTCACCGTCGCCCGCCTGCACGGCAAGGTCGTCGGCGCGGGCCTCGCCCTCGCCTCGTACTGCGACCTGCGCGCCGCCGCCGACACCACCCGGTTCCGTATGCCCGAGGTGGGGCTGGGCCTGCCGCCCGCCTGGGGCGGGGCCATGGGCCGTCTCGTCGCCGAGGCCGGCGCGGCCCGGATCCGTGAACTGATGCTCACGTGCGACCTGTTCGACGCGGCCACCGCCCAGCGGCTCGGCCTCGTGCACCGGACCTCCCCCGCCGACACGCTCGACGCGGTCGTCCGCTCCTGGGTGAGGCCGCTCCTGCGCAGACAGCCGGAGGCGCTCGTGCTCACCAAGCGGATGCTGGCCGGCTACGCCCGCGCCGACCGCACCGCCGACCTGTCCCTGCTCGACTCGCACCTGCTCACGGCACGGCTGACCGCCCCCGCCGCGCGCCCCTAGCCGGAACGCACACGCCCCGGTCCTCCGCCCCGCCCGCCGGGGGGGGGAGGGACCGGAAGTGCGAGCGTGCCGCTCAGCGGACGACGGTGCCGAAGCGGACGTCGTAGGACTCCCGCGGGTGCAGTACGCCGAGGACGCGCTCCGCCTCCTCCGTCACCTCCGCGCGCTGTGCCTTGCCGAGAGCGGAGAACGGCTCGATGACGAGGGCGTCGCCGATGAGGCGCCACACGCCCGCGAGGAAGCCGTCGACCAGCAGCGGGCAGTAGAAGGTGTTCGCCTGCCAGGTACGGCCGCGGTTCGCGGGCGGGATGACCCGGCCGCGGTCGGCGTGGGAGAGCACGAGGTTGTCGAACTCGGGCAGCAGGCGCGGCGGCGCCGGGGTCTCCGGGTCGGGGCGCGGGGCGTCGGGCAGGTCGAACAGTTCCACGCCGTTCTCGTCCCGGAAGGTGACCAGCTCCGGTCGCAGCCGCTCGAAGACGGCACGCATCCGGGTGAGACCGGCCCAGGTCTGCATGTCCTTCACGGACGCCGGCCCGAAGGCGGCCAGATAGCGCAGGACGGTGTCGTCGGCGGAGGCGGCCGGCTCGGCCGGGCGCCCCAGCCAGTGCTCCAGGGTCGTCAGGGACACCTGAGCGCTGCGGCCCCACTGTCCGCGCGGGGTGATCTGCACCAGCGGGAGCCGGCAGCGGGCGGCCACGGCCAGCGACTGCGGGTCGGCGTCCGGCCACTCGGTGCTCAGCGCCTCACGGAGCTGCCTCATCGTGCGCGGCTCCTCCTCGACCAGCGCGCGGGCGAGCGTGGCGAGCCGGTCGAGGTCGACGCCCACGAGGCCCTTGCGGAAGTAGGTGATCTCACGCTCGCGGGCGGGCTGCACGAGCGGGCGCAGCGTCAGGCCGTCGTCGGCGGTGTGCAGGTGGATCGTGGAGCGCATGGTGACCATGCGGACCAGCGACCGGTCGCCGAGCGGTGCGGACAGCGCCTCGGGCGTGAACCCGTCGAGACGGGCGGCGAGCGCGTAGTACGGCGGCTTCACCTCCTGCGCCTGGAGGCCGGCGAGGTGCGTGACCGCCTCCGGGACGGTGAGCGGTGAGCGGCGCAGCAGCAACTGCCGTGCCAGCGTCGCGCGATTGAGGGCGCGGGTGCTCAGGACCGGGTCCGTGCCGCTCATCGCCCTCGCCGCCTTCGTCGTGGAGGAGATCCGCTTCGTCATGTTCCGCAGGGTACGGAGGATCGAGGACGGATCCTGTCCTCTTGCGAGCGGTCGGGCGGGAGGTCCGGCCCGCGTCCGACCGGGATCGGGGGCCGGTCCGACTGGCGGTGCCGGGCTACGTCATTCGGTGGCCTTTGACCGCCTCGGCGTTATTCATATCAGCCGATTTCCTATTCATTCCACTATCCGGCTCTTGGTGCTGACCCGCCGTCACGAGGCCCTGAACATAGTCGAGGAGAGTGGAAGATGAGGACACCGCCTGGATGGCGATCCGTCCTGGCGCCCGCCGCCATGGCAGCCGCGCTCGCCGCAGCCGCCCTGGGGAGCACGGGCTCCGCCTACGCCGATGACCACGCCACGCCGTACCCGGCCCACCCGGCCCCGGCCCACGGCTCCCAGCCCGTGTACCCGGCGAAGCCGGGCCAGCCGGTGCACCCGGCCAAGCCCGCGTACCCGGCGAAGCCGGAGCGGCCGGTGCACCCGGCCAAGCCGGAGCGGCCGGTACACCCCGCCAAGCCGGAGTACCCGGCCCATCCGGAGAAGCCCGCGTACCCGGCGAAGCCGGAGCGGCCGGTGCACCCGGCCAAGCCGGAGCAGCCGGTACACCCCGCCAAGCCGGAGTACCCGGCCCACCCGGAGAAGCCCGCGTACCCGGCGAAGCCGGTCAAGCCTGAGTACCCGGCCAAGCCGGTCAAGCCTGAGTACCCCGCGAAGCCCGCCTACCCGGCGAAGCCCGCAAAGCCTGAGCACCCGGCGAAGCCGGCGTATCCGGCGAAGCCCGCCAAGCCCGACTACCCCGCCAAGCCCGCGTATCCGGCAAAGCCTGCGAAGCCCGAGTACCCGGCCAAGCCTGCGTACCCGGCGAAGCCCGCCAAGCCTGAGTACCCCAGCAAGCCCGCCTACCCGGCGAAGCCCGCCAAGCCGGAGTACCCCAGCAAGCCCGCCTACCCGGCGAAGCCCGCCAAGCCGGAACTGCCGTCGAAGCCTGCCTACCCGGCAAAGCCCACGAAGCCCGAGTACCCGGCCAAGCCCGCCTACCCGGCCAAGCCCGCCAAGCCCGCCAAGCCGGAGATGCCGTCGAAGCCGGCCTACCCGGCAAAGCCTGCGAAGCCCGAGTACCCGGCCAAGCCCGCCTACCCGGCGAAGCCCGCCAAGCCGGAGCTGCCCTCGAAGCCTGCCTACCCGAGCAAGCCGAGCAAGCCCGCATACCCCGCCAAGCCCACGAAGCCTGAGCAGCCGTCCAAGCCCGCATACCCGAGCAAGCCCGCCAAGCCCGAGCAGCCGAGCAAGCCGGCGTACCCCAGCAAGCCGAGCAAGCCGGCGTACCCGAGCAAGCCCGACCGCCCCAGCAAGCCGGCGTACCCCAGCAAGCCGGCCAAGCCCGACCACCAAGCGAAGCACGGCAAGGGTGGACACGGGGACAAGGGGGGGCACGAGGGGCACGACGAGTGATCCGGGGCTGACGCCCTGAGCGGTGCCCGACGAACGGCCGGACCCGGACCACCGGGGCCGGCCGTTCCGCGTCCGGGCCCCGCGCACACCAGAAACCCCCCTTTCGCCGACCGCCCCCGAGCGCGACGGTCAGGGCAGTTCCTGCTCGGCCCAGATGATCTTCCCGCCGGATGTGTAGCGGGCGCCCCAGCGGTGCGCGAGCTGGGCCACCAGGAACAGGCCCCGGCCGCCCTCGTCCGTGCTGCGGGCGTGGCGCAGCCGTGGGGCGGTGCTGCTGGCGTCGGCGACCTCGCAGGTCAGCCGGGAGTCGCGCAGGAGCCGTAGACGCACGGGGGGTTCGGCGTAGCGGATCGCGTTGGTGACCAGCTCGCTGACGATCAGTTCGGTGGTCATCGCGAGGTCGTCGAGGTGCCAGGCCGCCATCTGCCGGGTGACGCGGGCACGGGCGTCGGCGACGGCGGCCGGGTCGACGGGCACGTCCCAGGAGAAGACGTCCCCGGCGTCCAGGGCCCGGGTGCGGGCCAGCAGCAGGGCGACGTCGTCGGGCTGCTGCTGGGGCACGAGGTCGCGCACCGCGGACGAGCACAGGGTGTCGAGGTCGAGGTCGCGCCGGGAGAGCAGGTCGGCCAGCCGGGCCATGCCGCTGTCGACGTCGGCGGTCTCGCTCTCGACGAGGCCGTTGGTGTAGAGGCCGAACAGGCTGTGCTCGGCGAGTTCGATCTCGGCCGACTCGAAGGCCAGGCCGCCCAGCCCGAGCGGCGGTCCGGCCGGCGGCTCGGGGTAGGACACCTGTCCGTCGGGCGCCACGACGACGGGCGGCGGGTGTCCGGCGCGGGCCATCGTGCAGCGGCGGGTGACGGGGTCGTAGATCGCGTACAGGCAGGTGGCGCCGAGGAAGCCGGCCCCGCCCGTGTCGGACTGCTCCTCGCTGAGCCGCAGGACCAGGTCGTCGAGGTGGGCGAGGAGTTCGTCGGGCGGCAGCTCCATGTCGGCGAGGGTCTGCACGGCGGTACGCAGCCGGCCCATGGCGGCCGCGGCGGCGATGCCGTGACCGACGACGTCGCCGACGACGAGCCCGACCCGGGCGCCCGACAGCGGGATGACGTCGAACCAGTCGCCGCCGACGCCGTCCGTGGGGTCGGCCGGGCGGTAGGCGGAGGCCACTTCCAGCCCCGTGCCGCCGGTCAGCGCCTGCGGGAGCAGACTGCGCTGAAGGGTGACGGCCGCGGTGTGCTCCCGCGTGTAGCGGCGGGCGTTGTCGACGCAGAGGGCCGCGCGGGCCACCAGCTCCTGGGCGACGAGGACGTCGTCGGGCCGGAAGGAGGCGGGGTTGTGCGAGCGGACGAACGTGGTGAGGCCGAGCGCGGTGTCGCGGGCCCGCATGGGCACGCAGATCAGCGAATGCAGACCGTAGGCGCGCATGTTGGCCGCCCGGCGGGGCTGTTCGGCGGCCCACCGGGAGTCGAACGGGTCGAGGACCGGGATGAGGACGGGGCCGCCCTCGTCGAGCAGGTGCTCGTCGTACGGCGGCGGGACGAAGTCGACCTTGTCGCCCACGCGCGCGACGGCTTCCGGGCAGCCGTCGCGGACCGACCGCAGTCCGGCCCGGCGCATCGCCGCCCCGACGAGGGCCGGGCCCGCGTCGCTGAGCCAGGCGCCGTGCCCCTCGGTGCTGAGCACCGGCTCCAGCAGGTCCACGGTGACGAAGTCCGCGAACGCGGGCACGGCGAAGTCGGCGAGCTCCTGCGCGGTGGACAGCACGTCGAGGGTGGTGCCGATGCGGGTGCCGGCCTCGCTGACCAGGGTCAGATGCCGACGGGCGGTCCACCGCTCGGTGATGTCCAGGACCATGTAACAGACCCCGCTGACCGTGCCGTCGGGGTCGACGAGCGGGAAGAACGACGTCGAGTAGGCCCGCTGTCTGTGCGGGTCGGACCAGCTCCAGCCGACGTACTCGTAGTCGGTGACCGGGGCACCGGTCTCCAGGACCTTGCTCATCAGGCCCTCGATGGTCTCCGTCTCGAGACCGGGCAGCAGGTCGCCGAGGCGGCGGCCGAGCCGCTGTCCGCGCGGCACCCCGCCGAGGCGCTCCAGGGTGTCGTTGAGCCAGACGTAGCGCAGCCGCCTGTCCACGACGGCCATGCCGACCGGTGACCGGGTCAGGAAGCCGTTCAGGACCGACTCGCCGACGACCCACGGCGACGGCCGGCCCCGCGCCGAGACCAGGTAGCACTCCTCCTGGCCGACGCGGAAGCCGGGAGAGACCCGTACGTCGACGTCGACGACATGCCCGTCGTGGTGCCGGACCGGGAACCGGCCGCTCCAGCCCGAGCCGGAGCGGCAGCGTTCGGCGACCGCCTCCGCCCGCGCCCGGTCGTCGGGCGTCGCCAGCAGGTCCAGCCCCGACGTCCCGACGACGTCGGCCGCCGGGAGTCCGAGGAGGTCCTCCGCGGCCCGGGTCCAGGCGATCACCAGCCCGCCCGCGGAGACGACGGCGGCGGCGTCGCCGGCCGCGTCGAAGGGCTCCCGCCGGGCCTCGGCTCCGGGGGTGTCCGGGGTGTCTCGCGGCGCGTCCATGGCTCCTCACGCAGCGTCCGTGGGTCCCGTCGTCACAGGACCCATGTTCCTGCTTGCGTCTCCGGCGCGCACGGGCGGCCCGCCCGGTGCGCGCGGAGCGCGGTGGAGAGAGCATGGAGGTGCCGGCCCCGCCGTCGCCCTGTCCGAGGGGTGCCCGCGGCCGGTGAACCCACCCGGGGGTGGAGGAGGAGCCGCGATGACAGCCGGATCCCTGGAGTCCGACGCGGGTGGCCGGGGGGCCCAGCCGCCCCAGCCGACCGGACTGCTCGACGTGCTGAGCGTGGCCGCGGTGGTGCTGGACGCCGACGGGCGCATCGTCTTCTGGACCCCGCAGGCCGAGGAACTGTTCGGGTACTCCGCCGAGGAGGCGCTCGGCACGCACGCGACCCGGCTGTTCGTGCACCCCGAGCATCTGCCCTCGGTGACGAAGCTGTTCGCCGAGGTGCTGCGGACCGGCCAGAGCTGGGCCGGCACGTTCCCGGTGCGGCACAAGGACGGCAGCACCCGGATGACGGAGTTCCGCAACATGCGGCTGCTGGACGACCTCGGGGACACGTACGCCCTCGGCATCGCGGCCGACCACTCGCTGCTCCAGCGGGTCGAGACGGATCTGGCACTGTGCGAGCGGCTGATCAACCAGTCGCCCATCGGGATCGCCCTGGTCGGCCCGGATCTGCGCTTCCTGCTGGTCAACCCGGCGCTGGAGCGGGTCGACAGCACCCCGGCCGGCGAACATGTGGGCCGCCGCCTGCGGGAGACGCTGCCGCTGTCCGACCTCGACACCATTGAGGCGTGCGTGCGTCAGGTGATCACCACGGGGACGCCGTTGCTCGACCAGTACCACGTGGGCCGTCCGCCGGACGAGCCCGAGCAGGAGCGGGCCTGGTCGCTGTCCTTCTACCGGCTGGAGGACTCCGGCGGGCGGGTGCTGGGCGTCGCCATCTCGTTCGTCGACGTCACCGAGCGGCACCGGGCCGCCGCCGCGGCCGACCGGGCCCGGCGGCGGCTCGCGCTGATCGCGGAGGCGTCCACACGGGTCGGCACCTCGCTGGAGGTGGAGCGGACCGCCGACGAGCTGGCGGACGTGGCCACGCCCGAGCTGGCCGACGTGGTCGCCGTGGACGTGCTGGACGCGGCGCTCGCGTGCCGGCGCACCCGCAGGCCGCAGAACGGCCCGGAGCTGTTCCGCGCCCTCGCTCTGAAGTCGGCGCATCCGAGCGCCGCGCTGCGGGCGGCCGACCCGCCCGGTGATCTCGCCGCGTACGAGGGCGACCGGCTGGTCACGCTGTGCGTGCACACGGCGCGGCCGGTCCTGGTGAAGCACGTGGGCGAGGCGGATCTGCCGCGGATCGGGCGGGACGAGCAGGCCACCGAGCTGCTGGCGCAGGCGGGCGTGCACTCGTACCTGGCGGTGCCGCTGATCGCGCACGGCGAGGTGCTCGGGGCGCTCGACCTGAAGCGGACGCGCAACCCGGTGCCGTTCGACGAGGACGACGTGGTGCTCGCCGGCGAGCTGGCGGGGCGGGCCGCCGTGGCCATCGACAACGCGCGCTGGTTCCAGAGCGTGCGCAACACGGCGCTGACCCTGCAGCGCAGCCTGCTGCCCGACCACGCGCCGCACCACACGGGTCTGGAGCTGGCCTCCCGCTACCAGCCGGCGCAGGCCACCAGCGAGGTCGGCGGCGACTGGTACGACGTGCTGCCGCTGGAGGACGACAAGACCGCGCTGGTCGTCGGGGACGTGATGGGCAACGGCATCGACGCGGCCGCCACGATGGGCCGGCTGCGCACGGCGACCTGCGCGTACGCGGACCTCGACCTCGATCCCGGCGCGGTGCTCCACCATCTGGACAAGATCACCTGCGATCTGGAGCACTACATCGTGACCTGCCTGTACGCGGTCTACGATCCGCGCACCCGGCGGTGCCAGGTCGCGAACGCCGGGCACATGCCGCCCGCGCTGTCCCGTCCGGGCCGGGCACCGCGGCTGCTGCGGCTGCCGTCGGGCGCGCCGCTGGGGGTGGGGGGTGTGCCGTTCGAGACGACCACGGTCGAGCTGGTGCCGGGCGATCTGCTGGTCCTGTACACGGACGGGCTGGTGGAGACGCGGCGCCATCCCATCGACGACCGGCTGGACGTGCTGCTGGGCTTCCTCGACGAGCCGCGCCGGCCTCTGGAGGAGACCTGCGACCTGCTGCTGTACGGCCTGCGCCATCCCGACGACCACGACGACGTGGCGCTGCTGGTGGCGCGGATGGTGTGACGGCGGCCCCGGAGCCGCCTTGCCCCGGGCCGCGACGTGGCGCACCCTGGTGGGTATGGGTACTGCTCCGATCGGTCCCACGCTCATCGGCTCCGTCCAGCGGGCCTTCCGGCTGCTGGAGGTGATGAGCGCGCACGACAACGGGGCGCCCGCCAAGCAGCTGGCGCGGGAGACGGAGCTGCCGCTGGCGACGACGTACCACCTGCTGCGGACGCTCGTGCACGAGGGCTATGCGCGCAAGCTCGACGACGGCGGGTTCGTGCTGGGTGACCGCCTGGGGACGCTGCGGGCCTCCTCGGGCCGGGCGCAGACGCTGCTCAGCCGGGTGCGTCCGGCGCTCGCCGCGCTGCGGGACGAGCTGTCGAGCGCCGCCTATCTGACGTTCTACGACGACGGGGAGATCCGGGTCGCCGAGATCGTCGACGGTCCGCGGGCCCCGCGCGTCGATCTGTGGGTGGGGTTCGAGGACGCCGGGCACGCCACGGCGCTCGGCAAGTCGGTGCTGCGGGAGCTGGACGAGGAAGCGCGGCAGGAGTACCTGTCGCGGCACCACCTGGCCGATCTGACGCCGAGGACGATCACGGACCCGCCCGAGCTGCTGCGGCGGCTGGACACCTCGCCGCTGGCCCCGGCGGTCACGGACATGGAGGAGTACGCGCTCGGCACGGTCTGTGTCGCGGTGCCCGTGTACAGCGGCAGCACGCTCGGCTCGCTGGGGGTGTCGCTGCGGGCGGACCGGCGCTCGCGTCTGGAGGACGCCACCGCGCTGCTGATGCCGACGGCGGACCGCGTGACCCGGAGCCTGTCGCTCAGTATCTGAAATCCCGCTCCTTGCCGATGCACACCGCGCACCGGTTTCCTAATAAGTAGGACATATCGGGTTTTCCGGGGTGATCTTCCCCGGGTGCGCAGACGAGGAGTGCGGACAAGCGATGAGCCGGGCCCCCGAACACGGACCTGACCACTGGCATCGGCGAGGAGTGATCGCCGGGGCCGCACTGCTGGCGCTGATCGTGTGCGGGCTCGCGCTCGCCGACCTGTTCGGGGATTCCACGACGACCTGGGTCCCCCTGCTCGCCACGGTGCCGGCGCTGGCCGCCACCGCGGGCGGGCCGCGCACGGTCCTGTGCGCCGGGCTCCTCGCCGGCGGCCTCGGGGTGGGCCTCTGCCTGCGTCACGACGCCCCGGACCGCACGCTGGGCATGACGCTGGCCGCCCTGGTGGTCGTCACCCTGGCGTGCGGCCTGACCAGCGCGCTGCGCCGGCGCCGTGAGCGGGTGCTGGCGGCGGTGCGCTCCGTCGCCGAGGCCGCGCAGCACGCCCTGCTGCAGCCGGTCCCGCCGACCGTCGGCCCGTTCCAGGTGGCGGTGCGCTACAGCGCCGCGGCGGCGGAGGCGCGGATCGGCGGTGACCTCTACGCCCTGGTGTCCACGCCGCACGGGGTCCGGCTGATCGTCGGCGACGTCCGCGGCAAGGGGCTGCCGGCCGTGAGCATGGCGGCCCTCGTCGTCGCGGTGTTCCAGGAGGCCGCCCACGACGAGCCCGACCTGCTCGACGTGGTCGCCCGCATCGAGCGCAGCCTGGCGAGGAACCTGGGGCCGGACGACTTCGTCACCGCCGTGGCGGCCGGGTACCCCCGGCCGGGGGAGCTGGAAGTGGTCAACTGCGGGCACGCCCCGCCCCTGCTGGTGCGGGACTCGGCCGTCCTGCCGGTCGAGCCGGACCGGCCGGCCCCGCCGCTGGGGCTGCGCGCCCTGTCGGGCGAGACGCCCGGCCTGCAGGTGCTGCCCTTCGCCGACGGCGACCAGCTGCTGCTCTACACCGACGGCGTCACCGAGGCGCGCAACCACGACCGCTCGTTCTATCCGCTGGCCGAGGGTCTCGCGCGGCACATCTGCGACGAGCCGGTGGAGACCGTCACCGCGCTGCACGGCGAGCTGCTGCACCACGTCGGCGGGCATCTGCACGACGACGCGGCCCTGATGCTCCTGCGCAAGCCGGTCCCCGCCGAGCAGACCCGCCCCGCGCCCGCCACCCCGCGGGACGCCGGGCGCGTCGGCAGCCTCTCGGCCTGAGCACCACCCACCTCACCACCGTCCAGCCCTTTTCGCCGCCGTCCCGTTCCGGGGCGGCGGCGAAACGCCTGTCCAGAGACAGAAGGCAGCCCCTATACACTGCGCGTATACACGCTATGTATAGTCCGGGCATGCGCCTACTGCCCCAGAAGATGAGAAAAACCTGGATCTGGTTGTCCGCCGCCGTCGTCGTGACGGCGGCGGCCTGTCTCGTGGCCTTCGACCAGTCCGTACGCCTGGACACCACGTCACCCAGCGGCGCCCGCGCCCGCAGCGCGGCCCACGCCCCCTTCGGCAGCGTCGACTGCCGCACGGCCAAGTGCGTCGCGCTGACCTTCGACGCCGGGCCCAGCGAGCATTCCGCGCGGCTGCTGGACATCCTCGAGGACGAGAAGGTCCCGGCCACCTTCTTCCTCCTCGGCAAGCGCCACATCGAGAAGTACCCGGACCTGGTCCGGCGGATGGCGGACGAGGGCCACGAGGTGGCCAACCACACCTGGGACCACAAGCGGCTCACGGAGCTGGGAGCGGACGAGATACGCGAGGAGATAGAGCGGCCCAACAAGGAGATAGCGGCCCTCATCGGGCGGCGCCCCACCCTGATGCGCCCGCCGCAGGGGCGCACAAACGACACGGTCCACGAGATCTGCCGCGAGCTCGGGATGTCCGAGGTCCTGTGGAGCGTGACGGCCAAGGACTACTCCACCGACGACCCGGCCCTCATCCGGCAGCGCGTCCTCGCGCAGACCGAACGCGACGGGATCATCCTGCTGCACGACCTCTACGACGGCACCGTGCCAGCGGTCCCCGGGATCATCGACGGCCTGAAGAAGCGCGGGTACGTGTTCGTGACCGTTCCCCAGCTGCTCGCCCCGGGACAGGCCGAGCCCGGCAAGGTGTACCGGTGAGCCGGGCGTGACCAGCGCCGATCGGGCGAGGGCGTTCCGTAGGATCACCCTGTGGCCACCTTCCTCCTCCAGCGCACGGTCCCACTCCCCCTCGGCGAGACGTGGCGCCGCCTGACGGAGTGGCACCGCCACGGGGACGTCGTCCCGTTCACCCGTATCCAGGTCGTCACGGCCGGACCCACCCGGGAGGGCACGCGCTTCGTCGCCCGCACCGGGCTCGGCCCGCTCGGCTTCGACGACCCGATGGACGTCACGCGGTGGGAGCCGCCCGGTGCCACGGCGCCGGGCCGGTGCCGGCTGGAGAAGCGGGGCCGGGTGATGACCGGCTGGGCGGAGATCGAGGTCCTCCCGGGACCCGGCGGCCGTACCCGGGCGGTGTGGCACGAGGAGGTGTGCGTCCGGTTCGTGCCGCGCTCCCTGGACGGTCTGGTCGGTCTGGCGGGCCGGTATCTGTTCGGCCGGGCGATGAACCGGCTGCTGCGCACTCCCTGACGGCGGTCGAACGTCCGTGCCGTTCCGTAGGGTTGGCGGCACCGGGACGACAGGGGGGACGACGGCATGACCACTGCGGACGCGGAGCGGATGACGGCCGGCGAGGCCGAGGCGCTGGCCGTGGACGGGTTGCGCTGGCTGATCGGTGCCGGGCGGGAGACGGCGGGCGGCGACGGGCTCGGCTGGCCGGTCCGGCCGTCGGACGACGCGATCGACCCGATGCTCTACAACGGCACCGCCGGGGTCGTCCCCACCCTGCTGGAGGCGTGGCGGCACTTCGGGGACGACGTCTACGCGGACACCGCCGTGCGCGCCGCCCGCGCCCTGGAGGAGTTCGCCGGATCGTGGGAGGACGACTCGCTGTACTTCGGCCGCACCGGGATCGCGCTCGCCCTGCGGACCGTCCACCGGGAGCTGGACGACGCCCGGGCCGTGGCCGCCGCCGACCGGGCCCTGGAGCGGGTGCGGGCGGGCTTCGACGGGGAGCGCTGGGGCGAGCTGTACGAGCTCATGGGCGGCAACGCGGGCATCGGCCTCGGCGCCCTCCTCGCCGGGCAGGACGACCTGGCCGTGGCGGCGGTGGAGCCGTACGCGCGCACGGCCGAGCCGACGGCGGCCGGAGTGCGGTGGCCGTTCCGTCCCGGCGTCGAGGGCCGGATGCACCACGTGTCGCACGGGACCCTGGGCGTCGTGTACGCGCTGGCCGCGGTCGGCGGGGCGACCGGCCGGTCCGATCTGCTCGAACTCGCCCTCGCCGGGGCCGCCGACGTGGTCGCGCGCGACGAGGACGGGCCCGACGGCTTCCTCGTCCCGCACTCCGACCCGCCCCACCGCCCCGACGTCACCCCGCGGTACAGCTACGGCTGGTGCCACGGGCCGGCCGGCGACGCCCAGGTCTTCCGGCTGCTGCGGGACGTGACCGGCGACCCCGCGTGGGCGGCGCTGGCCGACCGCTGCTGGCACACCGTCACCCGCTCCGGGCTGCCGCGCCGGCTGCGCCCCGGCTTCTGGGACAACGACGGGCGCTGCTGCGGCACGGCGGGCGTCCTGGCCCTCGCCGGCGACCGGATCGCCGAGCAGGGGGACTCCCCCGCCTTCGCCCGTACGCTCGTCGCCACGCTCGGCGCGCACGCCGTACGGGACGCCGACGGCGCCCGCTGGTCCAACGTGGAGCACCGCGCCACCCCGAGCGGCCTCGAACCGGAGTGCGGCTGGGCGATGGGCAACGCGGGCATCGTGCGCGAACTCCTGCGCCACGTGAGGATCGTGCGCGGCGGCGACCCGGCGTACGCCGTGGCCTGGCCCGACCAGCCGGTGCCCGGAACTCAGGCCACCGACCCGATGCGGGCTTCCGCGGGCCGGGACGTGGCGTCGTGATGGATGGGCGTGTGCGCCCCGGTCAGTGACACCCCGCTGCCGCCGCGCCGGTTCGCGACGATCTCCGCCGCGATCGACAGGGCGGTCTCCTCGGGGGTGCGCGCGCCGAGGTCCAGGCCGATCGGCGAGCGCAGCCGGGCCAATTCGAGCTCGGTGACCCCGGCCTCGCGGAGTCGTTCGTTGCGGTCCAGGTGCGTACGGCGCGAGCCCATCGCGCCGACGTACGCGACGGGCAGACGCAGGGCGAGCCGCAGCAGCGGTATGTCGAACTTGGCGTCGTGGGTGAGGACGCACAGGACCGTGCGCGCGTCGACCCGCGTGCGCTCCAGGTACCGGTGCGGCCATTCCACGACGACCTCGTCGGCCTCCGGGAAGCGGGCCTTCGTGGCGAAGACCGGGCGGGCGTCGCACACCGTGACGCGGTAACCGAGGAAGGCGCCCACCCGGACCAGCGCCGAGGCGAAGTCGATGGCGCCGAAGACGATCATCCGGGGCGGCGGCACCGAGGACTCCACCAGCACGGTCAGCGGCTCCCCGCAGCGCGAGCCCTGCTCACCCAGCTCCAGGGTGCCGGTGCGTCCGGCGTCGAGGAACGCGGCCGCCTCGGCCGCCACCGTGCGGTCCAGTTCGGGGTGGCCGCCGTAGCCGCCCTCGTGGCCGCCGTCCGGGCGGACCAGCAGCGCGCGGCCCACCAGTTCGGCGGGTCCGGACACGATCCGGGCGACCGCGGCCACCTCGCCGGCCGCGGCGGCGGCCAGTGCCGCCGCCACGACCGGACGGACCGGGTCCTGCGCCCGGACCGCAGTGACCAGGACGTCGATGACGCCGCCGCAGGTCAGGCCGACCGCGAAGGCGTCCTCGTCGCTGTAGCCGAAGCGCTCCAGGACGGACTCGCCGTCGCGCAGCGCCTGTCGGCACAGCTCGTACACCGCGCCCTCCACACAGCCGCCGGAGACCGAGCCGATCGCCGTGCCTTCGGCGTCCACCGCGAGCGCGGCGCCGGGCTGGCGGGGAGCGCTGCCGCCTACGGCCACCACGGTGGCCACGGCGAAGTCGCGTCCCTGCCCGGCCCACCGGTGCAGTTCCTCGGCGATGTCCAACATCTCTCGGTCTCCTTGGAGCGGTCGTGTGCGGAGGGGTCTGCCCGGCTAGTGCACGCCCAGCCAGCTCTCGATGGGGTTCAGGGCGAAGTAGACGAGGAAGACGGCGGTCAGGCCCCACATGAAGGCGCCGATCTCGCGGGTCTTGCCCTGGGCGACGCGGATGGCGACGTAGGAGATGACGCCGGCGGCGACACCGGCCGTGATCGAGTACGTGAACGGCATGATCACGACGGTGAGGAAGACCGGGATCGCGGTGGCCCGGTCGGACCAGTCGACGTGCCGGGCGTTCATCATCATCATGGCGCCGATCACGACCAGGGCGGCCGCCGCCACCTCGCCCGGCACGATCGCCGTGAGCGGGGTGAAGAACAGGCAGGCGGCGAAGAACAGCCCGGTGACCACGGAGGACAGGCCCGTACGGGCGCCCTCCCCGACGCCGGTGGCCGACTCGACGAACACGGTCTGGCCGGAGGCGCCGGCGGCCCCGCCGATCACGCCGCCCGCGCCGTCGATGAACAGCGCCTTGGACAGGCCCGGCATCCGGCCCTTGTCGTCGGCGAGCTTCGCCTCGGTGCCCACGCCGATGATCGTGGCCATCGCGTCGAAGAACCCGGCGAGCACGAGCGTGAACACGATCATGCCGACGGTCATCGCGCCGACCTCGCCCCAGCCGCCGAACTCGACGTGACCGAACAGGGAGAAGTCCGGCATGGACACCGCACCGCCGTGCAGTTCGGGGGCGCCGCCGGCCCACTGCTTCGGGTCGACGACGTCGAGCGTGTTCAGGGCCACGGCGAGGACCGTGCCGCCGACGATGCCGATGAGGATGGCGCCCGGGACGCCGCGCGCCTGGAGCATGAAGATCGCGAGGAGGGTGACGGCGAAGAGCAGCACCGGCCAGCCGGCCAGTTCACCGGCGGGACCGAGGGTGACCGGGGTGGCCTCGCCCTGGTGCACGAAACCGGCCTTGTAGAAGCCGATCAGGGCGATGAACAGGCCGATGCCCATGGTGATGGCGTGTTTGAGGGCGAGCGGGATCGCGTTCATGATCAGCTCACGGAGGCCGGTGACGACCAGCAGCATGATGACGACGCCGTACATCACGCACATGCCCATGGCCTGCGGCCAGGTCATCCGCGGGACGACCTGCGAGGCGAGCACGCCCGAGACGGACAGGCCGGCGGCGAGGGCGAGCGGCACCTTGCCGAAGAAGCCCATCAGCAGCGTGGTGAGGGCCGCCGCGAACGCGGTCGCGGTGATGAGGGCCTTCTGGGCGAGGGTGGCTCCCGCCACGTCCTCGCCGGACAGGATCAGGGGGTTGAGCAGAAGGATGTACGCCATCGCCATGAAGGTCGTGACGCCACCGCGCACCTCGCGCGCGACCGTGGATCCTCGGCGGGATATGTGGAAGTACCGGTCGAGCCACGACCGGCCGGCCGGGACGCGGGTTCCTTCTCCCGCGTCGTCGGCGCTGACCGTGGGCTTGAGCGACTGCTGGGTCATGTGGGCCTGCTCCCAAGGTTCAAAGGGGCACCCGCGTGTGCCGTCGGCGACGTGTGCGGGATTTGGGGAGGTGCACGACCCGGGGGACGGCCCGAGACGAACAGGTGGGGCGGTCCTGGGGGGAGCGGGTCCCCCCAGGAGTCAGCCGGCTGGATCCCGGAGGATCACGTACCGGTGAGGTGTTCCGGACGCACCGGCGTGCGGTCGAGCTCCAGTCCTGTCGCGTCCCGGATCGCCGCGAGGACGGCCGGGGTGGACGACAGGGTGGGGGCCTCGCCGACACCGCGCAGCCCGTACGGCGCGTGGTGGTCGGCGAGTTCGAGCACGTCGACGGGGATGGTCGGCGTGTCGAGGATCGTGGGGATCAGGTAGTCCGTGAAGGAGGGGTTCTTCACCTTCGCCGTCTTCGGGTCGACGACGATCTCCTCCATCACCGCCACGCCCAGTCCCTGGGTGGTGCCGCCCTGGATCTGGCCGACGACGGACAGCGGGTTGAGCGCCTTGCCGACGTCCTGGGCGCAGGCGAGTTCGATCACCTTGACCAGGCCGAGCTCGGTGTCGACCTCGACGACGGCGCGGTGCGCGGCGAACGAGTACTGGACGTGGCCGTTGCCCTGCCCGGTACGCAGGTCGAAGGGCTCGGTGGGGCGGTGCCGCCACTCGGCCTCGACCTCGACGCTCTCGTCCTCCAGGACGTCCACGAGGTCGGCGAGGACCTCGCCGCCGTCGGTGACGACCTTGCCGCCCTCCAGGAGGAGTTCGGCGGTGGCCCAGGCCGGGTGGTACGAGCCGAACTTCCGCCGCCCGATCTCCAGCACCTTCTCGCGGACCAGCTCGCAGGAGTTCTTCACGGCGCCGCCGGTGACGTACGTCTGCCGGGAGGCCGAGGTGGAACCGGCCGAGCCGACCTGGGTGTCCGCCGGGTGGATGGTCACCTGGGCGACGCCGAGCTCGGAGCGGGCGATCTGCGCGTGGACGGTGACGCCGCCCTGGCCGACCTCGGCCATCGCGGTGTGCACGGTGGCGACGGGCTCACCGCCGACGACCTCCATGCGCACCCTGGCCGTCGAGTAGTCGTCGAAGCCCTCGGAGAAGCCGACGTTCTTGATGCCGACGGCGTAGCCGATGCCGCGGACGACGCCCTCGCCGTGCGTGGTGTTGGACAGGCCGCCGGGCAGTTGCCGGACGTCCGCGCCCTCGCTGGACTCCCACTGGCGCTCCGGCGGCAGCGGCATGGCCTTGACCCGGCGCAGGAGTTCGGCGACGGGGGCCGGCGAGTCGACGGGCTGGCCGGTCGGCATGACCGTGCCCTGTTCCATGGCGTTGCGCTGCCGGAACTCCACCGGGTCCAGGCCCAGTTCCTTGGCCAGCTTGTCCATCTGCGCCTCGTAGGCGAAGCACGCCTGCACCGCGCCGAAGCCGCGCATGGCGCCGCAGGGCGGGTTGTTGGTGTAGAGGGCGATGGCCTCGATGTCGACGTCGTCGACCACGTAGGGGCCGATGGACAGCGAGGACGCGTTGCCGACCACGGCCGGGGACGCGGAGGCGTACGCGCCGCCGTCGAGCACGATCCGGCACTTGACGTGGGTCAGCCTGCCGTCGCGGGTCGCCCCGTGCTCGTAGTACAGCTTGGCGGGGTGGCGGTGGACGTGCCCGAAGAAGGACTCGAACCGGTTGTAGACGATCTTGACGGGTTTGCCGGTGCGCAGCGCGAGCAGGCAGGCGTGGATCTGCATGGACAGGTCCTCGCGGCCGCCGAAGGCCCCGCCCACGCCGGACAGCGTCATCCGGACCTTGCGCTCGGGCAGGCCGAGGACGGGCGCGATCTGGCGCAGGTCGCTGTGCAGCCACTGGGTGGCGATGTAGAGGTGGACGCCGCCGTCCTCGTCGGGCACGGCGAGGCCGGACTCGGGGCCGAGGAAGGCCTGGTCCTGCATGCCGAAGGTGTACTCGCCGGTGACGATCACGTCGGCCCGTCCGGCGGCGCGGGCCGCGTCGCCGCGGACGATCGGCTGCCGGTGCACGATGTTCGGGTGCGGGACGTGCCCGGCGTGGTGGTCGTCGCGGTTCTCGTGGACGAGGATCGCGTCGGGGGCGGTCGCGGACGCCTCGTCGGTGATGACGGGCAGGTCCCGGTACTCGACCTTGATCTTGGCGGCGGCGCGGCGCGCGGTCTCCGGGTGGTCGGCGGCGACGAGGGCGACCGGCTCGCCGTGGTGGCGCACCTTGCCGTGGGCGAGGACCGGGGTGTCCTGGATCTCCAGGCCGTAGTTCCGCACCTCGGTCGGCAGGTCGTCGTAGGTCATGACGGCGTACACGCCCGGCGTGGCCAGGGCCTCGGAGGTGTCGATGGACACGATCTCGGCGTGCGCGACGGTGGAGCGCAGGATCTGGCCCCAGAGCATGTCCTCGTGCCACATGTCGGAGGAGTAGGCGAACTCGCCGGTGACCTTGAGAGTGCCGTCGGGGCGGAGCGTGGACTCGCCGATGCCGCCCTTGGTCGACGCGCCCTGGGTGATCTTCGTGGGGGTTCCGCTGGGGGACGCCATCGTCAGACCGCCTCTCCCTGCCGGGCGGCCGCCAGCCGGACCGCGTCCATGATCTTCTCGTAGCCGGTGCAGCGGCACAGGTTGCCCGACAGGGCCTCGCGGATGTCCGCGTCGGTCGGGGTGGGGTTGCGCTCCAGCATCTCGTCGGCGGCGACCAGCAGGCCGGGCGTGCAGAAGCCGCACTGGACGGCGCCGGCGTCGATGAACGCCTGCTGGATCGGTGCGAGTTCGGTGCCCTCGCCGGTCTGCGAGTCGGTGCCCTGGGCCCGCCGGTTCTTCGCCTCGTCCGGCGAGGTGCCCGAGGAGCCGCCGCAGGACCGCTGCCGGGCGTGCTCCGCGAGACCCTCGACGGTCACGACGTCACGGCCCTCGACCTGTCCGGCCGCGACCAGGCACGCGCACACCGGGACGCCGTCCAGGCGGACCGTGCAGGACCCGCATTCGCCCTGCTCGCAGGCGTTCTTGGAGCCCGGCAGGCCGAGCCGCTCGCGCAGGACGTAGAGCAGGGACTCGCCCTCCCACACGTCGTCGGCTTCCTGCGGGCGTCCGTTGACAGTGAAGTTGACGCGCATCAGGCGGCACTCCCTTCCTGTTCGGTCCTGCCGTCCGTGCCGCGGTACGACTCCCAGGTCCAGGTGAGGGTGCGGCGGGCCATGACGCCGACCGCGTGCCGGCGGTAGCTCGCGGTGCCGCGGACGTCGTCGATCGGGTTGCAGGCGGCGGCGCACAGGTCCGCGAACTGCCTGGCGACCGAGGGGGTGATGATGCTGCCGTTGTCCCAGAAGCCGCCCTCCTCCAGCGCGGCGTTCAGGAACTCCTCGGCGGCCTTGGCCCGGATGGGGGTGGGCGCGGCCGAGCCGATGCCGGTGCGGACGGTCCGCGTCTCGGGGTGCAGGGCGAGGCCGAAGGCGCACACGGCGATGACCATGGCGTTGCGGGTGCCGACCTTCGAGTACTGCTGGGGCCCGTCGGCCTTCTTGATGTGCACGGCGCGGATCAGCTCGTCGGGCGCGAGCGCGTTGCGCTTCACGCCGGTGTAGAACTCGTCGATCGGGATGCGGCGGCTGCCGCGCACCGACTCGGCCTCGACCTCGGCGCCGGCGGCCAGCAGGGCGGGGTGGGCGTCACCGGCCGGGGAGGCGGTGCCGAGGTTGCCGCCGACGCCGCCGCGGTTGCGGATCTGCGGGGAGGCCACCGTGTGCGAGGCCAGGGCGAGGCCGGGCAGCTCGGCCCGCAGGTGCTCCATGATGCTGGTGTACGGCACCGAGGCGCCGAGCCGCACGCTGTCCTCGCCGACCTCCCATGCGGAGAGGTCCTCGATCCGGTTCAGGTCGAGGAGGTGCTCGGGCCGGCGGTGGTCGAAGTTGATCTCGACCATCACATCGGTGCCGCCCGCAATCGGCACAGCGGTGGGGTGCTCGGCCTTCGCGGCGAGCGCCTCCTCCCAGCTGGCGGGGCGAAGGAAGTCCATGACCGGCTCTCTTCTTCGTCTCGTGGGTCGTCCGGATCGAGCCAGATCGGGTGCGGCGGGCCCGGCTCGTTCATGTGCTGTTCACGCGGAATGACGTCAGTACACAGGCCTGTGCTCCACCGGGGTCAGTCACGGAAACCATGAAGGAGTTGGCTGGCCACGGCGGGCATCTTGTAGATTCGTATGAACGGAGGCCACCCGTAACCTCCCTGCTTCCCCGGGGAAACATCCGGCACGGCTCTGTGACCTGGGACACCGTCCGAAAGACGACGAGCGCGCCGCTCGCGGGGGCCGCTCGCCGGCCCGTGACCGGGCCCGCCACGGACCCCCTCATGATCCATCGTAGTTTTCGAGACAAGGAACGGCGGCGACGAGAATGCGGCTGCGCGCACTGCTGGACACCGATGCGCTGGGCCTGGAGCTGCTCGGCGGCGAGGACGAGCTCGACCGCACGGTGCGCGGTGTGATGACCACGGATCTGAGGGACCCCAGCCGCTATCTCTCCGGCGGGGAGCTGGTGCTCACCGGTCTGGCGTGGCGCCGGGACGCCGCGGACTCCGACCCTTTCGTGCGCATCCTCGTGCAGGCCGGTGTGGCGGCTCTGGCGGCCGGTGAGGCCGAGCTCGGGGAGGTCCCGGAGGATCTCGTGGTGGCCTGCGCCCGGCACCGGCTGCCGCTGTTCGCGGTGCACGAGTCGGTGGCGTTCGCGACGGTCACCGAGCATGTCGTCCGGCAGGTCAGCGGCGAGCGGGCCGGGGATCTGGCGGCCGTGGTGGACCGGCACCGCCGGCTGATGACGTCGGGCCCGGCGGGCGGCGGCCCGGACGTGGTCCTCGACCTGCTCGGCTCCGATCTGGACCTGCGGGCCTGGGTGCTGTCGCCGGCGGGGCGGCTGATCGCCGGCTCGAAGGGGGCGGGCCCGGCGCTGCCCGCCGATCTGTGCGCACGGCTGGCGGCCGGGCATCTGGCGGCCGCCCGCTCGGGCCGCCGCGGCCCCCACCGGGTGACGCTGGGCACCACGGTGTACTCCCTCTTCCCGATCCGCGGCGGCGGGCGGGTGGCCGGGGACGCCCGCGAGACGGTCCTGTCGGAGTGGCTGCTGGCCGTGGAGGCGGACGCCGGCGACTGGCCTGCGGAGCGCATCGACCTGCTGCAGGGCGTCACCCAGCTGATCGCGGTGGAGCGCGACCGCCGGGACGCCGCCCGCACGGTGCGGCGCCGTCTCGCGCAGGAGGTCCTGGAGCTGGTCCAGTCGGGCGCGGCGCCCGCCGAGATCGCCGCCCGGCTGCGGGTGGCGGCCCCGGTGCTGCTGCCCGGCCTCGGGGCGGCCCCGCACTGGCAGGTGGTGGTCGCCAGGGTCGAGTGGGCGGACGCCGCCATCGAGCCGGGTCCGGCGGCGCAGGCCCTGCTGGAGGAGATCCTGGTGGATCCCCGCGCGACCGGCCCTGAGCCTTCCGACCGCATCGCGGTGGCGCACACCGGCGAGGAGGCGATCGCGCTGGTGCCGCTCCCCGCGGTCTCCGCCGAGCACGACGGCTCCGAGGCCGGCGTCCTCGCCGACGCGCTGCTCGACGCCGTGGCCGAGCCGCTGTCGGCGGGGCTGGACGACGACGGCCGGATCACGCTCGGGGTGAGCGCGGCGGTGCACTCCGCGGAGGGGCTGCGCGGCGCCCTGGAGGAGGCCCGGCACGCGCGCCGGGTCGCCGCGGCCCGGGTGGGGCGGGTGTGCGCGGCCGGCCATCAGGAGCTGGCCTCGCACGTCCTGCTGCTGCCGTTCGTGCCCGACGACGTCCGCCGGGCGTTCACTGCCCGTCTGCTGGACCCGCTGCGGGACTACGACCGCCGGCACCGCGCCGAGCTGATCCCCACGCTGGAGGCGTTCCTCGACAGCGACGGCTCGTGGACGCGGTGCGCGACCCGGCTGCACCTGCACGTCAACACGCTGCGCTACCGGGTCGGCCGGATCGAGCAGTTGACGGGCCGGGACCTGTCCCGGCTGGAGGACAAGCTGGATTTCTTCCTGGCGTTGCGGATGAGCTGAAGCGGCGCGGGGGGCGCACAAGGTGGCACCAAGTGCCGCCCGTGTCCCACGACTTTGTGAAATCCTTCACCCACCCTCTTGGCCGGGCGCGCGGATTCGTGCTGAGATGCCGCCACCACTCAACAGCTCGATGGCGTGCTCGGGGAGGGCGAGGTGGCGTATACCGCCATGTCTGGTAACGGAACGACCGCCGGTGACGATCCACTCCAGACCGCGGTATGGCGGCTGCGTTCCCGCGCGTGCTGGGCGGACGCGGCGGCCCTGCTCCAGCCGGTCACCGCACAGGCCGCGCTCCAGCGCGCGTCCCTGCTGGTCGAACGGTGTCTGTACACGGAGCGGGGCTGGGAGGAGGCCGAGGACGCGCTGCGTACGGCCGAGGCGCTGGCCCACACCGACGACGAACGCGGGGCGGCCGCTTGTGAACGGGGGCAGCTTGCGTACGCGGCCACGCTGCACTCCGTGCGCGACCGGGCCGACGAGGCGCGGGCGGCGCTGGGCCGGGCGGCGGCGCTGATCGCGCCCGGGGCGCCGGGCCGGGCCCTGCTGGACTTCCGCCGCGGCCTGCTCGCGGAGAACCTGACGCAGTCGCCCCAGGCGGCCCGCGCGGCCTACCGCCGGGCGCACGCCGGTGCCACGGCGCACGCCGACCCGCTGCTGCTGTCGTTCACCTGGCGGCATCTGGCCGGTCTCGCACTGCGCGACGGGGAACTGGCCGAGGCGCGACACGGCTTCGCCGAATCCCTGCGCATCCGCGAGGAGTTGGGCTATCTGGTGGGGACGGCCCCGGCGCTCGCGTCGCTGGCCGACACGGAGGCCGAACCGGAGGCGTCCCGTCTGCGTGAGGAGGCCCGGCGACTGTTCAGGCTGCTGGGCGGGGTCCCCACCTGGCTGGCGGAGCAGCTGGCCCCGCTCCCGCCGGCGGCGACCGCCTGACAGACCGCGACGGACGCGCCCGGGAGGCGGCCGAGGCAGGGCGCGGTCCACCGAGACCGACTCCCGCACCGGTCCCACCGCCTGACGCGGCAGCGAACCGGGGCCTCTTCCGGATGCTGGGCGGGCAACCTGCCTGGCCGGCGGAGCAGCCGACTCCGGTGGCGCCGGCGGCGACCGCCTGACAGACCGCGACGGACGCGCCGGAGGGGCGGCCTAGGCAGGGCGCGGGTCCACCGAGACGCACTCCCGCACCGGTCCCGGCGCCTGACGCGGCAGCGAACCGGAGGCTCTTCCGGCTGCTGGGCCGGGACCCTGCCTGCCGACAGACCGCGACGGACGCGCCCGAGGGGCGGCCTAGGCAGGGCGCGGGTCCACCGAGACCGACTCCCGCACCGGTCCCACCGCCCGGCACGGCAGCGAACCGGAGGCTGGTCCGGCTGCCGGGCCGGCAACCTGCCTGGCCGGCGGAGCAGCCGGCTCCGGCGGTGCCTGAGGGGCCGTGAGGGGCGTCCTCAGTGGGCGCCGGCGAAGTGTTCGTCCACCACGGCGCGGACGACCTCCAGGTCGCGGGCGATCAGGGCGTCGAGCAGCGCGATGTGCTCGGCGGCGTCGGCCAGCAGGTCGGCGTGGCCGCGGCCCGGCGGGCGGGACGGGCCGGTCAGCGGCCACTGGGCGCGGCGGTGCAGGTCGTCGGCGATCCGCACGAGCTGGGCGTTGCCGGCGAGGGAGAGCACGGCACGGTGGAAGACGCGGTCGGACTCCGCGTAGGTGGCCCGGCATCCGGTGGCCGCCGCACGGACGGTCGCCTCGGCCAGCGGGCGCATCTCCGCCCAGCGTTCGGCGGGCACGGCGCGGGCGAGCCGGAGCAGGACGGGGACCTCGACGAGCGCCCGGACCTCGGCGAGTTCGGCCAGGTCCCGGGCTCCGCGTTCGACCACCCGGAACCCCCGGTTGGGGACCACCTCGACGGCGCCCTCCAGCGCCAGTTGCTGCATGGCCTCCCGTACCGGGGTCGCCGAGACGCCGAAGCGTTCGCCGAGGGCGGGGGCCGAGTAGACGGCGCCGGGCGCCAGCTCGCCGGTGACGAGCGCGGTGCGCAGGGCGTCGAGGATCTGCCCCCGCACCGAGGCGCGCTGCACGACGGGGCGGGGCGCGGGGATGGGCCGCTCGCTGTGGGTGTGCTCGCCGCGCGCGGCGGCGGACGGCGCGCCCTGCGCCGGGACCCGGGGGTCCGGGGCGGCCGCCGCGGCCTCCTGGACGTGCGGTGTCCGCGGCCTCCCCGTCGTCGCGGAGCTTCGCGCGCCCTGCTTCACGGGTCCTCCTCCGGGACGGTCGGTACGGGGGGTATTACGGCGGCTTGTTACTCACCCGTCAAGCACCTTAGGCGCAGAACGCGACAGTTCAAACCTCACGGAGATGGGGGTAAGGTAAGCCTTACCTTCAATGCCTCGCGGATTGGCGGCTCCGATGCCCGTGCCCTCCTCAGCCCTCGCGCACGCCTACGCCCGTCTCGCCGAGGTCCTTCCGGGGCTCGACATCACCCAGCCCGCCACCGACGCGGCGCTGCCCCGGCACGGCGGCTGGGTCACCGCGAGCGCGCTGGCGGAGGGCGGCGACGGACTCGACGCGTTCCTCGCCTGGGACGACGCCCAGGTGCTGAGGGACTACGGCCGATCCGCCCGCCCGGACGTCGTCGCCGGCTTCGGACTGCACCGCTACGCCTGGTCGGCGTGCCTGCTGATCACCGTGCCGTGGTTCCTGCTCCGCCGCGTCCCGCGCTTCCCCGTGACGCATGTCTCGTACGACCGCACCGACCCCGGCGCACCCCTGGGCCGCCTCGCGGCGCGTCCCGCCTCCTTCGCCTGCCTGCCCGGCGACCCGGCGGCCGGCCTGCCCGGCGCGCGCGTCGTCCCCGACGAGGAGGCCCTGCGGGCCGAGGTGCGCGCGGCCGTCGCGGAGCACCTGGAGCCGATCCTCGGGGGCTTCGGCGCCCGGATGCGGCGGCGCGGGCGCGCCCTGTGGGGCATGGCGACGGACGAGGTGGTCGAGGGCCTCTGGTACGTGGCGCACCTGTTCGGGGACGGCGAGCAGGAGCGGGCCCGCCGCGAGCTGGAGCTGCTGCTGCCGGGGGCGACGAAGCCGTATGTGGGTTCGGCCGCCTTCCGTGAGCTGACCGGTCCGGACGGCGAGGCGCTGCCCACCCGCGACCGGGCGAGCTGCTGCATGTTCTACACGCTGCGCCCCGAGGACACCTGCGCGACCTGCCCGCGCACCTGCGACGCCGACCGCCTCGCCAAGCTCCTCGCCGCGACGGTCTGAAGGGGCGCGTGGAGCCCTGTTCCCGCGCCCCCTGGGCGAACTGACGCCCCCTCGGAAACGCGGCCACCACCGCGTGCCCTAAGATCACCGGCGAACGGCACTCCGGACTCGGCCACACTTGTTTCACGCCTTCCTCACTTCGCGCGGGAACTTTCCGTGGAACCACCCGCACGGGTAGTGTTGTTCGAACTCAACTCCCGCCCCTCAAGCGGCAGTTCGAGCAGAACGCCGCCCTGGGCATCCCCTTGCACCTTCTTGGCGGCCTCTTGCCCCGAAACCCCCTGAGGGCCAGCGGGATTGGGCCACTATGGCGGGCGTTACGCCCTATCCCAATGCAAGGGACCCCAGATGAGATTGACCGACATATCGCTGAACTGGCTGCTTCCGGGCGCCGTGCTGCTCCTGGGCATGCTGGCGGCGGTGGCGGTGCTCGCGCGCGGCAAGCGGTCCGGGGAGCACGCGGCCGAGGATTCCTGGGAGCGCAGCGAGGAGCGCCGTCGGCGCAAGGAGGCCATCTACGGCACGGCTTCCTATGTGCTCCTCTTCTGCTGTGCCGCCGTCGCCGCCGCGCTCTCCTTCAAGGGCCTGGTCGGCTTCGGCGAGCAGAACCTGGGCCTCAACGACGGCTGGCAGTACCTCGTGCCGTTCGGTCTCGACGGCGCGGCGATGTTCTGTTCCGTGCTCGCCGTGCGCGAGGCCAGCCACGGCGACGCGGCGCTCGGCTCCCGGATACTCGTGTGGACGTTCGCGGGTGCCGCGGCCTGGTTCAACTGGGTCCACGCGCCCCGTGGCCTGAGCCACGCCGGCGCCCCGCACTTCTTCGCCGGCATGTCCCTGTCGGCGGCCGTGCTGTTCGACCGTGCCCTCAAGCAGACCCGCCGGGCGGCGCTGCGCGAGCAGGGTCTGGTGCCGCGTCCGCTGCCGCAGATCCGCATCGTGCGCTGGCTGCGGGCCCCGCGCGAGACGTACAGGGCCTGGTCGCTCATGCTGCTGGAGAACGTGCGCAGCCTGGACGAGGCGGTCGACGAGGTCCGCGAGGACAAGCGGCAGAAGGAGGCGGCCCGGCTGCGCCGCCGCGAGCAGGAGCGCATGGAGCGCGCCCAGCTCAAGGCCATCAGCCGCGGCCACCGCGGGTTCATCGGCCGCGGCACCGGCCGGCAGGGCGAGCCGCAGGCCCTGGAGCCGGCCTCGTCCCAGGTCACCGCGGAGCCTGCCATATCGTCGCCGGAATCCCTGCCCGTGCGCACGCGCCCTTCCCTTGAGCCGGTACGCACCGGTTCGGACCCGGTGACCGTGGACCTGACCGCGGAGGACGACACGATGGCGCTGCCGCGGCTGGACTCGCTGGAGCGCAAGCTCAAGGACCTGGAGCAGCAGTTCGGCTGAGCCGGTCCTGACGACGGGAAGGGGCGCGACCCACAGCACGGGTCGCGCCCCTTCCCGTCCTGGTCGGCGTCACACGTCGGCGCCGAGTTCGAACCACACCACCTTGCCCACGCCGTGCACGCGCACCCCCCAGGCATCCGCCAGGGACTGGACGAGCAGCAGGCCCCGGCCGTTCGTACCGGTGTCGGCGTCCGGTACGCGCATCCTGGGCCGCCGGGACGTGAAGTCCCGTACCTCCACGCGCAGTCCGTGCGGTCCCACGGTCGCGGTCAGGACCGCGTCCCGGTCGGTGTGCACGAGTGCGTTGGTGACGAGTTCGCTGGTGAGCAGTTCGGCGGTGTCGGAACCACCGGTCCTGCCGCACTGCCACAGCAGTTCGCGCAGCGCCCTGCGCGCCTCCGGTACCGCCCGCAGGTCGGCCCGGCCGAGTCTGCGCCTGAGCTGGGAGGTCCGCGTGTGGTCCCCGGCGTCCGCGGTCCCGTCCTCCACCGTCTCCGCCGAGGAGGCCCCGTACGCCGTGGACCCGCCTCCCCGTGCCTGCCTCTTCATGACCCCCGCCTGCGTGCCGATGTCGGTTCCCCTCCTGGTCGAACACGTTCACGGGAACCCTTCCCCGGTCGCGGTGGCGAACAGTCATGTCCCGTCGTCGACGACCAGGTGTTCGGCCATCGGTGGCCGGTCCGTACAGGTGGGTGAAGGGCCGAACACAGCGCGCCGCGACCGCCCGGCGGGCCCGCCGGGCCCCGACCGTCACCCGCCGTGCGCCCGGAACGGGACGCGACGGGGTTTGCGACGGCACGAGGCGGGGGCGTCCTCCGGTGCGGGCAGGAGAGGGCCGTGCTGCGCTCCGGCACACGGCCGCCGCGCCGACGGGCGCGAGGGCATCGGAACCGGACGGGATCACACGGAACGCCGACCCGGCCCTGCCGAAGACGGCGTACCCGGTGCGGACACACCGGTGGACGGGGGTGTCGGCGGCCGAGACCCCTCGGCGCCGACGCCCCCGTCCTGGGAAAGTGGCTGAAACGGGACGCTGTCCCGCGCCCGCCGGGGCCGCCCGCCCGACCCCCGTACGGGAGGGCGGCCCCCGTGACGGGCCGGCCGTGCGGTCAGTACAGCTTGCCGACCGCGGTGGTGGTCGTCTTCCTGAACGCCTTCACCGGCGCGTCCGAGAAGTCCCCCATCTGCCCCCACCGGACGACGGTGACCGTGCCGCCGTCCCGGCCGACCGACGTCAGGCCGATGTCCGTCGCGCCCCACGCCGCGCGGGTGTGCACCCCGTGCACCCGGGCCCCCTCCTCCACCGGCAGCGTGCCGTACGTGCGGTACTCGGCCTCGATCTCGGGGTCGGCGTCGGCCCGCAGCGCACAGCGCCGGACCTCCTGGTCGAGGCGCCGGGCGAGGGCCTTCGCCTTGGCGTCGTCGCCGACCACGACGACGATCTGCTGGGCGTTGGTGTCCAGGTCGGTGCGGAAGTCGCGGTGGCGGATGTCGTAGGCGAGCAGCGCCTCACCGAAGCAGAACCCCAGCTCCTCCGGCACCCCGTCGGAGACCGGGCCCGCGGTCCAGCCGGAGGGATGCGGCGGCAGCTGGGACGCCGAGAGGAACTTCGGCGCGGGCGCCTTGGGCGCGGCGCCGGCCGGTGCGGCGGTGAGCGCGGAGCCGGCGGTGAGTCCCGCCACGGCGAGCGCGGCGAGCACACCGGTGCGGATGGTCCTGGACATGGGTGTCCCCCCGGGGGATGAATGGGTGCGTGACGACCGTGGAAGAGTGCCCCCACCGACGCCGTTCGGTCGTCGCGGCCCCGTCGGTGCGGCACCAGAAGCATCAGCCGTCACAGCGGGCGGCCGCAAGCGCCGGGCGCAGGTCAGCGACGGTGGAACCATCCCAGCCGCTGTGACGTGCACATACAAGGAGTGCCTGGGATGCCGTCCTGGGACGGACAGGACGCGGGGGTACGGTGTCGGAAGCGCGGGACGACGTCCAGGAGTTCGCGGTGCTGCTCAGACGGCTCAAGGAGCGCACCGACCGCAGCTACGGTCAACTGGCCCGCCGTCTCGCGATGAACACCTCCACGCTGCACCGCTACTGCGCCGGCGAGGCCGTCCCGCTCGACTTCGCCCCCGTGGAGCGGTTCGCGGCACTGTGCGCGGCGACCCCCGAGGAGCGGCTGGAACTGCACCGGCTGTGGATCCTCGCGGTGGCGGCCCGGCAGCGGGCGCGCACCCAGGGCGCGAAGCCGGCCGCACCGGCACCGGCACCGGCACCGGAGCCGAAGCCGGAGCCGGAGGAGACCACCGAGGCGCCGGCGAAGACGGCCGAGGCACCGGCCGAGCCCGCGCCCGACGTCACTCCCCCGCCCGCCCCCGCGTCCACCCGCCCCCGGTCCCGGCGCCGGAGGCTGCTGGTGCTCACGGCGGCGGCCACCGCCCTCCTCGCCGGTCTCGGCACCCTCGCCGCCCTACCGGACGACCGGCCCCGCGGTTCGGACCGGGTCCAGGCCGCCGACCCGACCCGTACGACACCCGCGCCCACGTCCCGCCCATCCCCGCCCCGCTCCCCCGCGCCCACCGCGACCACGGCCTCCCCCTCCCCCCGCGGCTCGAAGAAGTCCGCGTCGCGCGAGGAGGGCGGCAGCGGACCGTCGAAGGGGGCCGGGCGGCCGAAGCCCGCGGGCACACCCCTGACCTGGAGCGTCGACTCGCACGTCTGGCAGGCCGGGTGCGGCCACGACTACGTCCTCACCCGGCCGCCGCAGCAGGTCCCGCCGCCTCCCCCACCGCAGGACGCCCGCACCTGGGCGACCTCCCTGGGCGCCGTGCACGGGGGGCAGACCATGGTGCGGGTGTCGGTGCAGGGCCGCAGTTCCACGGCTGTCGTCCTGGAGGCGCTGCGGGTGCGGGTCGTGAGCCGTGCGGCGCCGCTGAAGGGCACCGTCTACGCGATGGACCGGGGCTGCGGCGGAGCCCTGACACCGCGCTTCTTCGACGTCGACCTGGACAGGGACCGGCCCGTCGCCCGCCCCCAGGACGGCAACGACACCGGCACCCCGATCCCGGCGATGCGGCTGCCCTACCAGGTCTCCGCGACGGATCCGGAGGTGCTGCTGGTCACCGCGGAGACCGAGACCTGCGACTGCTCCTGGTACCTGGAGCTCGACTGGTCCTCGCAGGGCCGCACCGGCACCGTCCGCATCGACGACGCGGGCCGCCCGTTCCGTACGACGGGCGTCGGGTCGCTGCCGCGCTACATGTACGAGACGTCCGACCGGGCGTGGGTTCCGTACAGCTGATCACGCCTCCCAGACGGCGGCGGCCGTACGGTCGTCGGCGTAGCCCTTGACCCGGACCTGGGTGTCGGCGAGGAAGTCGGCGAGTCCGGGCGGCCCGGACCCGGACCAGCGCCCCAGGAGGTGCGCCGCGAGTTCGGGTTCGCCGCGCAGGGGGTCGGCGAGACCGCTCGTGCACAGCAGCAGGGTGTCGCCTGGGCGGGCCACGGAGGCACGGAAGCGGAACGGCTCGCGGGGCGGCTCGGGCGCCGGTTCGTAGGGGCTCGGCGGGGTCGGGATGCCGAGGTCCATGGTGAGCCGGTCGCCGTCGGGGGTCTCGGCGGGCAACGAGCCGAAGCCGACGACGGGTTCGCCGGCGGCGTCGGTGACCCGCGGCTCGATGTCCTGCCACTCCCCGTCCCGCAGCCGGAACAGCCCTCCGTCGCCGGCTCCGAAGAAGACCCGCGTCCGGCACTCGGGGTCGGCGGGCAGCAGCAGGCAGCGCAGGGTGGCCGCGTACTCCTCCGGGTCCACGCCCTGTTCGACGGCGCCGGCGCGCAGCCGCCCGAGGCTGCGGCCGGTGAGGCGGTGCAGCCCGGACTTCAGGTCGCCGCGCCGGCCGGCCCGCATGTCCCGGGCGAGCCGTTCGTGGCTGCGGCCCACGGCCCGGCCGATCCAGTGGCACGCCTCGGCGGCGGCCCGGTGGGCGCCGGTGGTGGCGCGGGCGCCGGTGGCCATCGCGACCAGGACGAGGGCGTGTTCGGCGCTGCCGAAGCGGGCGATGAGCAGGGAGTCGCGGCGGGGCTCGCCCCGGTAGCGGGCGGAGTCGCCGCGCAGGGACACGGCCCGCAGGGTGGCGGTGCCGTAGCGGGCGCCGTCGAGGACGGTGTCGGGGACCAGGTCGTCGAGGTCGTCCGGGCCGGCCGGGGGCAGCGCGGTCGGTTCGGGGTCGTAGGTGGGCGGGCCGGCACCCACGTAGTCCAGCGCGCGGGCCGGCCGGTCCCGGGCGGGCGGCGGGGGCGTCTCCTCGTCCACCGGAGCCGGTTCCGGTTGCGGTTCCACGGTGAAGCCGGGCGGCCTGGGCAGACCGGCGGGGAACGCCGGCGCTCCCCGCCCGGGCGCGTCCGGGTCGGACCGCTGTGCCGGGACGGTGTCCGGCCGCTGGTTCACCGTCCCCGCGGCCGAGGCGTACCGGTCGTCGAGCGAGTCGGGCGCCGCGGACGGGCCCGCGTCCTCGGCGCCGCCGTACAGCCGGCCCCACCAGTCGTCCTCGTGACCGGCGGGCTTGCCCCCCTGCTGATTCATGCCCCCGATTGTTCCCCGCGGGGCCCGGATGGGAACGGGGCATCGGGAAATCCGGCCGCGTACGGCACCGAGAGGGACACGTCGGGTGACAGGGCGAACGGGCGTACGAGGGGGCACCGCGGGCCCTGGCGCCCGGGCGGCAGCCGCTGATCAGCGCGTTCTGACGGGCCTCCCGCGCTCTGGTCGGACGGGGTCTCCCAGGTGGTGCGCCGGGCGCTCCCGCCCCGGCGCCTGCGCCCCGACTGGGCCGGGCGCCGGATGGCGGCGTACGCGGCGGCGGGCTCGTTCCTGGGGTTCTTCCTGGGGCTGACGGCTCTCAGGGGAGCGTTCCCTCCAGGGTGAGCAGCCGGACCTTGCGCTCGAGTCCCCCCGCGTATCCCGTCAGGGAGCCGTCGGCACCGATCACCCGGTGGCAGGGGCGTACGACGAGCAGCGGATTCGCGCCGATCGCGCCGCCGACGGCCCGGACGGCGGGCCGGGAGGCGCCGATGCGTGCGGCGATCTCGCCGTAGGTCGTGGTGGCGCCGTACGGGACGTCGTCCAGGGCGGCCCAGACGCGCTCCCTGAACACGCTGCCGTGCGTGCTCAGTTCCAGGTGGAACTCCTTGAGCTCCCCGGCGAAGTAGGCGGCGAGCTGCTCCTCGGCGGCGCGGAAGGGCCCCGGGTCGTGCCGCCAGTCCGCCAGGACCGTCCGGCCGCCCTTTTGGCCCGGCACGGACACGGAGGTCAGGGCGCCGGTGGAGGGGTCGGCGGTGAGCAGGAGGGGGCCGAGGGGGCTGTCGGCCTCGGTCCAGGGGATGCGGGGGGCCATGGCGGTCCTCTCGGTCGTGGTCATCGGGGGTCGGGCTCGCCCGCTGCGCGCAGGTGGCGCAGCGCGTAGGAGCGCCAGGGGCGCCACGCGTCGGGCGGATCGGTGCCGGGCGGCGCCACGTCCGGGTCCGCGAGGGCGCGGGTGCGGATCACGGCGCCGGTACGGGCGTCCAGGCCGGGCAGGTCCCGCAGGGCACGGTACGCCTCGTCCCGGTCGGCGCCCGCGTCCAGCCGTACGGCGCCGTCGGCGAGGGCGGCGGTCAGCGCGCCCAGCGGTCCGCCGGGTTCGGCGCCGGCGAGCACGGCGGGCTCGGGGAACAGATGGGTGAGGCCGCCGCTGGGCGCGTCGAGCGCCTTGCCGTACCGCAGGACCAGTTCGGCGGCCCGCTGGGGCCCGACGAGGGCCCGTACAGCCAGTTCGTCGGGGTCGGCGGCGCCGGGTGAGCGCAGTCCGGGCCGGGCCGCGACCAGGGGGGCGAGCCGGGCGTCGGCGCCGAGCCGCGCGTCGACGGCGTACGGGTCGGCGTCCAGGTCGAACAGGCGCCGCAGCCGCTGCACGGCCGTCGTCAGGTCGCGGAGATCGGTGAGGTGGAGCCGGGCGTCGAGCCAGCCGCCGGGGTGGGTGGCCCCGCCCCGGCCGGTCGCGGCGGTCCTCTCCGCCACGGCGGCGACGGCACTGCCGTGCGGGAGGCACAGGGTGCGGCGGTAGAGCCGGTCGCCGGGCGGGCCGGTGACCTCCTCGACGCCGGGCACGGCCTCCTCGGCGAGCAGGTCGAAGACGGTCCCGGCGTGGTACGGGCCCCGGTGGGCGAGCCGCAGCGGGATGCCGCCGGACGGGGCGGCCGTACGCCCGTCGGGGCGCCCGCCCCGGGGTGCGGCGGCGCGCAGCTCGCTCGGTGTGCGGGCGTACACGGCCCGGATCGTGTCGTTGAACTGCCGGACGCTGGCGAAGCCGGCGGCGAAGGCGATCCGGGTGATCGGCAGGCCGGTCGTCTGGAGCAGCACCCGCGCGGTGTGGGCCCGCTGGGCGCGGGCCAGTGCGACGGGTCCCGCGCCGAGCTCGGCGGTGAGCTGCCGCTGCACCTGCCGGGTGCTGTAGCCGAGCCGGGCGGCGAGCCCGGCTACGCCCTCCCGGTCGACGATCCCGTCTCCGATCAGCCGCATCGCCCGGCCCACGACGTCCGCCCGCACGTTCCAGGCGGCGGAGCCGGGGACGGCGTCCGGACGGCACCGCCGGCAGGCCCGGAAGCCCGAGCTCTGCGCGGCGGCGGCCGTCGCGAAGAACCGCACGTTCCGCCGCTTCGGCGTGACGGCCGGGCAGCTGGGGCGGCAGTAGACGCCGGTCGTCTCGACGGCGAAGAAGAACTCGCCGTCGAACCGGGCGTCGCGGCTGCGCACCGCCTCGTACCTGCTGTCCTCGTCCTTCACGCTGTCCAGTGTCCGCCGTGCCCGGGGGCGGCGCTGGCGGGAATCGGACACCGAGGAATTGCAGCTGGAGGAGTGTGCGTCAACGCATCCGGCCGCGCTTGGCCTCCATGGCGGCCCGGCCCTGCGCCCCCTTCCGCTTCCACTCCCGGCGCAGCTCGGCGCGCAGCCGCGCGTCGGTCTTGGCCACGATGTACTGGTTCTCCCGCATGAGCTTGCGGTAGCTCTCCAGCCGTCGCACCGGCAGCTCACCGGAGTCGATCGCTTCCAGTACGGCGCAGCCCGGTTCGGCCTCGTGGGCGCAGTCGTGGAAGCGGCAGCGCTCGGCGAGTTCCTCGATCTCGGAGAAGACCTGCCCGACGCCGGTCCCGGCGTCCCAGAGGCCGACGCCGCGCAGCCCCGGTGTGTCGATGAGGACCCCGCCGCCGGGCAGGGCGAGAAGGTTGCGGGTGGTGGTGGTGTGGCGGCCCTTGCCGTCCACGTCACGGGTGGCCCGCACCTCCATGACGTCCTCGCCGAGCAGTGCGTTGGCGAGGGTGGACTTACCCGCGCCGGACTGCCCGAGCAGCACGCTGGTGCCGCCGCCGACCAGGGCGACGAGCACGTCGAGGCCGGCCCCGTCCACGCTGCTGACCGGGAGCACGGGCACGCCGGGTGCCGTGGTCTCCACGTCCTGCACGAGGTACGCGAGCGTCACCGCGTCCGGCACGAGGTCGGCCTTGGTGAGGACCACGACCGGCTGGGCGCCCGACTCCCAGGCCAGCGCGAGGAACCGCTCGATCCGGCCGAGATCGAGCTCGGCGGCCAGGGAGACGGCGACGATGGCGTGGTCGACGTTGGCCGCGAGGATCTGCCCCTCGGACCGCTTGGAGGAGGTGGACCGCACGAAGGCGGTGCGGCGCGGCAGATACGCCTGGACGTAGCGCGGGTGGGCGCCCGCGGGGTCGACGGCGACCCAGTCGCCCGTGCACACGACCTTCATCGGGTCGTGCGGGGTGACGAAGGCCGTGTCGGCGCGGACGACGCCGTCGGCGGTGACGACGTCGCACTGGCCCCGGTCGACGCGGACGACGCGTCCGGGGAGGAGTCCTTCGGCCGCGTGCGGGGCGAAGGCGTCCGCCCATGCCGCGTCCCAGCCGTAAGGGGCGAGCGCGGGGTGGACGGAGGAAGCAGCGGAGCTGGAAGTCAACGGGTGACCCTTCACAGGGGCGGCCCCGGCCGGCGCGCGTGAGGGCGCGCGAGGAGTGTGGTGTCAGCCGGTGGCCACGGAGGTGGACGGGATGGATTGCCTGCGGGCAGCGCTCGTCGCAAAGACAGCCATCGGTCGACACCTCCTCGTCACTTCCGCCGGACTGCGACGGCCATGAGGCCACCGCTGGGGGAACGCCGTCACTCTAGCCGGGTCCCGCGCACCGCCGTCAACGGGTTTTCAGGGTGCAGGCCCGGCCGTCGAGGGTGAGGTCGTACGCCGGGGAGTTGGCGCCCCGCCAGGAGCCCAGGAAGCCGAAGGTGATCTTGCCGCCGGCCGCGACGGACTTGTTGTAGTCGGCCGCGGTGGCGGTGACGCGGGAGCCGTTCTGGACGAAGGCGGCGTCCCACATCTGGCCGACCCGCTGGCCGTCCCGGAAGGACCAGGCGACGCGCCAGCCCTCCAGGGCGCGGTCGGTGGTGACGGTGACGATGGCCTGGAAGCCGTCGGGCCACTCGTTGACGAGGTCGTAGACGGCCGTGCAGGAGGGGGCTTCGGCCGTGGACGGCCGGGGCGCGTCCGGGCGGGCCGTCGGGGAGGTGGTGCCCTGCGGTCCGGGGTCGGGGTCGCGCGTGGCGGGGTGTGTGCCGCGGGAGGCGCTCGCGGACGGGTCCGGGGCCTCCCGGGCCGGCCGGGTGGCGGCCGTGACCGGCAGGGAGATCGTGGGGTCGGCGGCCGGGGGGCGTTCGGCGAGGTCGCCGTCGGCCGCGCGGGTGCCGGCTGAGGAGCCGCCCTGGGTCATCGACACCGCGAGGGCGAGCCCGGAGACGAGGACGGCGGTGACGAGCAGGGCGCCGCGCGCCATCCGCGCCTTGTGGGCGCCGGGGCGGGCCGGACCGGTCTCCGCGTCCGCGTCGGGGTGCGCGGCCAGGCGGGCCTCGGCGGCGCGGCGGCGGCGCTCCACATAGGCGAGGCCGCCCCAGCCGAGGACGCCTCCGGCGAGGGCGGCGGGCAGACCTCCGCCGTGCGGCCGCAGACAGGCGGCTGCCTCGGCGCACGGCACACAGGTGGCGAGGTGGCGCGAGAGGTCGCCGGGGATGTCGGCGGCGGGTGAGCGGGTCACGGCGTCGAGGAGGCGGGCGTAGCTGCGGCAGCGCGCGTCCATCGGGGTGTCGAGGTGGTTGCGCCGGCAGCGGTCCCTGAACAGGCCGCGCACCTGGGCGAGTTCGTCGGAGACGGTGGCCGGGTCGAGGCCCAGCCTGCGGGCGACGACGTGCGGCGGCAGCGCCTCGACCTCGGCCAGCCACAGCAGGGCCCCGTCCGGTTCCTGCATGTCCCGCAGTCCGCGCAGCGCGACCGGGCGTCCGAGCGGCGGGCCGGTGTAGCGGGCGGCGTGCTCGGAGTTGAGCCACAGCCGCAGGTCGGGGTCGAGGCCGTCGCCGCGGCCGCCCTCCTCCCAGGCGGCCGCCGTGGTGCGCACGGCGACCAGCAGGAGGGGGATGCGGGGCAGCCGGGCCGGACGGCGGGCGACGCCCGGCCCCGTCCCGGCCTCGCGGGCCTCGCGCAGTCCGGCCGCGAAGGCCTCCGAGGCCAGACGGCCCGCCGACTCGGGGCCGACGGTGCACAGGTCGGCGTACGACAGCACGGCGTCCCAGCAGTCGGCGAACAGGGCGGCCTCGGTGGCGTCCTGAGGGGTCGGCAGGTCCGGCATGAGTCTCCTGCATCCACATCCGAGGACAACTCGCCCATGGCGAAGGGGAGTTGAGGGATACCTCGCGGCAGGGCAGGAGCTTTTCACGTCTCCGTCAGAACTGACAAGCGCTCTGTTCAGACGTCATGACGGACCGTGGCGACCCGTACCCGTACCCGTACCCGTACCCGTGGCCCGAGGCACGAATGCGGATCCCGTCCGGCTCACCCGTGTCCCCACCTATACCGCGGCGGACTCCTCGGCCGGAAGGCTGTCCATGAAGGAACTGACGGAGAACACCGCGCGGCCGGGTCCGGGCGGGCCGTAGCCGGGAGGCGAGGACAGGCCGAACTCCTCCATGGTCTGCCGGTACGCCTGCAGCAGCCGGATGTGGTACTCCAGCGGCGCGCCGTGCGGGTTGGCCTTGCCGAGCGGGGTCGTCGGCTCGGGGCACCAGGTGGTGAAGCGGGGCGTGATGCCCTGGGACATGAAGAAGCGCAGACCCTCCGTGGTCGACGCGATCGCCTCGTCGACGGTCTTGAAGCCGAACGGCTCGGCCATCTCCACGCCCGCCACGAAGTTGGGGATCACGTTGCGGGCGCCGAAGATCTCCGCCGAGTCCAGGATGCGCTTGTGCCACTCGTCGCGGCCGACGTACCGCTCCTTGCCCGGGCAGTACATCTTGAACAGGTACTCGTCCCACACCTCGTAGTTGGGGTGGTAGATCTGCACGCCGTAGTCCTTGAAGCGCTGCACGTCGTCCTTGGGCAGCGCCTGGGCGACGACCTTGCCGATCCAGCGGCCGGGGAAGCGCTCCTCGATGGCCTTGGCGTAGTGGCCGTAGAAGTCGGCCTCGTCACGCCCGGAGACGGTCTTGGTGATCGCGCCGCCGGTGAGGGTGTAGGCGGTGGACGCCTTCGCCGTGTCGTACCGGTCGATGATCTCCAGGGCCTCCAGGACCTCCTCGACGTCCTTCACCCCGGTGTAGGGCCGCCCCGCCGCCTTGTGCTGGCGCCAGTTGTGGTTGATGTCGCAGTACTGGCACTCCTCCTTGGCGCCGAAGTACTGGCAGACCCGGAAGACGGTCAGGTAGATCAGGTAGCCCCACTGGATGGTGGGGGCGACCTCCATCACCGACTTCCCGTTGGACAGCTTGTGCCGGTAGTACTCGGGCATGGGCGGCACGCCGACGTCCGAGATGCGCCTGCCGTCCAGGTAGAGGCCGAGCATGCCGTGCTCGTCGGCGGCGACCCGGTACGGGGACGACGGGTTTACCCGGACCGACACGACGGTGCGGCGCAGGTCGTAGGGGCCGCCGGTGAGGATGATCTCCTCGGGCGGGCGCCGCAGGGCGGCCTCGCCGAGCTCGGGCAGGGTGCCGTGGTCGAACGAGAAGATGAAGTACGACTTCGGCTTGACCTCACCGCCCTCGTTGTCGCTCAGGGCGGACGGGTCGAAGGCGACCCCGCCCCGGAGCAGATCCTCCTTGAAGACGGCTTCCCGCGGAACGTGCGGGAATCGCTCCATCAGATCCTCGACCAGTGCGGTGCGACTGCCCATCCGTAATCTCCTCCCGGCTCAGGCGTACGACTCCTCACGGTATGCCCCCGCCCGCGCGCGGGCCGCGCCGGGGCCCCTTCCGAGCCGGTCGGGGCGTCACGCGGGGGGCTACGCCTCGTGCTCCAGCGCCGCCGGGTCGACCGCGTGGGCGAGCGGGGAGCCCGCGGCGAGGCGGGCCGCCTCCTCGGCGACGACGAGGCCGAGCCGGGCCGTCTCGTTGCCCTGGGAGCCCGCCCGGTGCGGGGTGAGGACGACGTTCGGCAGGTCGTAGAGCGGGGACGCGGCGGGCAGCGGCTCCGGGTCGGTGACGTCGAGGACCGCGGAGAGACGGCCGGTGCGCAGCTCGGCGATCAGGGCGTCGTGGTCGAGCAGCGAGCCCCGCGCGGTGTTGATCAGGACGGCGCCGTCCGGCATGAGGGCGAGCTCGCGGGCGCCGATCAGATGCCGCGTCTCGGGGGTGGCGGGAGCGTGGACGGTCACGACGTCCGAGGTGCGCAGCAGTTCGTCCAGCGGCAGCAGGGGGGCGCCGAGGGCGGCGGCCGTCTCCTCGTCGGCGTACGGGTCGGACAGGGCGGGCACCAGGTCGAAGGGGCGCAGCAGCTCGATCAGGCGGCGGCCGGTGCGCGAGGCGCCGATGACGCCGACCCGGCGGCCGAGGTTGCCGGTGCCGGGCAGCAGCCCCCACCCCCCGAAGGCGTCCCGCTCGGCGCGCAGCCGGTCGCGGACGGCGAAGAGGTCCTTGCCGGAGAGCAGGATCATGGCGAGCGTGTACTCGGCCACGGGCAGGGCGTTCGCGGCCGCCGCCGAGCTGACGGCGATGCCCCGGCGCCACAGCTCGGGCGTCACGATCCCCTTGACCGAGCCGGCCGCGTGCAGCACGGCCCGCAGGCGCGGGACGGCGTCCAGCGCGGCCGCGTCCAGCCGGGGGGTACCCCAGCCGGTGACCAGGATCTCGGCGCGGGCCAGGGCGTCCTTCACCCGTGGGTCCGCGAAGTCCTCGGCCACCGGGTCGGCGTCGACGTCCACCGCCTCGCGCAGCCGCGCCAGCACCGGGGGCGGGAAGACCAGCGGGACGTTCTCCGCGGACAGGGCGAATACGGCGTACGGCCGCTGGGGCAACGCGTGGCCTCCGGCTCGGCGGGACGGGCCCGGACGTCGGTCGTGGAAAACGGTCTCTACCGTAGGCATCCGCGGATGAGAGGGTCAACGCGACAGACACGCACCGTGAAGGGCGACAGGATGACCGGGACGATCACCAACTGGGCGGGCAACATCACCTACGGCGCCGGGGAGCTGCACCGCCCGGTGTCGCCCGACGAGGTCGCCGCCCTGGTGGCCGCGAGCCCCCGGGTGCGGGTGCTGGGCAGCGGGCACTCCTTCAACGAGATCGCCGAGCCCGGCCCCGAGGGCGTCCTGCTGTCCATCGCGGCCCTGCCCCCGCTGGTCGACGTCGACGGCGCCGCGCCCACGGTCCGTGTCGCGGGCGGCGTCCGGTACGCCGAGCTGGCCCGCGCCGTGCACGCGCACGGCCTCGCGCTGCCCAACATGGCGTCGCTGCCGCACATCTCGGTGGCCGGTTCCGTCGCCACCGGCACGCACGGCTCGGGGGTCGGCAACGGCTCGCTGGCGTCGGCCGTGCGCGAGGTCGAGCTGATCACCGCCGACGGCTCGGCGGTGCGGATAGGCCGGGGCGATCCGCGGTTCGGGGGTGCCGTCACCTCGCTGGGCGCCCTCGGTGTGGTCACCGCGCTCACCCTCGACCTGGAGCCGGCCTTCGAGGTCGAGCAGCACGTGTTCACCGAGCTGCCGCTGGCCGGCCTGGACCCGGCGGCCTTCGACGCGGTGATGTCGGCGGCGTACAGCGTCAGCCTGTTCACCGACTGGCGCGCGCCGGGCTTCCGGCAGGTGTGGCTGAAGCGGCGCACCGACCAGCCGCTGCCCGACGTGCCGTGGGCCGCGCCCGCCACCGAGAAGCTGCACCCGGTGCCGGGGATGCCCGCCGTGAACTGCACCGAGCAGTTCGGGGTGCCGGGGCCGTGGCACGAGCGGCTGCCGCACTTCCGGGCGGAGTTCACGCCGAGCAGCGGGGCCGAGCTGCAGTCGGAGTACCTCCTGCCGCGCGCCCGCGCCCTGGAGGCGCTGCACGCGGTCGACGCGATCCGGGACACCGTCGCCCCGGTGCTGCAGACCTGCGAGGTGCGCACGGTCGCCGCCGACGGGCAGTGGCTCAGCCCGTCGTACGGGAGGGACACGGTGGCCCTGCACTTCACGTGGATCGAGGACACGGCGGCGGTGCTGCCGGTGGTGCGGCGGCTGGAGGCGGCGCTGGACGCCTTCGCCCCGCGGCCGCACTGGGGGAAGGTGTTCACGACGCCCGCCGCCAAGCTGCGCGCCCGGTATCCGCGGCTCGACGACTTCCGGGCGCTGGCCCGCGAGCTGGACCCGAAGGGCACGTTCGCCAACGCGTTCGTGCGGGACGTGCTGGGGGACTGAGCCGGGGACCGGGGGCCGCGCGCTGGCTCCCCGGCAGCCGTCGGACCGACGTCGTACGGCCCCTTTCCCGAGCCCTCGTCGAACGCGGCGCCCCACCGCGGCCTGACGCCGCGCCGGCGCCCGGCCGCCCGGCGGGCGGCCCCGGCCCGTGGCACCGCCGGGGCATTAGCATGCGGGCCTGTCACCTCCCCTCTCCCCGAAGGACCCCCATGGCCCGCGCAGGACTGACCGCCGACCGCCTCGCCGCGGCGGCGGCCGAACTCGCCGACGAGGTGGGGTTCGAGAACGTCAGCCTGTCCGCGCTCGCCCGGCACTTCGGGGTGAAGGACGCGAGTCTCTACTCGCATGTCAGAAACCTCCAGGACCTGCGGACCCGGGTGGCGCTGCTGGCCGGCGGCGAGCTGATCGACCGGATCGCGGCGGCCGTGGCGGGACGCGCCGGCAAGGACGCGCTCGTCGCCTTCGCGGGGGCCTACCGGGCGTACGCCCTGGAGCACCCCGGCCGTTACGCCGCGACCCAGATGCCGATCGACCAGGAGCTGATCGCCGGCTCCCCCGCGCTGCGCCGCACCGCCGAGATCACCTACGGGGTGCTGCGCGCCTACGGGCTGGACGAGCCCGACCTCACCGACGCCGTCCGGCTGCTGCGCAGCACCTTCCACGGCTACTGCTCGCTGGAGTCCACCGGGGCGTTCGGCGCCCCCCGGGACGTGGAGGAGTCGTGGGACCGGGCCGTCGACGCGCTGCACGTGGCCCTCACGCACTGGCCGCGCGGCGGGCCCGACCGGCCACCGCCCCAGGCGCCCCGCTGACCACTTAGACTGGAAGCTTCGCGGAAGCCTCACGCGGCCGCCACGGGGGAGGGAGCGCGTCTTGTCCCAACAGCAGTTAGGACGCGGCCCGTTGAGATCCCGGCGACCGCAGCCGGCACCTCCCGCCCCGGACGGGGAGCCCGCGGCCGGCTCGCCGCCGGTCCGTTTCGTGGGCTGGCTCGGCGGACTCGGCGCGGCGGCCGCCGGATACGCCGTCTTCCAGGCCCTGTTCGGGGTGCTGCCCGACTCGCTCGACGGTTCGGCCGCCCGGTATCTGATCTCGGGCGTCAGCGGGCTGGGCACCTTCGTCGCGGTCTGGCTGGCGGCCGCCCTGCTGCGCGCCCGAGCGGCGGCGGGAGGCCAGGGCGGCGGTGGCCGCGACGCGCGGGGCACGGGGGCGTCCGGCCCGCTCCCGCTGGTGTTCGCCTCCGCCTACGACGCCCTCGTCGACCAGGTGTCCGTCGTGGACGACCCGCGGCGCGGGCGCCTCACCGGCTGGCCGCACTCCCTCGGCGAGAGCACCCCGTCCTGGCCGACCTCCGTGGGCACCGCGTACGGCCTGCACATGATGCTCGACCTCGGGATGCCCGACGGGCGGCTCGGCACCGGCGACCTGGTGGAGACGCTGTGGCGGCTGCGGCTCCCGGAGGGCGGCTGGTCGGCGCGCTCCCAGGGGTACGAGGCGCGACCCGAGGTGACCGCGCTGGTGCTGGGCGCGCTGGCCCGCGCGGGCGTGCCGGCCGACCGGCTGGACGCCGAGGTGGAGCGGTGCACGGCCGCGTTCACCCGGGAACACGACCGCGCGGGCTGGGAATCGACGCATGTGGTGACGACCGTGCTGCGCGGGCTGCTGCGGGCCGCGCCCGGCTCGCCGCTGCTGTCCCTGCTGCGCGAGGCCCTCGCGGACGGCGCGATCAGCGACGGGCGCCGCGACCATCTGCGCTGCTGGGGCTACCGGCTCCAGCCGCCGTACGGCAGGCCGTCGCCGCTGCACACCGCGCAGGCCGTGGTCGCCCTGGACCGGTCCGCGCGGGTGCTGGGCGAGGACGCCGACGCACGCGGCGAGCGGGCCCGCACCGCGCGCGAGGACGGCATCCGCTGGCTGCTGGCCTGCCCGGACGCACCGCACGACACCTGCCCGGACCTGGAGAACCTGCACGAGGAGGTGCGCCGCCCCCGCAGCGACGACCCGTCCCGGCACGAGGTGCTGGGAGTGCGGCACTTCACCGCGTCCTGGCTGGTGCGCGCCCTGCTCACGCCGGGTGCGGTGGCCGTCGCGCGGGCCGAGGGCCTGGAGGACGAGTGGCGGATCCGGCTGGACGGGGCGCTCGCCGCGGTGTGGGCGGGGCAGACCGACGGGATCTGGGTCTGGGGCCGCGGCGGCGACGGCACCCAGCTGCGCCGGCCCATGTGGATGACGTATCAGGGCCTTTCGGCGCTGCGCGCCCATGCCGTATGGATGTATCGGCCAAGCGGATGAGCCGCGGTGGTGCGGGAGGACGGGTGCATGGGTGGTCGGCGGATCCAGGCGGCACGGCGGTTGCTGGCCGAGGCGCTCGACGGTGAGCTGCCCGAGCACGAGCTGGCGGCGGCCGCCCGCCGGGTCGTCGGCGAACTCGGCGCCGACGGCACGCTGTCGGGGCTCGTCGCCGAACTGGCCGCCGGTGCGGGCGATCCGGAGGGCACGGCCAGGCTGTCGTACCGCCATGTGCTGGGCTTCGACAAGCTGCTGCTGATCGACGCGGGGCCGCGGCACATGCTGCGCGCCCATGTGTGGCATCCGGACGCGGGCGCGATCGGCAAGGAGGACATCCACAACCACCGCTCCCCGCTGGCCTCCTACGTCGTGCGGGGCCGGCTGGCCATGGAGCTGTACGAGGTGTCCGGTGACGGTGCCGGTGTCGCGGCGGCCCGCTACGAGGAGTCGCTGGCGCGGGGGTCGGCGGACTGGACGCTGGTGGCGGCCGGCGAGGCGCGGCTGCGGCTGACGCACACCGGCCAGTACGCGGCGGGCAGTTCGTACGCGCTGCCCGCGCACACCCTGCACCGGGCGTGGTGCGACACGGACGAGCCGACGGTGACGCTGTTCCTGGAGACGGGGGCCGGACGGCGGCGGCGCACCGACGTGTTCACGGCGGCGGGCCCGCATCCGGGGGCGGTGGCGAAGGTGCCGCTGGCGGTGGCGGAGTACCTGGCGGCGCTGCGGGACCTCGCGGACCGTCTCAGGTCCGGCTGAAGGCCTGCCGGACGACGTCGAGGTTGTAGGCGTCGACGTCCACCGTGGTCAGCTCGGCCCGGCTCAGCCAGACGGAGTCCTGGTCGGGCTCGGGCAGGGTGATCGCGGAAGTCAGCGGGCGGACCAGGAAGTTGTCCTGCCAGTTCTTGATCTCGTGGCCCCGGTAGTCGCTGACGAACGACGACTCGCCGACCTTGCGGACGACCTCGCCGAGCAGGCCGGTCTCCTCCTTGAGCTCCCGCAACGCGCCGTCCTCGGGGCGCTCGCCGGGCTCCAGCTTTCCGCAGGGGACGCCCCACACCCGGGGCAGGAAACGCTCCTTGACACTGCGGCGGACCAGGAGGACACGCCGGTCCTCGTCCATCACGACGGCGGCCGCCAGTCGCCTGTCGCCGGGGATGTCCATGGCCATGGTTCCTCGGTCCCTCGCCGGTGATGAGTCCAAAGGGTCTGATACCCGGGGACGGTTCCAGGCTAACAGGGGCGTAGTACTCCAGTCTGCGGTGATCTACCCGGTGGGCTCGTCGGCGGTCCGTCGGCGGGAGTGGTTGCGTCGGGCCGTTGCGTGGTGGTGTCCGCGCAGACGGGCCAGGGCGAGCGAGTGTCATCTTTCGGCTTCACAGCGCGGCCGGTCGGCTGGTGCCGGCCGAACTCGAGGGTTCCCTGACGGGACGTCCCTCCTCCGGACCCGCTCGTAGGGATGGGGCATCAGCTCGGGACCCCCGCGGGTCCGGAGCGTCGCGGGAGCGCCGGGCCATGGGGGTTCCTCAGATCCTGCTGCCCGAGGCGGTGTCGGACGACAGCCGCTGGGCGAGGTAGATCGGTATGACCGACAGCAGGACGAGGACCGCGGCGACGACGTTGACCACGGGCGCCTGCTGGGGCCGGGCCATGTTGGAGAAGATCCAGACGGGGAGGGTCTGGACGCCGGGCCCGGCCGTGAAGGTCGTCACCACGATCTCGTCGAAGGACAGCGCGAAGGCGAGCAGCCCGCCTGCCACGAGCGCGGAACGCACCAGGGGGAAGGTGATGTCGACGAAGGCGCGGAAGGTGTGTGCGCCCAGGTCCATGGCGGCTTCCTCGTACGAGCCGGCCATGCGGCGCAGCCGGGCGACCACATTGTTGAAGACGACCACGACGCAGAAGGTGGCGTGACCGACGACGACCGTGAACATGCCGAGGCCGACGCCGAGCGGTTCGAGGACCGTCCGGAAGGCGGTGTTGAGCGCGACGCCGGTGACGATGCCGGGCAGCGCGATCGGCAGGACGATCACGAAGGAGATGGTCTCCCGGCCGAAGAACCTGAAGCGCTGGACGGCGAAGGCGATGAGCGTGCCGAGGACCAAGGCGATCGCGGTGGCGCCGAGCCCGGCCTTGACCGAGGTCCACAGTGCGGCGCGGGCACCGGTGCTCCGCCATGCGTCGCCCCACCAGTGAAAGGTGAGTCCGGGCGGCGGCCAGCCCGAGCTGCGGTCCGGGTTCAGGGAGTTGACCAGGACCAGCAGCAGCGGGATGTAGATGACCGCGAAGCCGAGCGCGGCGGCGATGCGCACGGTGATACGCGCGGGGCGGGAGAGATTCATCGAGGGGCCTTCGGTTTGCGTACCGTCAGAGGCTGTCAGAGGCTGCTGAGGGCTCCGGTGCGGCGCACCGCGAGCAGATAGAACACGATGATCACCACGGGTACGGTGCCGAGCGCCGCGGCGAGCGGCAGGTCGAGGGTGATGTTGGAGTAGATGAGGTTCCCGATCAGCTGGGTCTTGCCGCCGACGATCTGCACGGCGATGTAGTCGCCGAGGCTGAGCGAGAAGGTGAAGATCGAGCCGGCCGCGACGGACGGCAGAATCATCGGCAGCACCACCAGGCGGAAGGTCCGGCCGGTGCGGGCGCCGAGGTCGGCGGAGGCGTCCAGCAGGCTGGCCGGGAGCTGTTCGAGCCCGGCGTGGATCGGCAGGATCATGTACGGCAGCCACAGGTAGGTCAGCACCAGAACGGTGGCCGTCAATCCGTAGCCGGGTCCGTGGAGGCCGAGGGGCGCCAGCAGCCAGTCCAGCAGACCGCCCTCGGCGAGCATGAGCCGCCAGGCGTACGCCTTGACCAGATAGCTGGCCCACAGCGGGGTGAGGATGGCGACCACCAGCAGGGGCCGCCACCTAGGCCGCGCGATCCGGGCCGTGTAGAGGGCGACCGGGAAGGCGATCACGGCGCACAGGACGGTGACCACGAGGGCGACGCCGATGCTGCGCAGGGCGACCTGGCGGTAGACGTCGGTGGTGAACAGGGCGGTGAAGTTGTCCGTGTTCCAGACCTTCACCACGCTTGAGGTGAAGCTGTCCGTGGTCCAGAACGCGGACGTGAACAGCGCGGCGAGCGAGCCGAGGTAGGCGAGGACGAGCCAGGCCAGCGGCGCGGAGAGCAGCAGGGACAGTTGCAGCCGGGGACGGCGGTGCAGGGTCCCGGCGAACCGCCGGACGAATCCGGCGGTCGGCACGGTCTTCGTCATGTGATGCTCAGCCCTTGATCTCGATCCACGCCTGGACCCACTTGCTGTAGGGCACGCACTTGGTGTCCTTGCGGCCGTCCAGGCACTGCGGGACGGGCGTGGTCCAGAAGTGGACCTTCTTCCAGTACGGCTCGTCGGCCGCGTGGTACGTGGCGCAGTGGTCCTTCACCGAGGTCAGGGCACACGACTTGGCGTTGGACGGGGCCTCGCCGAAGTACTCGGCGACCTGGGCGTTCACCTGGGGAGAGATGATCCAGTCCATCCACTTGTAGGCGCAGTTGGGGTGCTTGGCCTTGGCGGAGATCATCCAGGTGTCGGACCAGCCGGTCGCGCCCTCCTTCGGCAGCACCGCCTCGACCGGGGCCTTCTCCGCCTGTGCGGCGTTGACGATCACCTGCCAGGCAGTGCCGACGACCGAGTCACCGCTCTTGAAGGCGGAGATCTCCTTGAGGTAGTCGCCCCAGTACTCCCCGATGTTGGCGTTCTGCTCCTTGAGCAGTTGGACGGCGGCGTCGAACTGCTTCTGGTCCAGGGCGTAGGGGTTCTTGATGCCCAGCGACGGCTTGCTCTTCATCAGGTACAGGGCGGCGTCCGCGATGTAGATCGGTGAGTCGTACGCGGTGACCTTGCCCTTGTGGGCCGAGGCCTTGTCGAAGACGGCGGACCAGGAGTCGGGGGCCGGGGAGACCTTCTCCGTGTTGTACATGAGGAGGTTGGCACCGCGGCCGTGCGGGATGCCGTACGGGACACCCTGGACGGAGTTCCAGTCCTGGTTCTTGAGACCGGCGAAGACGTCCTTGTAGTTGGGGACGAGCTTGGTGTTGACGGGCGCGGCGTCGCCGGAGGCGATCAGGCGCAACGACGCGTCGCCGGAGGCCGAGACCGCGTCGTACTGACCGGACTTCATCAGGCTGACCATCTCGTCGGAGGTGGCCGCGGTCTTGGTGCTGACCTGGCAGCCGGTCTGCTTCTCGAAGTCGCTGGCCCAGTCGACCTTCGGGTCGTTGGAGCCGTCCTCGACATAGCCGGCCCAGGCTATGAGGTTCACCTCGCCCTCGGTCTTGCCGAGCTTCTTCTGCGCCTTGAGGTCGGGCGGGTTGAAGCCGCCGGCTGCCGAGGGCGAGCCGGACGAGCCGCAGGCGGTGGCGAGGAGGAGGGCGCCGACCGCGGTGGCGGCCTTCAGCGAACGGGACATGCGCACGGAGAGCTCCACAGGGGATGGGGGGAAGGGTGGCGGCGACAGGACATGCGAGGTGGTGCGATCACTGCGTTTCGGGAACACGGACGTTGTGGCGTGGCTGCCACTGGAGCCTGACCCGCGAGCCGCGGTAGGCCGCGACGTCCTCGGACGAGGTCTCCAGGTTCTGCTGGAGGGCGGTGAGCCGCCCCCCGGCGTCGAGGTCCACGAGGAAACGAGTCGCGTCCCCGAGGTAGACGACCTCAGCGACGGTGCCGACGGCGCTGGAGCACCCCGGCTCGCTGCTGTCCCGGTCCTCCTTCAGCACGCGGATCTTCTCCGGACGGATGCTGAAGGTGCCGGCCGTGCCCACCACCCGCTCCGCGGCCTGGCCGGTGAGCAGGTTGGAGGTGCCGACGAAGCCGGCGACGAAGGGCGTGGCGGGACGCTCGTAGATCTCGGCGGGGGTGCCGACCTGCTCGATGCGGCCCTGGTTGAAGACCGCGATGCGGTCGCTCATGGTCAGCGCCTCCTCCTGGTCGTGGGTGACGAAGACGAAGGTGATGCCGACCTCGCGCTGCAGCTCCTTGAGTTCGATCTGCATCTGCTCGCGCAGCTTGAGGTCGAGGGCGCCCAGCGGCTCGTCGAGCAGCAGCACCCTGGGCGTGTTGACCAGGGCCCGGGCCAGCGCCACGCGCTGCCGCTGGCCTCCGGAGAGCTGGGACGGCCGGCGGTCGCCGAGGCCTTCGAGCCGCACGCTCGCCAGTGCCTCGCGGGCCCGCCCCAGCCGCTCGGCCTTGGGAACCTTGCGGATCTTCAAACCGTAGGCGACGTTCTGTTCGAGCGTCATATGCGGGAAGAGCGCGTAGTCCTGGAAGACGGTGTGCACATCCCGCTCGAAGGGGGCGAGGCGGGTCACGTCCCTCCCGGCGAGTTCGATGGTGCCGCTGGTGGGCAGCTCAAAGCCGGCGATCATCCGAAGCACGGTGGTCTTGCCCGATCCGGACGGCCCCAGCATCGAGAAGAACTCGCCGTCCGCGATGTCCAGATCGACTCCGGCTACGGCCTGCGTCTGCCCGAAGGACTTGCACAGGCTCTGCAGTCGGACGGCTTTCCCTTCCATGGGCGGGAACCTTTCTGGCGCTGCCGGACGTTGACTTTAAACATATGAAGTCATAGTTCAAGTTTCAATACCCCGCTAAGTTAAAGCTTGAGTCAACGAACAGGGGTGGTTGCCGTGACGCGAGACCCGGGTGGCGCCCGGCGGACCGTCTTCACGCCCGTCGACAATCAGGCCCGGGTGGACGCGGTCGTGCGGCGGCTCGGCGACGCCATCGAGCTCGGGCTGCTGGCGGACGGGGAGCAACTGCCCGGCGAGTCCGACCTCGCGACACAGCTCGGCGTCTCGACCGTCACCCTGCGTGAAGCACTGATGGCGCTGCGCCAGCAGGGGTTGGTCACCACCCGCAGGGGGCGGGGCGGAGGCAGTTTCGTCACCGTTCCCGAAGGTCCCGCCGAGGAGCGGCTGCGGAGCCTCCTCGTCGGCTGGAGCACCGAGGAACTCCGTGACCTCGGCGACCACTGGGCCGCCATCTCGGGGGCCGCCGCCCGGCTCGCGGCCCAGCGCACCGAGCCCGGGGATCTGCTCCCACTGCGCAGGTCTGTTGAGCAGTTGACGAAGGCGGCCGACGGCGCGGCACGCAGCCGGGTGCACGGGCGCTTCCACGTGGAACTGGCCGCCGCGGCCCAGTCCGCGCGGCTGACCCGGGAGGAGATCGGCATCCAGACCGAGGTGGGGGCGCTGCTGTCTCTCGTGCTCGGCGAGGAGGGGTATCTCAACGACGTGTGCGATCGTCACCGCACCGTGATCTCCGCACTGCAAGATGGTGCCGCCGAGCGGGCGAGAGCCCAGATCGAGGGGTGTGTCCAGTTGTGCATGGCGCGCTTGGTCGAACTCCGCCTCGGCTCCTCCAGCTCCGCTGGTGGTCCCCATCCCCAGGAGAACACCTATGGGTAGCAGTCCCCGTCCCACAGGCGGCGGACCCGACATCCTTGACGAGGTGACGGCCGCCGACGTGGCAGCCTGCGTCCGCGACACCCTGGAGGGCGTCTTCGACGCCGTCTCCGAGACCGGTACGGACGCGGCGGCACTCCTGGCCTCGGCCACCGAGAGCGGCCGGCGGCCCCTCACCGGCGACCTCGCCGCGCTCCGCCCCGGCCTGCACAGCCGGCTCACGCGACTCGATCTGGTCTCCGGCGCCGGTTTCGTGGCCGCTCCGGGGCTGCTCGCCGACGTATCGGCATGGCTCGAATGGTGGCAGATCGGCGCGGGCGGTGCTGTGCGCCCGCTGGTGCTGGACCTGGACCCGGAGCACTCGGCGTACTCCGACTACACCCACTGGGACTGGTTCACACTGGCCCGCGACACCGGGCGGCGCGCGGTCGCGGGGCCGTACGTGGACTATCTCTGCTCCGACGAGTACAGCCTCACCCTGTCCGTGCCGGTGGCGGTCGGGGGCCGCTTCACGGGAGTGGCCGCGGCGGACGTGTACCTCTCGCATTTCGAGGCGGCGGTGATGCCGGTCATGCAGAAGCTGTCCGGCCCTGCCTTCCTCGTCAACGCGCGCGGCCGTGTCGCCGCCTCGACCTGTACCGACTACTTGGCCGGTTCTCTCGTCAAGGGCCCGGACTTCGGGGCCGTACTGGCCGGACCGGCGGACGGCGTCGAACACGGCGGGCTGCGGCTGCGACCCTGCGGTGACATCCCCCTCATCCTGGTCACGACTCCGCCGGTAGGGCGTGCGTAGGTCTCCGACCCTCCCCCTACCGACAGAGGTCACCCGCTGTACTGCGTCGGCACGTTGCCTGCGCCCAGGCCCCGCTGGGCCGACCGGGCACTGCCGCCTCTGATGGCCTTTTCGGACACGACCTACTCGCCGGGCGTCGGGCCGCCGCAGCGGTCCAGCGCCTCGACCTCGGCCCACCGCGCCAGAGCCCCTGCGGCGTCACCGCGTCGTCGCACGGCGCCTCGGCTACCGTCGCGGACATGAACGGCACGCCGACCCTCGCCGAGGCCCTCGCCTCGACCACCGTCGTGCTCGACGGCGGTCTGTCCAACCAGCTCGAGGCCATGGGCCACGACCTGAGCGACGAGCTGTGGTCGGCCCGGCTGCTCGCGGAGGAGCCCGAGGCGATCGTCGAGGCCCACCTGGCCTACTTCGAGGCGGGCGCGGACGTGGCGATCACCGCCGGCTACCAGGCCACGTTCGAGGGCTTCGCGCGGCGCGGGCTGGACCGTGAGCGGGCCGCCGGGCTCATCGCGTCGAGCGTGGAGCTGGCGCGCGAGGCCGCCCGGCGGGCGCGGGCCCGCGGGATCGGCCGGCCGCTGTGGGTGGCGGCGTCCGCCGGGCCGTACGGGGCGATGCTCGCGGACGGCTCCGAGTACCGGGGGCGGTACGGGCTGAGCGTCGCCGAGCTGGAGCGGTTCCATCGGCCCCGGCTGGAGGTCCTGGCCGCGGCCCGGCCCGACGTGCTCGCGCTGGAGACGGTCCCGGACGCCGACGAGGCCGAGGCGCTGCTGCGGGCGGTCCGCGGGCTGGGCGTCCCGGCCTGGCTGTCGTACTCGGTCAGCGGGGACCGCACCCGCGCCGGGCAGCCGCTGGAGGAGGCGTTCGCGCTCGCCGCCGGCGCCGGCGAGGTGATCGCGGTGGGGGTGAACTGCTGCGCCCCCGAGGATGTCGAGGGCGCCGTCGAGATCGCCGCCCGGGTGACGGGCCGGCCGGTGGTCGTCTACCCCAACAGCGGCGAGTCCTGGGACGCGAAGGCCCGCACCTGGGACGGCCGGACCACCCTCGCCCCCGAACTGGCCCGCGCGTGGCAGGCGGCGGGCGCCCGCCTGATCGGCGGCTGCTGCCGGGTCGCACCGAAGACGATCACCGCCATCGCACGGACACTGACGCCCCGGGCGTGACACCCCGCCGCCCGGGTCCCCCGGTGTCCGGTCCCGCGGACGGCGGTACCGGACGGCGGCACACCGGGAGCATGCGGGTGGCGCGGCCCTCAGTGGCGGCGGACCGCTCCCGGCAGACGTAGGCGGCGGACCACCGCCCGCATCTCCGTGCCCCGGGTGGGGGCGCCGTCGGCCGGGACGGGGAGGGGGTGGGGCGTCCACAGTGCCAGTTCGGCGTCGCGGGGGCCGAGGTCGGTGCGGGTCTCGCCGTCGCCGAAGATCCGCACCGGGTGGGTGGGGTCCCAGGGCCGCCAGCCGGGGTCGCCGTCCGTCGCGAACCGCACCCACGCCCGGTGCATCTCGTCCGCGAGCTCCTGCGGGGCGCCGTCGCCGGCCAGTTTGCGGGACTCCGGCGAGTCGCCGGTGTCGAAGACGAAGCCCAGCTCCAGGGCGTGGCAGGAGCCCAGGTGGGGCAGGTTGGAGGGCCACGCGAACTCGTACACGTACGACGATCCGGGGCGGGCGTCGGCCAGGCGGTGCAGGGGCACGCGCAGCAGGTGGTCGGTGACCATCTGGCCGACGATCTCGGCGGTGCCGGCCTTCGGGTGCAGCGCGCGGTAGCCGCGGGCCACGTCGGCGCCGACGTGGCAGCGGGCCATGGCTCCGGCGAGGGCGACGGCACCCAGCCGGTCGACGCGCTCCAGGAGGCCGCCGGGCACCAGCCACAGCCGGTACTCGTCCCTGGTCCAGCCCATCATCAGCTCGACGCCCGCCGCGGCGCCGCCCTCGGTGAGCGCCTCCAGCGGGTCGCGGGGGACGAGGTCCCCGTCGACGACGATCCCGAAGGCGGGTCCGCCCAGCACGGGCGAGCTGAGCCGGCCCACCTCGCCCTGGGTGCGCAGCAGCAGCTCGCGGTCGACCTCGGCGAAGGCGGCGGCGGTGGCGGGGATCTTCAGCCGGGTCGCCATCCGGCGCACCATGCGCCGCACCTTGTCCCGTCCGCCGGCCTCGGGCGGCCCGCTCTGCAGGATCGCCCGCCGCACCAGGCCCTGGGCCTGCGGGGCGGCGAGCAGCGCGCCGGTGCTGATGGCGCCGGCGGACTGCCCGAACAGGGTGACCCGGTCGGGGTCGCCGCCGAACGCCGCTATGGACGCGTGCACCCACTCCAGGGCGGCGAGCTGGTCGCGCAGGCCCGGGTTGGCGGGGGCGTCCGGGAAGTAGCCGTAGCCCTCGACGCCGAGCCGGTAGTTCACCGAGACCAGGACGATCCCGTCGCGGGCGAAGGCGTGCCCGTCGTACACGGGCACCCCGGAGGAGCCGCGGGTGAGGGCGCCGCCGTGCAGGAACACCATGACGGGCAGCCGGGCGCCGGGAGCGGGGTCGGGTGTCCACACGTTGAGGTTGAGGCAGTCGTCGCCGGGCACGGACGGGTCGGAGAGGTACTGCGCGAACGCCTCGGAGTAGGGCGGCTTGGGCGCCGTCGGGCCGAACGCGAGCGCGTCGCGCACGCCGTCCCAGGGCTCGGGCGGCTCCGGCGGCCGGAACCGGCGCGGGCCGAAGGGGGGCGCCGCGTAGGGGATGCCCTTGAACACCGCGACACCGTGCTCGTATCTGCCCCGTACCGCGCCGTGGGGCGTCCTCACCACAGGGTCCGTCGGGAGTGCCGTCATACGTCCGTCAGCCTCCTCCACCGCGCTCGTGCACCGTGAAGATCAGAGCACCTCATTCTGGCCGGATATTCCATCGGACGGGGGCCCGGTACGGCCGTTCGGCGTACGTCACGGTGCCGGGGCACGGCGTTGGACCGGCCGGGTGGTCGCGGCGCCGCTCGGCACGTGTGCCCTGATGGCGGCCGTGATCGCTGCTAGCTTCGCGAGCTGTCGCAGGGGCCCCGTGGGGATGCGTCGAGCACAGGGCGGGGCCCGCCCTATGAGCTGAGGCGAGGTAGACGGGTATGAGCGAAGAGCCGGACGAGCCGGCGGTCGGCCCGTTCAAGCGCAGGAGTTTCCTGGCGTCGGCCGCGCTGGCGGCCGGAGCGCCGGCCGCGGTCGCCGGCACCGCGCAGGCCGCGCCCCCGGCGGGTGCGCCGGCCGCCGCGGCCCGGCTCGGTTCGGTGGCCCGGCTGATGGCCGTCCCCGAGGACGCCCGCGGGGTCGCCTGGCTGCGGTCCGCGCTCCAGGTCGCCGTCGGCCTGGAACTCGCGACGATCCCGCCCTATCTGTGCGGCTGGTGGTCGGTGAAGGACCGGCGCAGCGAGGTCGCGCGGATGATCCGGCGCATCGTCGGCGACGAGATGTACCACCTGGGCATCGTCTGCAACCTGCTGGTCGCGATCGGCGGCCGGCCGCAGGTCAAGGCCGCCGCGCCCGTCTACCCGGGGCCGCTGCCCGGCGGGGTGCGGGCGGGTGTGAACGTCTATCTGTCGGGGCTCACCAAGCCCTTCGTCCGGGACGTGATGATGGCGATCGAGGCGCCCGAGGAGTCGCTGGTCCGCAGCGCGCGGCCGTCCCCGACGGTCGGCGAGTTCTACGAGGGCATGCTGGGCGCGTTCCGGGCGGTGCGGCCGGAGCTGTCGACGCGGGGCCAGGTGAGCCGGCGCATCGACTCCGACGAGCTGCGTGTCGTGCGGACCCTGGACGACGTCGAGCACGCCATCGAGGTCATCCGGGAGCAGGGCGAGGGCACGGCGTCCTCGCCGAACGACTCGTTCTCGGACGACAACCCGGCGCACTACTACGCGTTCGGGGAGATCTACCACGGCCGGGAGCTGCGGCGGACGGACGCGGGCTGGCGGTACGTCGGCCCGCCCGTGCCGTTCCCGGTCGCGCGCCCGATGGCGCGGGTCCCGGTGGGCGGCTGGCCCCGCGCGTCGGTGCACGTCGGAGGGCTGCTGTTCCGCTTCGACGCCATGTACAGCACGGTGCTGGACTCCCTGGACGACGCCTGGGCGGGCGGCGGGCACCGCAGTCTGGGCGCCGGCATCCGCACCATGCGCGGCCTGGAGGCCCCGGCGGTGGAGCTGATGGAGACCCCGCTGCCGGACCGCCGGGGCACCTACGGCCCTCAGTTCCACGCGCTGCCCCGGCCACGCCGCTAGGACGTGCCCGCGAGGTACCGCCTGTCGTGCGGCACGAGCCCTCGCCGCACCGGCCGGGCTCCCGCGTACAACGGGCACGCGGGAGCCCGGCCGGGACGCCGTCAGTCCGCCGCCCAGCCGATCCCGCCCCGCAGATGCTCGCGGAAGGCGGGGTCGTCGTACAGCTCGGCGGCGTGGCCGAGGGCCGTGTAGAAGACGCGCCCGGCGCCGTGCTCGCGGCACCACGCCAGCGGGTGGTCGTCGCCCATGCCGCCCCCGTCGTACGACGACTCGTCGGCGGAGACCAGCACCCGGACGGCGCCGCGGGGGCTGCGGCGGAAGTCGTACCACTCGTCGGTGAGCTCCCACATGGGCGGCAGGTGCCGGGTGGCGGGGTGGTCGCGGTCCTCGACGACGGCCTTGCCCGGCTGGTACGCGGGGTGCCGGTCGAAGCGGGCGCCGAGCAGGTCGCCGTAGGCGGGCCAGCCGTACTCGGTGCAGGCTGCCGCGTGCACGCCGGCGAAGCCGCCGCCGGAGCCGACGTAGGCGAGGAGCCCGTCGCGTCCGGCCGGGGTGAGCACGTCGCCGCTGGTGGAGAGGAAGACGACGGCCGCGTAGCCGTCGAGGGGGCGTTCGAGGGCCGCCGGGTCCTCGGTGTGGTCCACCTCGAACCCGCCGAGCATGCGCAGCGCCTCCACCCCGGCCGGGATGGACGCGTGCCGGTAGTCGGTGGTGCGGGTGAAGACGAGGAGTCGTACGGCCATGCGGTCCAGCGTAGACGGCGGGCCCGCCGGGCCGTCCCGGTGTGAACTCCCGGCCCGCGCGGGGGTGTTCCCTCGGGGCGGGGGCGCTGCGTAGCCTCGGCCGGGATGAATGCCATCCCCCCGTTCTTGGACCATCTCGTCCTGGCGGCCCCCGATCTCGCCGCGGCCGTCGCCGAGTTCACCCGGCGCACGGGAGTGGCGCCCGCCCCCGGCGGTGTGCATGTCGGACGCGGCACCCGCAACCACCTGGTGGCGCTGGGCGACCGCAGCTATCTGGAGATCATCGGGCCGGACCCGGAGCAGTGCGCTCCGGGAGGTCCGAGGCCGTTCGAGGCCGACGGGCTCACCACCGCGCGCACCCTCACCTGGGCGATCGCCCCGCCGGATCTGGACGCGGCGATCGCGTCCGCCCGGGATCAGGGGTACGACCCGGGTCCCGCGACGCCGATGAGCAGGCGCCGGCCCGACGGCACCCTGCTGCGGTGGCGGCTCACCGACGGCGAGGACGCCCATCCGTCCGGTCTGGTGCCCTTCCTCATCGACTGGGGCGACGCGCCGCACCCCACGGCCGCGGACCTGCCCCGCACCCCCCTGCTGACGATGTCGGCGAGCGCGCCCGACCCGGCCGGGATCCGGCCCCTGGTGCGGTCGCTCGGCACGGAGCTCACCCTCACGACGGGCCCGGTCGGCCTGTCGTTCACGGTGGACACACCCAGGGGGCCGGTGACCTTCGGCTGAGCGCGGGCCGCGGCCCCGCCTCCGTGTCCGTTTCCTTCAAGACCGGGCTCTCCCCCGGTGCCTACGGTGGCCCCATGACTCCACGATTCGATGCCGTCGGACTCGTCGTCTCCGACATGGCCGCATCCGTCGCCTTCTACCGGCGTCTCGGGTTCCCCTTCCCCGAGGGCGCCGAGGACCAGCCGCACGCCGAGGCCGCGCCGCCCGGCGGGGTGCGGCTGCTGCTCGACACCGAGGACACGATCCGGTCCTTCCACCCGGGATGGCGACCGCCCACCGGGGGCGGTCGCGCGGCGCTGGCCCTGCGGTGCGACGGCCCGGCCGAGGTGGACGCCGTGTACGAGGACCTGGTGGCCGCCGGGTACCGCGGCGAACTCAAGCCGTGGGACGCCTTCTGGGGGCAGCGCTACGCCGTCGTCCAGGACCCGGACGGCAACGGCGTGGACCTGTTCGCGCCGCTAGCCGGCGAGTAGCGCTCGCAGGGGCACGCCCGTCAAGTCCTTGACGTCACGGGCGAGATGGGCCTGGTCGGCGAAGCCGGCGCGGGCGGCGGTCTCCGCGAAGGGCACACCGGCGCGGGCCAGCCGCAGGGCGCGTTGCAGCCGCAGGATGCGGGCCAGGGTCTTGGGGCCGTACCCGAAGGCGGCCAGGGAGCGGCGGTGCAACTGCCGGGCACCGAGCTCCAGTTCCCCGGCGACGGCGGCGACGGGGCGGCCGGCGCCGAGCGCGCCGACGAGGTGCCGCAGCAGCAGGTCGGGGGGCTGCGCGCCGGCGGCAAGGGTGAGGGCGGCGTCCTCCAGGGCGGTCCGCGGGTCGGCCGCGGCCCCGACGCGGGCGCCGAGCCGGCGTGCCCGGGACGCGGGCCACAGGTCGGCGAGCTCGACCCGCCGGTCGCGCAGTTCGTGCGCGGGGACGCCCAGGAGGGCGGGTGCGGTCCCCGGGAAGAACCGGACGCCGCTCCAGACGCCCGCCGTGCCCCCGGTGGCCTGGGCGCGGGTGTCGGGCCCGGCGACCAGCAGCCGCCCCTCGTGCCACAGCAGGTCCATGCAGCCGTCGGGCAGGACCCGCCCGCTGTCGGACGCGTCCGGGGTGTTCGTCCAGACGACGGCCCCCGGCAGCCGGGACGCCCGCTCCTCATACACGGGCGTCCTCCCGGGCCGTGGCCGGGCGCCGCCGGTGCTCCTGCGGGCTCACCCCGTACACCCGTTTGAAGGCGCTGGACAGCGCGAACGGGCTGCCGTAGCCGACACGCCGCGCGATGGCCTCCAGGGTGTCGTCGGTGTCGCGCAGCGCGTCCGCGGCGAGCGCCAGCCGCCATCCCGTGAGGTACGTCATCGGCGCCTCCCCCACCAGGCCGGTGAACCGCCGCGACAGCGCGGCCCGGGACACCCCGGCCTTCGCGGCCAGCGAGGCCACGGTCCACGGGTGGGCCGGGTCGCCCTGGAGGAGCCGCAGCGCCCGTCCGACGACCGGGTCGGCCAGCGCCCGGTACCAGGCCGGGGGTTCGGCCTCGGGGCGGGCGAACCAGGACCGGAGCGCGGCGATGACCAGCAGGTCGAGCAGCCGGTCCAGGACGACCTCCTGGCCGGGCGCGTCCCGGACGATCTCCGTCATCAGGTAGGGGGTGAGCGGCCAGCCCCCCGTGTCCGCGGTGAGCGTCAGCAGTGGGGGCAGGCAGTTCAGCAGCCGCCCGCTGATCTCGCCCTCCCGGAGATAGGTGCCGATCAGCAGGACCGCCGAGCCGTCCGGCCGGTCGCCCCAGGCGCGCACGCCCAGGTCCATCGAGCCGTTGAGGGCTCGTCCGTCGGGGTGACGGCACTCGGCGCCCGGCAGGATCAGGGCCTGCGGAGCGGTGCCCGGGTCGTCGGCGCAGGTGTACGGGTCCGGCCCGCGGGCGATGGCGAGGTCGCCGGCGCGCAGCCGGACCGGCTCGCCCCGGTCGGGCGTCACCCACGCCTCGCCGCGGACCATGACCATGACGGTGAGCGGGGCGCGGTCCTCGACGCGGACGGACCACGGCGGGTCGAAACACGCGCGGATCATGAAGGCACCGCGTGCGCGGGGGCCGTCGAGCAGACCGGCGAGGGCGTCCATGCCGTCAGGGTAGACGTCCGCGTAGGGGAGGGAGCCGTTCGTCGACTTCCGGGACATCGCGGACGTGGTGACGGCGGTGCTGGCGGACGGTGACCGGTACGCGGGGCGGACGCTGCGGCTGACCGGGCCGCGGCTGCTCGCCTGGCGGGAGGCGGTCGCGGCGATCTCCGCGGCGACGGGACGCCCGGTCGTGTACACGCCGGTGCCCACCCGGGCCTACGGGGAGGCGCTGACCGGGTTCGGGGTGCCGGCCGAGCAGGCGGGGCTTCTGGTGGAGGTCTTCGAGACGCTGCTGGACGGGCGCAACACGCAGCTCACGGACGATGGGCGCGACGTGCTCGGACGCGCCCCGCGCGACTTCTCCACGTGCGTGCGGGAGGCCACGGCGGCGGGTGCGTGGACGACCGGCCCCCCCGTCGCATAGGGCCTTTCGTTTGGATCATCCCGGCGTCGCGGGGTCTGGCACGCGCATCCGCGGCGTTGTCGTCACTCGCCGACGCTCCGCGTCGACTCCCTCCTCCGCCTTGCGGCCGCACGCACCAGACCCCGCTCGGGCACGTCACCATGTCCCGTCGGCCACAGCCGGGCTGATCCAAACGAAAGGCCCTAGGAGTCGCCGTTCTTCTTGTGCGGGTGGTGGTGGTGCGGGTTCTTCACATGGGTCCGCAGCCGGGACGTGACGTCCTCCGGCGGCAGGAAGCGGGACCAGCGCTCGGGGAACTCGGACGGCATGTCCGGGTCGTCGGGGTCGTGTTCCAGGCCGGCCGCGGCGCGCGCCACGTACTCGGCGACCTGGGCCTCGCGCACCCGCTCGTTGGCCTCGCGGGCCGCGGCGGTCGCGGCGGCCGGCCAGACCCGGTCGATCGCGGCGTTGACCGCGGCCCCGACGAGCACGGCGAAGGCGGACACGCCGATCCACAGCAGGACGGCGACGGCCGCGGCGAGGGAGCCGTAGATCGTGGCGCCCTCGATGGTGCTGGTGAGGTAGATGCGCAGCAGGAAGCTGCCGAGCACCCACATGGCGAGGGCGACCAGGGCGCCGGGCACGTCCTCGATCCACGGGGAGCGCACCGGCACGGAGACGTGGTACAGCGTCGTCAGGAACGCGACGGACAGGACGGTGACGACGGGCCAGTACAGGACCTGCACCAGGGTCTCCGACCAGGGCAGGATCCGTACCACGGCGTCCGGGCCCGCCACCATCAGCGGCAGCGCCACCGAGCCGATCAGCAGAGCGGCGAGGAACAGCAGGAAGGCCACCAGCCGGGTCTTGACGATGCCGCGCACCCCGTCGAGGCCGTACATCACGGTGATCGTGTCTATGAAGACGTTCACCGCGCGCGACCCCGACCACAGGGCGAACAGGAAGCCCACCGAGATCACGTCGGGGCGGCCGCCCTTCATCACGTCGTCCAGGATCGGCTGGGCGATCTGGCGCACGCCCTTGTCGGACAGGACGGTGCGGGAGGCCTCCAGGAGGTTGGTCTCCAGGCTGGTGATGGTGTCGGTGCCGGTCCAGTCGTCGACGTAGCCGAGGAGGCCGATGAGGCTGAGCAGCAGCGGGGGGACGGACAGCAGCGTGAAGAAGGCCGCCTCCGCCGCGAGCCCCAGGATGCGGTACTCGATGCACGAGTTGACCGTGTCCTTCAGCAGCAGCCAGGCGGTCCTGCGCTTCGACACGTTCCGGTAGAGGGCACGCGCCCGGTGGAGACGGCCGGAGGGCTGCTCGGGGGATTCACTTGCTGGCTGCACGAACCAAAGGTATCCGCCGCGCGCGGGCGCTCTCATCGGGGCGCCCGCCGCGGGGCACGGCCGGCCGTGTCAGGCTGGGCAGCACGGCGTTCTGGAGGGATAGGTTCACCGGCATGGCAGGCAGCACTCACAGCGTGACCAACCAGCCCCCGCCCCTGACCGGGTACGACGTGTACACCGCCGACCGGGCCCTGGTCTCGGCCGTCGAACGGCATCTGCCGCCGGAGCTGCGGGACGAGGCCGCCGGTGAGCTCTCGGCCCTCGGGCGGACGTGCGGGTCGGCGCAGGTGCAGGAGTGGGGGGTGCTGGCGAACGACAACCCTCCGCGGCTGCGGACCCACGACCGCTACGGCCACCGCGTCGACGAGGTCGACTTCCATCCGTCCTGGCACCGGCTGCTCGGCAAGGGCGTCTCGGCGGGGCTGACGGCGGCGTGGACGCGGCCCGGCGGCCATGTGCGGCGGGCGGCCGCGTTCGTCCTGTGGACGCAGGTGGAGGCGGGCAACACCTGTCCGCTGTCCATGACCCACGCGGCGGTCCCGGCCCTGCGCACCGATCCCGGTCAGGCCGCCGAATGGGAGCCGCGGCTGACGTCCGTCGTCTACGACCGCGAGCTGCGGCCCGCGGCGCGGAAGGCGGGCGTGCTGTTCGGGATGGGCATGACGGAGAAGCAGGGCGGCAGCGACGTCCGCGCCACCACGACGCGAGCGGACCCGCTCGCCGAGTCCGGCACCTACGCGCTGACCGGGCACAAGTGGTTCTGCTCGGCGCCGATGTCGGACGCGTTCCTGGTGCTCGCGCAGGCGCCCGGGGGGCTGACCTGCTTCCTGGTGCCGCGGGTGCTGGAGGACGGCAGCCGCAACGTGTTCCTCATCCAGCGGCTCAAGGACAAGCTGGGCAACCGGTCCAACGCGTCCGCGGAGGTCGAGTTCGACGGGACGTGGGCGCGCCGGGTCGGTGAGGAGGGGCGCGGGGTGCCCACCATCATGGGGATGGTCGCGGCGACCCGCCTGGACTGTGTGCTCGGCTCGGCCGGGCTGATGCGGCAGGCGGTGGCGCAGGCGATCCACCACTGCGCCCACCGCGAGGTGTTCGGGGCGAAGCTGGTCGACCAGCCGCTCATGCGCAACGTCCTGGCCGACCTGGCCGTCGAGTCGGAGGCGGCGACCACCCTCGCCCTGCGGCTGGCGGCCTGCTACGACGACGGGGGCGAGCAGGAGCGGGCGCTGCTGCGGATCGCCGTGCCGGCCGCCAAGTACTGGGTGACCAAGCGGTGCGCGCCGGTGGCCGTGGAGGCCGCGGAGTGCCTGGGCGGCAACGGGTACGTCGAGGAGTCGCAGCTGCCCCGGCTGGTCCGCGAGTCGCCGCTGAACTCGATCTGGGAGGGCGCGGGCAACGTCCAGGCCCTGGACGTGCTGCGGGTGCTGCGGCGGGAGCCGACGGCGCTGGACGCGTACCTGCGGGAGGTCGGCCTGGCCCGGGGCGCCGATCGCCGCCTGGACACGGCCATCAGGGGGCTGTTGACGGAACTGGCCGATCTGGAGGGTGCCGAGGCGCGTGCCCGGCGCGTGACCGAGCGGCTCGCGCTGGTGCTCCAGGGGTCGCTGCTGGTGCGTTTCGCGCCATCGGACGTCGCCGACGCGTTCTGCGCGTCGCGGCTCGGCGGCGACGCGGGCGCGGCGTTCGGGACGCTGCCGCACGGCCTGGCCCGTGCCGCCCTGGTCGAGCGGGCCCGGCCACTCTCCTGACCTGCGCGGAAGCGAGGCGGGGGTGGTGCTGCGCCGACACGGCACCACCCCCGCTGCCGACCCGTTCGAGGCGGCTGACGCCGCTCGGGACGGCGTCGCTACAGTCTCGATCAGGCCAGAGCCGTCCACCAGGGTTGCAAGGGGTTGCAACTTGTTGGCGTCTGTGTGCGGACCGTGTCCTTCCGTGTGCGCCGGACCGGCACTATGAGACGCACACTATGAGACGCACAGTCAGGTTGAGACCTCTTCTGCCGGGAGGACCCTTGGCGCTCTCGCCGACGGACGTGACACAGCTGGCCGCCATGGACACGGCACGGGCCGCGCGCGTGCTCAGCGACGTCCGCTCCGCCACGCTCTCCGGGCGGCGCGCGCCCGTCGCGCCGCGCCCGGTGATCGAGCAGTCCTGGGAACGCATGCTGCGCAGCGGCGTGGACCCGGAGCACGACGTCCGCGCGGGTCTGCTGTCCCGGGAGGAGGTGCAGCGGCGGCGGGAGGAGACCGCGCTGCGGCATGTGCTGCCGGTGCTGCGCGAGGGCCTGCTGTCGGTCGCGGACGTCGCCCACCACATCATGGTCGTCGCCGACGAGGAGGGCCGGGTGCTGTGGCGGGAGGGCAGCCCCTCGGTGCTGCGCAAGGCCGACGGCCTCGGCTTCGAACTCGGCGCGGACTGGCGGGAGAGCATCGTCGGCACGAACGGCGTGGGGACCCCGGCGGTGGTGCGCCGGCCGGTGCAGGTCTTCGCCGCCGAGCACTTCCAGCGTTCGCAGACCTCGTGGACGTGCACGGGCGCGCCGATCACGGACCCGCGGGACGGCCGGCTGATCGGCGTGGTGGACGTCAGCGGGCCGCTGGAGACGATGCATCCGGCGACGCTCGCCTGGGTGGGCTCGGTGGCCAAGCTGGCCGAGGCCCGGCTGCGGGAGCTGCACACGGCGTCGCTGGAGCGGTTACGGGCGGTGGCGGCGCCGGCGCTGGCCCGGCTGACCGGGCGGGCCGTCGTCGTGGACCGGGACGGCTGGACCGCGGCGGTGACGGGGATGCCGTACACACACCGGGTCGCGCTGCCCAAGTCGGCCGTGCCGGGGCGCAGATGGCTGCCGCCGCTCGGGCTGTGCACGATGGAGCCGCTGGCCGGGGGCTGGCTGCTGCGGGCCTGCGACGAACCCGGGACGCCCGGCGCGACCCGGATCACGCTGGATCTGAGCGAGCCGCGCCGCTGGTCGGTGACGGTGTCCGGCGGTGCCGGGACCTGGAGTCACGAACTGAGTCCCCGGCACGCCGAGTTGCTGTGCCTGCTGGCGATGGACCGGGGCGGGCGCAGCGCGGCGGGCCTGGCGGAGGACATGTTCGGGGACGCGCGGCGCACGGTGACGGTGCGTGCCGAGATGTCGCGGGTGCGCCGCTACCTCGGGGCGCATCTGGAGCACCGGCCGTACCGGTTCCGGGAGGACGCCGAGGTGGAGGTGCTGCTGCCGCGGGACACGGGCGCCCTGCTGCCGCACTCGACGGCGCCCGGGATCGTCCGCGCGCGGGGAGCGGGGTCGCGGCCGGGATGACCCGGTCCACAACCTTCTGGCGCATATTTGCAGGGTCTTCGTCCCCGAGAGCGCCTTCCTGCCGTAGCATCCCTGATACGGGCCGCCCCACCTGCTTCTTCGGTCAACGCTCGGACCGATGGGCGCAGTTGGCTCGCCTCGGGAGGTTTGATGAAGCACCGCGGCAGACACCGTCGACGCAGACAGGGCCGTGCGCTGCGCGCGTTCCTCGCGGGAACCGCCCTGGCGCTCACCGCCGCCGCCACGATGATCAGCGCCTCGCAGGCCACGGTGGGTGACGATCCCGGGGCCTTGAAGCCGCTCTCGGGGGCCGCCGGGACGGACGCGCTGCGGCTGCGCGAGCAGTTGGTCCCCGAGGCGACGCTCGACCGGCTGTCCTCCGCGATGGGGAAGCCGGTCGGGGTGGGCGCCGTCCTGGAGGGCGCCGAGCACACGCTGCGTGACGCGGACGGCTGCACGGCCGGGGAGCGCACCGGGCTGCCGGTCGCACCGGCGGCCACCCGCGCGTACTGCTGGGACGCCGGGGACACCCGGTCCTGGCGGGCGGGAGCGGTGACCACCTCGGGCGACGCCGACGACGACGGCTGGTGGAACGACCACCGGGTGATCCTGTCCGGCTGGAGCCAGGGCGCCGGCCGGCTGGCCCGGGTGTCGTTCGTGGACGCCACCGACATGGGCCGGCTGCTGTACACCTCGGCGCTGCTCGTGGTCCCGGTGGACGGCGGGCGGGACTACCGACCGATGACGTCCCGCCTGTCGGGCATGGTCTGGTATCAGGACAAGCTGCTGGTCACCGCGGGCGACGGGCTGTACGTGTACGACCTGGACCGCGTCCAGCGCACCACGGTCGACAGTGCCGCCGTGGGCCGGGTGGGCTCGGGCTGGTCGGCGCACGGCCTCGGTTTCGTGCTGCCGGCCGTCGGCTCGTACCGGCTGACCGGCCAGGACGCGCCCCGGCTGGGGGCGGTGTCGCTGGACCGCAGCACGGCGCCGGACAGCCTGGTCGCGAGCGAGCGGACCGCGGCGGACGGCGACGGGCACGCCCGGCTGTGGCGGTACGCGTTCAGCAAGGACCCGGCCCGGACCGGTCTGCTGGCCACGGACGGCACCGGAGTGGTCCGGGCCGTCGAGGCGTTCGAGACGGAGGCGTCCGGCGTCGAGGGAGTGCTGTCGCGCCGGGCACCGGGGACGGACCGGGCCGGCTGGTACGTGGGCCGCGCTCCGGCCCGTACGGACCGGCACGGCAGCCTGTGGCGCCAGGACACCGACGGCGCCGAGGCGACGCGGTGCGGCACGGAGGGCGCCCCGAGGTGCTGGGGCGTGGGAGCCGGTTCCCTGTCGTACTGGGAGGCGACCGGCGAGGTGTGGTCGCAGTCGGGGCGGACGCTGTTCGCGGTGCCGCTGCGGTCGATCGACGCCGCCCTGGACTGAGGGGCGGGCCCCGGCCGGGGTGGCCGGGGCGGGGGGCCGATCGACAGATCCGCCGTCGGGATGATTGCCTGACGGCATGCCCGACATCGCCGTGACCACCTGGTCCCTGGAACAGACCTCCCCCACCGACCTCCTCCCGGCCGCCGCGCCGGACGGGGACGTGCGGGTCGTCCGCGCCGAGGTCCCCTCGCCCGAGTTCAGCCGTTTCCTGTACGCGTCCGTCGGCGGTGACATCCGCTGGGTGGACCGGCTCGGCTGGAGCTTCGCGCGGTGGCAGGAGCAGCTGGCGCGTCCGGGCGTCGAGACCTGGGTGGCGTACGACCGCGGGACGCCGGCGGGCTATGTGGAGCTCGAGGCGCAGGACGGCGGGGTCGTGGAACTCGTCTACTTCGGCCTGATCCCGGCCTTCCGCGGGCGGCGGATCGGCGGCCATCTGCTGGCGTACGGCACCGCCCGCGCCTGGGACCTGGCCGAGCGCTGGCCGGAGCTGCCGCCGACCAAGCGGGTGTGGCTGCACACGTGCAGCAAGGACGGGGAGCACGCGATGGCCAACTACCAGCGCCGGGGCTTCACGCTGTTCGACACGAAGGTCGAGGAGGAGGCCGAGGTGGCGACGCCCGGCCCGTGGCCCGGGGCGTACCCTGGCTGACCTGGCCGGAAACGACCCGATCGGGTCATGTGACCGACGACACCCTTGTCTCACTCTGCGGGACAAGGGTGTCCGCATCTCGGACGAAGCTGGACTGGTCTCAGATCGCCGTGACACGCTTCCGTCATGCCTGGAACTGGAATTGCCTTGGTGAGTCGGCGGCACGTCGACCTGGGCCGCATGTCCAGCGCCATCTGTCCGGTGCGCTGACCGCCCTGCGGCGCCCGACTCCCCCCGCCATTCCCGCTTCCGTCCCGCGCGATGCCGCGCACCTCTGCCCGTGCGCCCGTATGCGCAGGTCAAGCCGCATTCCCGCCTGTCCCGAAGGACGTATCAACCATGGCCGCCACCCCGCAGAAGCCTGCTGCCGCGACTCCGCGCCGCAAGGTGAGCCGTCACCGCGGTGAGGGTCAGTGGGCCGTGGGCCACCACACCCCGCTGAACGGCAACGAGCAGTTCAAGAAGGACGACGACGGTCTCAATGTGCGGACACGCATTGAGACGATCTACTCCAAGCGCGGCTTCGACTCCATCGACCCCAACGACCTGCGCGGACGGATGCGCTGGTGGGGTCTGTACACCCAGCGCAAGCCCGGGATCGACGGCGGCAAGACGGCCGTCCTGGAGCCGGAGGAGCTGGACGACTCCTACTTCATGCTGCGCGTCCGCATCGACGGCGGAGCGCTCACCACCCAGCAGCTGCGGGTGATCGGCGAGATCTCGCAGGAGTACGCGCGCGGGACCGCGGACATCACGGACCGGCAGAACGTCCAGTACCACTGGATCCGGATCGAGGACGTCCCCGCGATCTGGGAGCGGCTGGAGGGCGTGGGGCTGTCCACGATCACCGCCTGCGGCGACACCCCGCGCGTGATGATCGGCTCGCCGGTCGCCGGGATCGCCGAGGACGAGATCATCGACGCCACCCCCGCGCTGGAGGAGATGAAGCGCCGCGTCCTGAACAACAAGGCGTACTCGAACCTGCCCCGCAAGTTCAAGACGGCCATCTCGGGATCGCCGCTGCTGGACGTGGTGCACGAGATCAACGACGTCGCGTTCGTCGGCGTACGGCACCCCGAGCACGGTCCCGGCTTCGACGTGTGGGTCGGCGGCGGCCTGTCCACCAACCCCAAGCTGGGTGTCCGCCTCGGCGCCTGGGTGCCGATCGACGAGGTGCCGGACGTCTACGAGGGCGTCATCTCGATCTTCCGCGACTACGGCTACCGCCGGCTGCGCAACCGGGCCCGTCTGAAGTTCCTCGTCGCCGACTGGGGCGCGGAGAAGTTCCGCCAGGTGCTGGAGGACGAGTACCTGGGCGGGCGCCGGCTGATCGACGGGCCCGCGCCCGAGCAGCCCGTCCAGCAGTGGCGCGACCACATCGGCGTGCACCGGCAGCAAGACGGCCGCTTCTACGTCGGCTTCGCCCCGCGCGTGGGACGCGTCGACGGCGCCACGCTCACGAAGATCGCCGACCTGGCCGAGGCCCATGGCTCGGGCCGGGTGCGCACCACCGTCGAGCAGAAGATGATCGTGCTCGACGTCGAGCAGGACCGGGTCGACTCGCTGGTCGAGGGCCTGGAGGCGCTGGACCTGACCGCGCGGCCGTCCACCTTCCGGCGCGGCACGATGGCCTGCACCGGCATCGAGTTCTGCAAGCTCGCGATCGTCGAGACCAAGCAGCGCGGCTCCCAGCTGATCGACGAACTGGAGCGCCGCCTGCCGGACTTCGCCGAGCCGCTGACCATCAACCTCAACGGCTGCCCGAACGCCTGCGCCCGTATCCAGGTGGCGGACATCGGTCTCAAGGGCCAGCTGGTCCTGAACGACCGGGGCGAGCAGGTCGAGGGCTACCAGGTGCACCTCGGCGGCGCGCTCGGCCTGGAGGCCGGGTTCGGCCGCAAGGTCCGCGGCCTGAAGGTCACCTCCGAGGAGCTGCCCGACTACATCGAGCGGGTCCTCAAGCGCTTCCAGGCGGAGCGTGAGGAGGGCGAGCGGTTCGCGGCCTGGGCCGCGCGCGCCTCGCAGGAGGCCCTGTCATGAGCGAGCGGGCCGCGCCCTTCTACTGCCCCTACTGCGGCGACGAGGACCTGCGCCCGAGCGAGGAGGGCCACGGCGCCTGGGAGTGCGCCGCGTGCAACCGCGCCTTCCGGCTGAAGTTCCTCGGGCTGCTCGCACGGGGCCTTCGGCACGACGACACCGGGGGAGACGAGATATGACGGCGACTCGGCACGAGCACACGACGGACGAGCTGCGGGCGCTCGCCGAGCAGGCGGGCCGCGACCTGGAGGACGCCTCCGCGCTGGAGATCCTCCAGTGGGCGGCCGGGACCTTCGGCGAGCGGTTCTGCGTGACCTCCTCGATGGAGGACGCGGTCGTCGCCCACCTCGCCTCCCGTGCGATGCCCGGCGTCGACGTGGTGTTCCTGGACACCGGCTACCACTTCGAGGAGACCATCGGCACCCGGGACGCCGTCGAGGCCGTGATGGACGTCAACGTCATCACCCTCACCCCCCGGCAGACGGTCGCCGAGCAGGACGCCGAGTACGGCCCGAGGCTGCACGACCGCGACCCCGACCTGTGCTGCGCTCTGCGCAAGGTCGAGCCGCTGGAGCGGGGCCTCACGGACTACGTGGCCTGGGCGACCGGGCTGCGCCGCGACGAGTCCCCCACCCGGGCGAACACCCCGGTGGTCGGCTGGGACGAGAAGCGGCGCAAGGTGAAGGTCTCCCCCATCGCCCGCTGGACCCAGGACGACGTGGACGCCTACGTCGCCGAACACGGCGTGCTGACCAATCCGCTGCTGACGGACGGCTACGCCTCCGTGGGCTGCGCCCCGTGCACCCGCCGGGTCCTCGCGGGCGAGGACGCGCGCGCCGGCCGCTGGGCGGGCCGCACCAAGACCGAGTGCGGACTGCACGGATGACGACCCCCCAGACCCAGGAGAACCACGTGACGACCGGAGCCACCGTCTGGCTCACGGGTCTGCCGAGCGCCGGCAAGACCACCATCGCCCACGAACTGGCCGGCCGGCTGCGAGCCGAGGGCCACCGGGTCGAGGTCCTCGACGGCGACGAGATCCGCGAGTTCATCTCGGCGGGCCTCGGCTTCGGCCGCGAGGACCGGCACACCAACGTGCAGCGCATCGGCTTCGTCGCCGAACTGCTCGCCCGCAACGGCGTCAAGGCGCTCGTCCCGGTGATCGCGCCCTACGCCGACAGCCGCGAGGCGGTCCGCAAGCGCCACCAGGAGGGCGGGTCGCCCTATCTGGAGGTGCACGTGGCCACGCCGGTCGACGTGTGCTCCGTCCGCGATGTGAAGGGTCTGTACGCCAAGCAGGCCGCGGGTGAGCTGACCGGGCTCACCGGGGTCGACGACCCGTACGAGGAGCCCGAGTCGCCGGATCTGCGGATCGAGTCGCAGCACCAGACCGTGCAGGAGTCCGCGGCGTCCGTGTACGCCCTGCTCACCGAAAGGGGACTGGCATGACGACGACCGTCGCGACGCCGCAGGAGGGTACGGGCAGCCCGTACGCCCTGTCGCACCTGGACGCCCTGGAGTCCGAGGCCGTCCACATCTTCCGTGAGGTGGCCGGCGAGTTCGAGCGGCCGGTGATCCTGTTCTCGGGCGGCAAGGACTCCATCGTCATGCTGCACCTGGCGCTGAAGGCGTTCGCGCCCGCGCCGGTGCCCTTCTCGCTGCTGCACGTGGACACGGGCCACAACTTCCCCGAGGTCATCGAGTACCGGGACCGCACGGTCGAGCGGCACCGGCTGCGGCTGCACGTCGCCTCGGTGCAGGACTACATCGACCGGGGTGTGCTCAAGGAGCGCCCGGACGGCACCCGCAACCCGCTGCAGACGCTGCCGCTGACGGAGAGGATCCAGGCGGAGAAGTTCGACGCGGTCTTCGGCGGCGGGCGCCGCGACGAGGAGAAGGCCCGCGCCAAGGAGCGGGTGTTCAGCCTCCGCGACGAGTTCTCGCAGTGGGACCCGCGCCGCCAGCGCCCCGAGCTGTGGAACCTGTACAACGGCCGGCACGCGCCCGGCGAGCACGTCCGGGTCTTCCCGCTGTCCAACTGGACCGAGCTGGACGTCTGGCAGTACATCGCCCGCGAGGGCATCGAGCTGCCGCAGATCTACTTCGCGCACGAGCGCGAGGTGTTCCTGCGCAACGGCATGTGGCTGACGGCCGGCGAGTGGGGCGGCCCCAAGGACGACGAGACCGTCGAGAAGCGCCTCGTGCGCTACCGCACCGTCGGCGACATGTCCTGCACCGGGGCCGTGGAGTCCGACGCGGTGAGCCTGGAGCAGGTCATCACCGAGATCGCCGCGTCCCGGCTCACCGAACGCGGCGCCACCCGCGCCGACGACAAGCTCTCCGAGGCCGCGATGGAAGACCGTAAGCGCGAGGGGTACTTCTAAGCATGAGCACCACGACGACCGAGGAACTCTCGGCCACCACCCTGCTGCGGTTCGCCACCGCCGGCTCCGTCGACGACGGCAAGTCCACGCTGGTCGGGCGGCTGCTGCACGACTCCAAGTCGGTGCTCGCCGACCAGCTGGAGGCCGTCGAGCACGCCTCCCGCAACCGCGGTCAGGACGCCCCCGACCTCGCGCTGCTCACCGACGGCCTGCGCGCCGAGCGCGAGCAGGGCATCACCATCGACGTGGCGTACCGTTACTTCGCCACGCCGCGCCGCCGGTTCATCCTCGCCGACACCCCGGGCCATGTGCAGTACACCCGCAACATGGTGACCGGCGCCTCCACCGCCGAGCTGACCGTGGTCCTCGTCGACGCCCGCAACGGCGTGGTCGAGCAGACCCGGCGGCACGCGGCCATCGCCGCCCTGCTGCGGGTCCCGCACGTGGTGCTCGCCGTGAACAAGATGGACCTGGTGGACTACCAGGAGTCCGTGTTCGCCGCGATCGCCGAGGAGTTCACGGCGTACGCGCTGGAGCTGGGCGTCCCGGAGATCACCGCCATCCCGATCTCGGCGCTGGCCGGCGACAACGTGGTGGACCCGTCCGCGCACATGGACTGGTACGGCGGGCCGACGTTCCTGGAGCACCTGGAGACGGTCCCGGTCAGCCACGACCTGAGCCACTGCCACGCCCGGCTGCCCGTGCAGTACGTGATCCGGCCGCAGAGCGCCGAGCACCCCGACTACCGGGGCTACGCCGGCCAGATCGCCGCCGGCTCGTTCCGCGTCGGCGAGCAGGTGACCGTGCTGCCGTCCGGCCGTACGTCGCGGATCTCGGGCATCGACCTGCTCGGCGAGCCCGTCGACGTCGCGTGGACCACCCAGTCGGTGACCGTCCTGCTGGAGGACGACATCGACGTCTCGCGCGGCGACCTGATCGTGCCGACCGCGGACGCGCCCCCGACCTCGCAGGACATCGAGGCCACGGTCTGCCATGTCGCCGACGCCCCGCTGACCGTCGGCCACCGGGTGCTGCTCAAGCACGGCACCCGGACGGTCAAGGCGATCGTCAAGGACATCCCGTCCCGGCTCACGCTCGCCGACCTGTCCCTGCACCCGCACCCCGGGCAGCTCGTCGCCAACGACATCGGCCGCGTCAAGGTGCGCACCGCCGAGCCGCTGCCGGTCGACTCCTACGCCGACTCCCGCCGCACGGGCTCGTTCATCCTGATCGACCCGAGCGACGGCACCACGCTCACCGCGGGCATGGTCGGCGAGTCCTTCGCCTCCCCGGAGCCGGTCAAGGAGGAGCCCGAGGACGACGGGTGGGATTTCTGACGTGGCACGTTCCGTGTCCGCCCACCGCGCCCCGCGCCGGACGCTCGCCGTCCTGGCCGCGCTGCCGCTGCTCGCCCTCGCGGCGTGCGGCTACGGCTCGCAGGCCAAGGACTCCGGCGAGCACGCCGTCGCCGGGGCGGCCAAGGTGGACGGCCTGGAGTCGGTGCGCATCGGCTACTTCGGGAACCTGACCCACGCCACGGCCCTGGTCGGCCGGCACGAGGGCCTGTTCCAGAAGGAGCTGGGCGGCACGCGGGCGGAGTACGCCACGTTCAACGCCGGTCCGTCGGAGATCGAGGCGCTGAACTCCGGTTCCGTCGACATCGGCTGGATCGGCCCCTCCCCCGCCGTCAACGGCTATGTCAAGGCGCGGGGCGGGAACCTGCGGATCGTCTCGGGTTCGGCGTCGGGCGGGGTGAAGCTCGTCGTGGACCCGAAGAAGATCAAGTCCCTGAAGGACGTCAAGGGGAAGCGGATCGCGACCCCGCAGCTCGGCAACACCCAGGACGTGGCGTTCCTCAACTGGGCCGCGGAGCAGGGCTGGAAGGTCGACGCCGAGAGCGGCAAGGGCGACGTGTCCGTCGTCCGCACCGACAACAAGATCACCCCGGACGCCTACAGGTCCGGTTCGGTCGACGGCGCCTGGGTGCCCGAGCCGACGGCCTCGAAGCTGGTCGCCGAGGGCGGCAAGGTGCTGCTCGACGAGTCCGGTCTGTGGCCCGGTAAGAAGTTCGTGATCACGAACGTCGTGGTGTCGCAGCGCTTCCTGAAGGAGCACCCGAAGGCCGTCGAGGCCGTCCTGCGCGCCTCGGTGAAGGCGAACCGCTGGATCACCGCCCACGAGGGGCGGGCGAAGGCCGCCGCCAACGCCCAGCTGGAGGCCGACACGGGCAAGCCGCTGCCCGCCGCCGTCCTGGACCCGGCGTGGCGGTCCCTCGCGGTCACCGACGACCCGCTGGCGGCCACCCTGCGCACCCAGGCCCGTCACGCGGTCCAGGCGGGTCTGCTCCAACGGCCCGACCTGACCGGCATCTACGACCTGGGCCCGCTGAACAAGGTCCTGAAGGCCGAGGGCGCACCCGCGGTCGACGACGCCGGTCTCGGCGTCGAGTAAGCCCATCCATCGAGTTCCCAGGAGGTGACGACCATGGCCACCGCCCTCGCCACGGCCACCGGCACGGACGCGTCCGTCGAGCACGCCGCCAGGATCGAGCACGTCTCGAAGTCCTTCGCCGGCCCGGGCGGGCAGCAGCTCGTCCTCGACGACATCACCCTCGACGTCGCCCCCGGCGAGTTCGTC
>NZ_JBEYXR010000030.1:0-86921 GCF_040645135.1 Streptomyces sp. NPDC046859
AGCGGTTCCAACTTCGGACCACGACGCGGCACCGGCACCCCGGCAGAAGAACTCATACGAGATCTAACGACGGACTACCGGCGCAGGACACTAGTACGGCATCAGGCAACGTTCGCCCTGCTCCGTCTGCGACGATGACTCCATGGACGAAGAAGTCATTCCCATTCTTCGCGTCGAGGACGCTGCGGCGGCGGTCGCCTGGTACGAGCGGCTGGGCTTCGCCAAGCAGTGGGAACACCGCTTCGAAGCGGGACTTCCCGCGTTCGTCGAGGTCGCCCGGGGCGGGGTGCGGTTGTTCTTGTCGGAGCACAAGGGCGATGCCCGCCCTGACACGTTGGTCTACCTCCGCGTTCGTGATGTCGAGGCCATCGCCTCCGAGGTCGGTGTCCAGGTGGAGGATGCCCCGTGGGCGCGTGAGATCGAGCTGCGCGACCCTGATGGCAACCGGCTGCGCATCGGCACGCCGACGGTATGACCATCGCCGACAGCGCGCGGCAGGGAAGCTGTGCCGGTGGCTGAGCGAGTACGCGTCCGCGAGATCGATGAGGCGAGGGCAGCGCACCAGCGCGGACCGGGTCCGGATGTGATCCACAACTTCAACGCCGACGGCTTCGCCTCCCTCTACCCGAGGGACAAGGGCGGTCGGCCCAGGACTGACATTCACCCTGCCCGAGCGGCGCGAGATCAAGAAGATCGCCAAGGCCAGGCCGGCCGAGCACGGTCTGCCGTTCTCGACCTAGAGCCTGGCCAAGCCGGCCGACTTCCTGGTCGCCGAGGGGCGACGACCTTAGCCACGAGGGCCTTCGGATCCTGCTCCGCGAGGAGGGCGTGTCGTTTCAACGCATCAAGACCTGGAAGACCCCCCGCGACCGCGACGACGCCGACAAGAAGGCCCGCGTCGAACACCTCAAGATCCCGACCGGGAGCCGAGGCCCCGCAGGCGAGCGACCCACACCCGCCCGCACGGGGTCAGGCACTCCCGTCGACCGGTGCACCGCCGCCGAAGCGCTGCACGTGGGCCGCTGCGCCTCCAGGCACGCCCGAGCGAGCCAGAGGCTGGACGACCCAACGCTGCGGCGGACGGCGGGAGCAGCTGGTCCCGGCGGGACGGCTGCTGGATGCGCCGCGTGGTCACGGTCGTGCGCAGGCGCCTCGGCGAATAGTCCTGCGGCCCGTGCTGCGCTCATCCACCTGCCGGGGTGAAGCTGACGTCCAGGCGCGTGAGGCCACGGAAGTTGAGACTGCGCTGCCACTGCGGTTCAGGGCCGTCGAGGCGAAGGTCGGGGAACCTGGTGAGCAGTGCGCCGAGCGCGACCTCGCCTTCAAGCCGGGCCAACGCCGCGCCGAGGCAGAAGTGAGGACCGTGTCCGAACGCGATGTGCCGTGTTCCGGACCGTTCGAGATCTAGAACGTGAGGGTCCTGAAAGGCGGCGGGGTCTCGGTTGGCGGCGCCGCACACAAGGAGCACGGTCTGCCCCGCAGCGATGGTGCGTCCCGCCAACTCGAGGTCATGGCGTGCTCGTCGGAGCAGCAGATGCACGGGGGCGTCGTAGCGCAGAAGTTCCTCAACGGCGGCGGGCATCAGATCGGGGCGCTTGCGCAACTGGTCGGCGGCGTGCGGGTGGCGCAGCAGAGCGAGGGTCGAGTTGCCGATGAAGTGGGTGGTGGTCTCGTGGCCGGCGATGAGGAGCAGGGCGCAGTTGGCGAGGAGTTCGTCGAGGTCCTGGTCGGTTTGTTGCGCCTGTGTGGTCAGCAGTCGGCCCAGGGTGTGCGGAGTGGAGGTGTCCTGGTGTGAGAGGAGGGTGCGGAGGTAGTCGAGTGTGGACGCCATGCTCTGCGAGGCCGTGCGATGGGCGTCGGCGTCGAGGCTGGAGTTGCCGATGGCCTCGGCGATCGGGGCCGACCACGCGGCGAGGGCGGGGCGGTCCTGCTCGGGCACGCCGATCAGGTCGCAGATCACGGTGAGAGGCAGAGGACGGGCCAGGTCGGCCATGACGTCCATTCGGCCAGTGGGCGCGGCCTGCAGGAGGAGCCGGTCGACTGTTTCCTCGATCCTGGGGCGCAGCGACGCCACCGCCCGTGGTGTGAAGGACTTGCCGATCAGGGAGCGCAGCCGGGTGTGGTCGGGAGCGTCGCTGTAGAGCATCTGCCGACTCAGGACTCTCGCCAGCGGGCGCAGTTCCTCGGCGACGGCACCGATGTCGGGGTAGCGCACCGACGACAGCCTCGGATCGGCCGCGGCGCTGCTGACCAGTGCGTGCGAGGTCGCGATCCAGGCGTCCAGATGGCGGTCGAAGAAGAGGTCGTCGGCACTTCGCAGCTCGTCGTAGAAGTCGTAGAGACGCTCTTGGACAGACGGACGAAAGGCCCGCAGCAGTGTAGGAGTTGTGCGCATTGTCAGATGCTAGGGATTTCGCCGAGGGACGGGACGGTTTCGTCGACTTTGGATGGATCGAATACGCGCCCTGCAGTCCCCGTACGGGGCGCGATGTCACCGGGCTCCCCGATTTCGACTTCTGGGACCTGCGCGGCAGCGCGCGGTCGGCGGTGCTGCGGACCAGGGAGTCGGGGTCGCCAGCGAACGGCATTTGTTCGTCGTAGGACAGTGCATCCAGCAGTCGCAGAGCGGCCAGCGCCCGGGCCCGGGGCAGGGAGCGGGGGTGACAGGTGAGTGGGCGCAGTAGCGCGATGTCCTGCGGGTGGCATTGATGCACGAACGACAGTGCAAGCCCACTCCTCACGCCGCATCCGGGTCGAACACGACATCGTCCACCTCAAGAACTGGCGGAGCCTCGACATCGTGCGCAACGCCCAGTAGTGCCTTACGTACACCCGGCCTCTCGGCGCCGCCGTCGGCCCGTCATGGGCAGAGCTCGTTAGCTGGTGGCAGGCGACGAACCCCGCCGGGTCCGGTGATCAGGCGGCAGGCTCCGGGCGTCTGTGCGAACGGCTTGCAGAATCGCTTGCCTGCCCGCCGGAGAAGGTCCTGTCCCCCACATACGCGGCGCTGTACTTCCGAGGCGGAAGGCTCGCTCTGCCTGTTCCCCGGGTGCATCGCCACCACGACCCCTACACCGCAAAGGCCCGAGCCACGCCCCGTCCTTTGGCGAGGCAGCGTATGGACTTTCTCCTGCTGCTGCCCCACGGGGTGCGCGTGGTTCTGGAGCTCGACGGCCAGCGGCACTACTCGGTCAATGGCAAGGCGATCCCGAGCTGCAGTCGACATGCTGTTTCCTCTGCGTCCCAGGTCCGCCGACGCACCGCCCGCACGATCACCGACGAACATGGCCTGATGGGTGCGGGACGTGCTCGCACCGATCTGGCACGCCGCTCGGACCAGGAAAAATGGACAGAATTGTGATGTTGCGCAGACTCGGGGAAGAAGGTGCGGCAACCGCAAGGAGGTTGCTGTGAAGGGTGGAGATCTGGAACTGGGCGAGTTGCTGGCTGCCGCCGAAGCGGCCCCGCCCGGTGAGTCCGTCGACGTGGTGGCACACGACCTGCAGAAGCGGTTCGGTGCCGAGGCCGTGTCCTTCCTGTTCGTCGACCTCATCGGCCAGCGGCTGGTACGCCTCGCCGCGGCCGGCAACGAGGTCGCCGACCCTGGCGAGCTCATCGACCTGCGGAACAGCGTCTACGACAGCGTGTTGCAGAGCCAGCGCCAGCATGTGGAACCGGACGGCCAGGGCGGATGGCGCGTCATCACGCCGGTCACCAACCGGGGCGACTGCATCGGCGTCCTGGAGGTGACCCTGCAGGCCGCGGACGACATCGTGCTGCGACAGGTCCGCGACGCAGCCCACACCCTGGCCTACATCATCGTCACAGACGGGCGCTTCACCGACCTGTACCACCTGGGCCGGCGCACCACCGACACCAGCCTGGCCGCGGAGATCCAGCACCAGCTGCTTCCCTCGGCCTCCTGCTGCGAGGCTGCCCAGTTCACTCTGGCCGCCGGGCTGGTACCGGCCGACGACATCGGTGGCGACACCTACGACTACACCCTCGACCGCGACACCCTGCACCTGTCCATCACCGACGCCATGGGCCACGACACCAACTCCGCGCTGCTTGCCACCTTGCTGGTCAGCGCGCTGCGCAAGGCACGCCGCAGCGGCTGCGACGCCCTCAAGCAGGCCCACCACGCCCATCAGGCCCTGCTGAGCCACAGCAGCGGCCTGGCCACCGGACAGCTGCTGTGCGTCGACCTCGAAACGGGTTTGTGCGAACTGGTCAACGCCGGCCACCCCCGGCCGCTGCTGCTGCGTGACAACGCCGTCGAAGAGGTGAAACTCGCCGTCAACCTGCCCTTCGGTGTGGCAGCCCCCACCCCCTACCGCCTACAGCAACTACAGCTGCGTCCCGGGGACCGCCTGGTCCTGCTCACCGACGGCATGCAGGAGCGCGGTGCCGCGGCCGTCGACCTGGGCTCGGTCGTTCACGCCACCCGCGCACTGCACCCACGGGAAGCCGTCCGGAGCCTGACCGCCGCGGTGCTCGACGCCTGCAATGGCAACCTCGAGGACGACGCCACGGTGCTCATACTGGACTGGCACAGCAATCGCAGCCGGCCGGCCGGACCGAACCCCGACCCCGCGGCAACGACGGCCTACTCCTCAGCCCCTCCTGAGAGCGGTCCTTCTTCAGGCCACGGCGAGCGCGTCCTGCCGATGTGATGGTGGGCAGGCGTACCGGAGACCTCGCTCCCTATGGAGACCAGTCGAGGACGACCTCCCGCACGCAGCGGCCCTCGCCTGGTGCAAGGCGTAGCGACGCCGCTATCGCCGACCTGGAGCTGGAGAACGCGCAGTTACAACATGCTGTCGGCTCCCGCGCGACAGTGGACCAGGCGGCCATAAGCGTTCTGCCCGCGACCCAGCGGATTGCGCCGACGGCCGGGTTCGCGGCGCTGCTCGAGGTATCCCCAGCGCACCGACGTCAGGCTGCACGCGGTCGCCGAGGCCCTGATCGACTGGGCGTTGGGGCGGCCACTACCGGAACCAATCGGCCAGGATCCGGACGGGACGGTGCGGCGGCACCCGTAGCGGGTGAACCGTCCGAGCCGGGCCGAGCAGTGCCTCGAATATGGCCTGCTGGGCGGCGGGGTGGCGGTGGGATGAGCACGGCGACGCGCGGCCGCCTTTGAGCGTCACTCACGCGCCGGTGAGCAGCGACGAAGACGTTGATCGGTAACCCTCTCGGGGGTGGCTGATACGTGCCCCGGCGGTGGTGGGGGTGTCGCGCGAGACCCCCCGTCGGGTTGTTCCAGGGCCGGAGTGGGCTGCCGTCTCCCCACCGTGTTGCAGGTGGTCCTGGATCAGGCCTCGAACGTGCTCACTATCGAGCCGGACAAGCAGTACCTGCGCGAACCGCTGGATACCCAGCTGGACCTCACGACACTCGGCGCCGGCTACGTCCGCGAGGCGCACGAACACCCTGGACGACATGGACACCGACGACCCCAAGTTCATGCCCCGGCTGCTGCAACTGCGCACCGAGGTGCAGGAACACGCCAGGACGGAGGAACGATACGAGTTCGCCCACACCCCCCGCAGCACCGACGTCACCCACCTCGCCACCATGGTCAAGGCCGTCAAAGCCGCCGAGGCGATGGCTCCCACCCGGCCGCACTCCGAGTCGGCCACCGCCAACGTGGCCCTCGGTCCGGTGGCCGCCCTCATGGACCGCACGAAGGACGCCGTCCGCAAGGCCATGGGAAAGGACTGACCAACAGGAAGTCGTCAAGTCGGCCGACCTCAAGATCGCCAAGGGCGAAACGAGACCAGTCTCCAGGGGCCGCAGCCGGTAACGCGCCGAACGCTACAGCAGCCGCGTCACGAGGCAGGGCTGCAACGGGCCGGCGTCAGAAGTGAGTCTCTGACCACCACCGAGCGATCGAAGCGTGGGGCGTCCGAGCGCAACATCGCTCGGCGAGGGCCTGCTGGCGCGGTACCACGCCAGCAGGCCCTCGCCGAGCTCGTCGTAGGAGGCAGCGGAGGCCAGACCGACGCAGACCACGACTGGCGATCGGCACCCGCACCAACAGCAGACGTGCCGGATACACGGACTCCGCGCGGATGTCGTCGATCACCGCGCCAGCCCCTGGGCTCACGCTCCAGGTGGCCCAGCATTCACAACCCGCCCCGACAGCCGGAACCGGGGCGGCATGGCGTCGCGCTCATAGTGGACCGGATCCCCTCCGGCGCAGACGGACAGTGGCCGCCCGCGGCGGACGCGGTCAGCCGCCCGGCCGGATCACCGCACGCACGCAGCCGTCGTTCTTCTCCTTGAACATGTCGTAGGCCCGCGGCGCCTCGTCCAGGGGCACGGTATGGGTCGCCAGATGGGCCGTGCTCAGCTCTCCGGCCGCCAGCCGGTCCAGCAGCATCGGGATGTAGCGCTGGCCGTGCTGCTGGGCGCCCCGCACGGTCAGGCCCTTGTTGATCACCGCGCCCAGGGGGAACTTGTCGACCACCCCGACGAAGACGCCGAGGATGAACACTGTGCCGCCCTTGCGGCAGGCGTGGATGGCCTGCCGTACGGCGGTGGGACGGTCGGTCTGGAGCCGGAGCTGCTGCTTGGCCTTGTCGTAGAGGTGGACGGGGCTGTCGCTGTGAGCTTCCATGCCGACCGCCTCGATGCACACGTCGGGGCCTCGGCCGCCGGTGCGCTCGCGCAACTCCTCCCCGATGTCGGTGCTCGTGTAGTCGATGACCTCGCTGCCGATGTGCCGCTCGGTCATCTGCAGGCGCTCGGGAATCCGGTCGATGGAGATCACGCGTTCTGCGCCCAGCAGGATGGCAGCGCGCGCCGCCATCTGCCCCACGGCCCCGCAGCCCCATACGGCCACCACGTCACCCGGCTTCACGCCCCCCAGGTCCGCGCCCATCCATCCCGTGGGGACCGAGTCGGAGACGAACAGGGCGCTGGTGTCGTCGATGCCCTCCGGCACGGGGAAGGCGCCGTAGTCGGCGAAGGGGACGCGTACGTACTCGGCGTGGCTGCCGCGCAGTCCGCCCATGGCGTGCGAGTAGCCGAAGATGCCGCCGGTCTCCGCGCCGAAGAGGGCCTGGCCGATGCCGGGGTTGGTGTTGGTGTTGTCGCACAGCGACCACAGGTCGTGGGCGCAGTACCAGCAGCGCCCGCAGCCGACGAACGAGCAGACCACCACCCGGTCCCCGACCTTGTGGCGGCGTACCCCGGCGCCCACCTCGACGACCTCCCCCAGGAACTCGTGACCGATGACGTCCCCGGACCGCATGAAGGGGACGTATCCGCCGATGAGATGGAGGTCCGAGCCGCAGGTGGTGCCGGCGATGAGCCGCACGATCACGTCCTGCTCGTTGCGCACGACGGGATCCGGCACCTGCTCCACGGCGAGCTTGTTGACACCTTCCCAGCACAGCGCCTTCACAGCACTCCCTCCCCGCGCGCGCGGCGACTCAACAGACCGACGAGCTTCCCGCCGGGTGTGTCATGGGTGGTGGGCGGTGCATCCGGCAGCAGGACCTCCCCCGCCTCCAGCAGCGCCTTCGCTTCGCGCAGGGAACGGCGCAGGTCCTGACGCGGATCCTGGCCTGCGAGCCGTGCGGGCACGGACGAGGCGGCCGACGGCATGTCCTTCAGGCGCACCGCAACTTCGGTGCCCCGGTCGCCGGGTGCGGGGCGGATCCGCGTCTGGATCCGGTCGCCGTACCTCTGCAACGGCGTCGGCAGCTTGTCGGCCTGGATGTCGGCAGGTGAACGGTTGATCGTCACCGTCAGCCAGCGGTCGGCGGCGGCCGGATCCGCCGGACGTGCCTTCGAGCGCCGTAGGGCGACGACGGCGCCCGCGGTGAGTCCCGCGGCGGCTGCCCATAGTGATTTCCGGAGCGTCATGGACGGTCACATCCTCGGATGATCAGGTACGACGGGTGAGCAGCACCCCGGGCGATCAGGCCCTGCAGAGGGGAGCACGGGTGCACGCGGTCACGGTGAGCCTTCTCTCTCGGAGCGCGTCGCGGTGCGTGGCGAGTACCCCCGCTCGGGTTCGGAATCTCGCAGGCGTCCGATGCTGACATCATGCCGATCCGCTGGCCGCCGACCGTGTCGGGGACCAGCGCGGCACTGAGCTGCTCAGGCGCGGGCCGGGGTGGGCCATTCTGTCCAGACCTGATCAACTGCTCTTGCCCATCGCCTTGCGGAGGGCGTCACGAGTCCGGTCGATCACTGCTGCCACGGGTCCGACGGCGACATTCTCCGCCGCCGTCTCCGCTCCCGGATGCGGGCGGGTGGGTGCCACCGCCTCGGCAGCACGGACAGCCGTGGCCATCATGGCGAGCTGTCGGGCTCCGGCCTTCTCGCGCAGGCCGGGGAACTCGTGCTGTTCCTCCGAAGCCGCGTGCTGGAGCACGTCCGCGCGCAGTTTCCGCAAGGCGGGCATGAACCCGGGGTCGTGGGGGTCCATGTCATCGAGTCGGCTCAGCTGCTCCTTCGCGGCCCTCTCCTCCTCGAGACGGTCGTCGACCACCAGCTCGCCGTCCTGCAGGAGACGGCGGGCTGCGGGGTGGACCACCTCCTCCTCGGCTGTCTCGTGGACGGCCAGCAGGCGGACGAGCCTGTGGAATGCCTCCGCCCGGTCGTCGGCAGTGGCGTTCTCGATCTCGGCGAAGAGATCACGGATGTGGTTGTGCTGCTGCATCAGCAGTGCCACGACGTCGTCGTGCTCGCCGGCGTCGTCGAGGCGGGGCATGGCGTCGGTCAAGACATTCTCCCTTGCGGTGCAGTCCCGAAGCTGCGTCGGCCCGCGGACAGCGGGCCCTGGGCTTCGTCCAGGTTCTCCCTGGTGACGGGCGGCCACGACCGCACAGGGCCGAACGGCGCAGGCGATCACCCAGGGCGAGCAGTCGGGATCTTGACGTCGCACGGGAGCCGCGCGCCGCTCCGCATCACGGCCTACCACCCGGTGGGGACACCCGGCGGGGGTACCCGGGGCGGGTCTCCGGAATGCCGGGCCATGAAGGGGCGTCGCGATGGGCGTGGAGGACCGGATCGCCGAGCTACGCCACGTCGCCCGGAAACGGTTCGGGGGGAGCCGGCCCGCGCGATGCTGTTCTACCGGCCCAAGGACCTGGGATTGCAGAAGCTCCTCACGGCCCGAGCCCTGGACACCGACGCACTGCGCCGGATCATGACCACGCTGCTCGGTCAGGACGCTACACGCAGTCGTAGCAGGACCACGCAGCTGTGCGGCCTGTCGCGCCGGAAGACCAGCGATCTGATGAACCTGCTGGAATCGCGGGAGCGGTGGCCGTCGAGGGCAGGCGCCGCGCGGTCCGGGCTCCGCCCGGCCGTCGGCAGACGAGGCCACGGAAGAGGCGGCACGGTGTTCGAGCGGCGGCTCCGCGTCGACCGCTCGACCGCTCGACCGCTCGACCGCTCGACCGCTCGACCGCTCGACCGCTCGACCGCTCGAGCATCGAGCATCGAGCATCGAGCATCGAGCATCGAGCATCGAGCATCGAGATGATGCGCGGGTACGCCGAGACGCCCATCTGCCACCGCCAGCACCTTCTGGGCTCCTTCGGCGAGCAGTTGGACACACAGTGCGGGCAGTGTGACGTATACGCCCGCGAGGACGAGCACCACGCCACCGGGGCCGGGCACCGGGACGCCGCTCCCCCGCCCGGGCGCGGGTCCTAGGGACGAACAACCGGGTGCGCGGACGCGGCGTGGGGTGCGGGCACCGTGATGCGCACGGAGGAGGACCGCCTCGTCGTGCTGTCCGAGCAGGTCGGCTACAAGACGCTTTCCCCGACAGCAGTACAGGAGGGCGACTTGCTGATCGGCACCTGATGCACCGGCGACCGGACCGCACCGAGCAGCAGGCGAAGACACCACAACCGTGTGCCGCGCTGCGTCGGGGTACCCGCCACCGGACACCGTCCGCGGCCGCTGGGGCGGAAAGGCATTGCGGCCGGTCTGGGCAGAGGAGAGATCCATGCCGAAGACGATCAGGGAGCAGACGGTTGAGCGACTGGGCGGTCCGGGCAGCGTGCTGGCGCGGCAACGCCGTGATCATGCCGAGATGGACAGGTTGATGGACCGCTATCAGTCCCTGACGGACAGCGAGGAGCGCGAACAGGTCCTGCAGCAGACCGTCCAACTGGTCTTCAGCCATGCCTTCGCCGAGGAGACCGTTCTGTGGCCGGCCGTCCGGCGCTCGGTCGAGGACGGGCACGAGTTGACCTCGCGGGTCGAGGAGGAACACCTGCAGATCAACGATCTTGTCGCCGACATCGAACGCCTGAGTCCGGGTTCTCCTGAGCGTGAGGAGGCGTACGGCGGGTCTTCGCCTTGATACGGCAGGACATCCGCGACGAGGAGGACCTGGTGCTGCCCCGGCTGCAGGAAGCGTTGCCCGCTGCCCAGCTGCGCCGGCTCGGCGCGGCATGGGACATGGTGCGCCGCAGCGCGCCCACCCACCCCCACCCCGTCATCCCGCGGCGCCCGCCCGGCAACGCGGTCCTGGGTGTGCCGCTCGGTCTCTACGACCGGATGCGCGACGCCTGCGGACTGAACACGTCCATGGCCCCTGCCAAGAAGGTGTTCACCGGGCTCGCCGGGGCTCTGGTGTTGGTCGCGGCCGTGGCGATGCGCCGCAGACGACGTTGAACCAACCTGATGCGGCGCTGAGGGCCGAAGGGCGCGCGGACAGGCCGTCGACGGCGTTCTGGATCTCGGCACCCGCCCGGTCGGGAAGGTCCTGGTGCCGTGGGGTGCGGTGACAGCGGGTGAGCGCCGGGCGTTGCGGCTTCGGACGCAATGCCTGAGCCGATCCCCTGTCGTGGATCGCGCTCGAAGGACTGCGATCGTATTGCATGAAGAGGGGTAACCGGGGGTCATGTTCTTCTTCAGCAACCGCGTCGGCTGCCTCGGTTCCCTCCTCATCAGCGCGGTGGCGACCGCCATCCTTGTCATGCTCCTGAACCGCTGAACCACCGGGGGCGGGTTACTGTCCTCGGCCCATGCGTGCACCGCCCAGATCGTCGGGCAGAGCGATCCGGGCGGTGATACGCGTCCATACCGGAATTCTTCATAGCAGGAACTGCAGAATCTGTCGGGCTGTGGCGTCGGGCCGACTGAAGTGCACCGCGTGGGCTGCGCGGGGCACCACGGCGAGTCGGCCCTGAGGCAGGTCCGCGGCCACCCGCTCGGCCCAGAGCTGGGGGGCCACCCGGTCGTCGGAACCTCTCAGCACCAGGGTCGGCGCCTCAACCCGACGCAGGTGCGCCTCGAACGGGCCGGACGCGTCCTGTCGTGCGTAATGGAACCCCGCAACGAACCGGGTCGCTCCAGTGACGAGGTAGTCCGCGGCGGCCACACCGAGGAGGGACAGCGGTTCCTTCGGCACATCACTCAACAGCCGCAGCAGTTGCCGCACCGGCGACAACGCCGTGACGTCGAGTGCAGGGCCGATGAGCACCATCCGCTCCACCAGCCGAGGGTGCTGGGCTGCGAGCGCCGCGGTCACCTGGCAGCCGACCGAGTTGGCCACCAGGACACAAGGACCGATCGCTGCGGCGGTCCGCCAGCGCAGCAACGCTTCCAGCGTTTCCTCGATGCCGAGGGGGCGCCGGACGGCCCGCCGCGAGCGTACGTTTCCTGGCAGGTCTGGTACCAGCACGGTGCGCCCCGCGGCCGCCAGCAACCGGGCGAGAGGGGTGAAGTAACGACCCGACAGCCCGAGTCCGTGGACCATGACGACCACGGCTTCACTCGGTGGCCAGGGTCCCAAGCGCAGGGTGTACAGACCCGCGACGCGCCCTTCACGCGGGGCTACCGACCGCACAGCCTGCTCAGCCACACCGAGCGAGGGGACGACAGTCGCGTACCCGTGTCGACCAGCAGCAGACCGGCGCGTATCGAAAGACGGACGAAGAAGTCATGACACCTTTCGTGGATGCGACGCGGTAGGTTTGGCTGGCCCCATCCCTCGAAGACGGGTCCGCGCCGGAAGTGGGCCTGGCTGACGGGGCCACTGTTCTCAGCACGTCGGCGCCCCGCGCTCTGATGGTGACCGCATTCCATGCCGGGAGCGCACGACGCAGCAGCGCGGGAGCGGCGTTAACCATTGCGGTCATGGTGTGGCAACCAGCTCTCGTCTTCCTCGGGCGTCTCGGTCGTCTCGTCAGCCATCGTGGAGGCGGGTCTCCTGACGGTTGTCGTCCTCCTCAGGATGAGCTTCCCTTTCCCCCGGTGACCTCTTCCAGCGGGCTCTGACGGCCGTCAGCCGTATCGGGAGTGTGCATGACCGGGACGGCCGGGCCTTCCCGGCGGGCGTATATGCCGGCACCCCTGCACCCGCAACCCGGGAGCGGCGACCCCCATACGACGATGTGGCTGCCCGGGAAGAGAAGGTCCGGTTCATCCTCACTTTTCCGGCAGCATCTGAGGTGACTATGCGACCAGGGCGGCGCGGCTACATCCCGACAGGCAGCACGATCCCGACCCGGGCAACGGCGAGCTGGCTCTGAACGCAGTCACTCGGACCGTCGGACGCCAGCCCCGTAGGCATGACTGCGGGGCAGGGGTCCGGCGTGGGCGTGGCGGCCGGGGCGGGCGGCGGCGTGGCGCTGTCCGGGGCCCGGGCCGCCGCGGGCGGCCAAGGCGTCGGCGACGGCACCCGTGGCGAAGGCGTAAACGGCCTTGTTCAGCAGGTCCACGACGAGTTCCTTGCGGGGCCAGGTCTGCGGCGGGGCGCCGACGCCGGTCGCGTTCTCCAGGATCTGGTCGTTGGTGAGGCGGACGACGGCGAACTTGGCGGAGGCGACTGGTCCACGCAGTCCGGCCTGGGCCATGATCGAGCGGAGGACACCGAGGAGGGCGGCCTGGCCGTAGTGCATGCCCCAGTTGACCGGCAGCGGCTGAGGGCCGGGGTGTTCGGGCAGGCCGATCAGCCGCTGCAGTACACGCGCCGGCACATGGGAATCGGGTCGGCCGGTGACGGCCTGCTCGATCTTCTCCCCGAGGGTCATCACGACGCCTCCGACGGTACCGGCGAGCAGGCCCTGCCACAGTGCGCGCTTGATCATGCCCTGGCGAGTACCCGGTACGACCGCCTTCACCCACTGGCCCCGCGGCAGTCGGCCTCCCGGTGGCCGCACGTGCGCGGAGAGGCCCCCACCGTGTCCTCTGCCTCTCCCACACCCGGACCCGGCACAGAACCGCGCCAAGTATCGGCGAGATCCGCAGCGTGCTGCTCACCGTCGGAGTGGGTGGCGAGCGCAGGCGTGGGCTCGCGTCGCGCGCATCACGCTAAACGGATAGTTCCGACCCCGCCCGTGATGTGCGGAGACGCCATGTCCTTGGTCGGCAGGCTGCTCGACGGCTGCCCCGCCGAGACCGGGATGCCGCCCAAGATTCTGGCCGAGGCGGTCGACAAGCTGTACGAGTGCGCCGGGGACTGCCTGCCCTGCGCCGACGCGGCAGGCCGCAGCGACGGCAAGGGCGGCGCGGCTGCGATAGGTTGCCGCGTGCCTGCAGGCCGAGTTCAGCGTGGCCGAAAGCAACTGAGGTCGGACCGCGCCTTGGCGGGATCCACGCCCCTACTGCCATGTTGAGCTCGAACCCGGGGATTCAGCCACCGAAGTCACCTCGACGCCAGGGCGCATGCGCGTCCGAATGCGAGTGAACGTCAAGACCGTGAATCGATTGATCTCACTTTCGGCCTGGTGAGTTGATTGCGACGAGTTTGACTTCGAAGCCGTCGTCATTCTCCAGGTAGGCGGCGTAGTGCTGTCTGCCGCCAGCGTAAGGATGCCGCTCGGGGAACATCAGGTGCCAGCCGTGCTGGGCGGCGTCGGCCACGAGCTTCTCGACCGTGGTGGCGTCTTCGACGTGGAAGGCCAGATGGTTCAGCCCTGGGCGGCAGCGGTCGTGCTCTTCGGCGGTGAGGGCCGGCGACTGCTCGATGACCAGGTAGGTCGGCCCGAGCCGCCAGCTGCGTCCGCCTTCCCAGCTTTGGTAGAGGGCGTACCCCAGCGCCTGCAGCAGCCAGCCGAGTGAGGCGAGCGCACGATGGAGGTCCGGCACCCACAGCTCGACGTGATGCAGCATGCCGTGCGACGGCTGGCTCATGCGGAGACCGCCCCGGGGCGTTCGACGCGCTGGCCGCGTTCGAAGCAGGCTCTGGCGCGGACGAGGGCGAAGAGGTGGGGCGTGTTCACCGCTCGCCGACGGGCCTGGGCGGACTCGACTTCGGCATGGCGTCCGGGACGTTGGCCGTTTTGTGAACCCAGCTCCGCTGCTCGCGGGTGGCGGGGAACACCTCGGCCAGGGCCTTCCGGAAGCCCAAGGCGCCGTCGCCGACCGAGCGCCGGGGCGCGCAGGCCCCGGCGGGCGCAGCTGCGGAGCAGGTCCATCCAGGACTCGAGCGATTCGCGGTAGCCGTCCCTGAGCGCGACCAGTTCCTTGGAGCCGTCGGTGCGCACCCCGGTGAGCGCCAGGACGCAGGCTTTGGCCTCATCCAGGCCGGCGTTGAGGTGGAGGTCGTCGGCCCACGTGTACACGTGATCGATCTCCGCGAGGTCGCGGTTCATGGACGCGGCGTGGTCTGCCTGCCTATGCGTCGTCAGCCAGGTGACCGTGGCCGGGGACAATCCGGCCGAGCTGCCGAAGGATTGCTCCAGCGAGGGTACGAAGTCGCCGGAGGACACGCCGTGCAGGCAGAGCAGCGGCGGCACCTCGCTGATCTTCGAGGACTTGCGGCACCACGGGGGAAGGATCGCGGAGGAGAACCACTTGCGCTCGCCAGTGGCGTAGTCGACGCACTTGTCGTCCACCCGCGGCGCCTTCACCTCGACGGCGCCGACCGCGGTGGTGACCCTCCTGGGCCGGTGGTAGCCGCTACGGACCACGAGCCGTCGGCCGTTCTCGTCGCGCTGGTCGGTCAATTCGACTCCGGGGGCCTCGACTTCCTCTCTCAGCAGGGCGGCCGGCGTCCTTCTTGCGCCTTCCCGGACCATCTGGTCGATCAGGGCGGAGCCGTCGGCGGTGGTGCCGTCGTCGTTGACTACGCTGAGCACGGGCCGCCTTCCCGACCGGGCTGGAACACCGGCCAACTCGATGACCATCAGTCGATCCACTCGGGAAGGTACGCCCTTCGCGTGCTCCCCGAGCTCGATCCACAGATCTTCAGGATTGCTCACGGATGGCTACGGGGTCGGTGCTCAGCACGTCAGCGATTGCGGCGGACGGACGGGTGACGGGCATACGAGCCCGCAAACAAGATGCCCTTGGCGTAACGGCTTCCCGTCACACCGGTGACAGGACCGCGACAAAAGCGCCCACAACTCTCAACGGGCCTCTCCTGTCTGACTTGGCGTGGACGGCCACGACCGGCCCGCCCGTCACGACACCACCAGGGGGAACACCATGAAGTCGATCCGCCACAAGGCAGCCACCGCCGGCGCCCTTGCCGTCCTGGCCCTGGGCGGCACGCTCGCCGCAACGACGCCGGCATCGGCCACCACGGCCGGCGCTTACAACGGGGCGTGCGGCGCCGGGTACGAGGTCTTCACGTCGACGCCGATCAAGTCCTCGCAGACCACTGTGGCCGCCACCACCTATGTGGCCTACAGCTCCGCCGACAAGCAGTGGTGCGCTGTGACGGTGCGCAACAAGCCCGGCGCCCGCGTGTTCATGGAGGTGACGCTGGACACCTGGCCGACCGGCGACCACCCGGCGAGGGACGCCGGTTCCTACACGACCTATGCCGGACCGGTGTACAAGGACCTTCCAGAGCCCGGCCAGTGCATGACCTGGAGCGGTTCGATCGACATCTACTGCAACTCGGACACGGGCCTGTGCCCCTGACCTGACGGCTACCGACGTGGTCGGCCACCGGGGGGTCGGCTGCGCCGACAGGTCCCGCAGCGGCAACACCGCCGCAACGAGCCGGACTTCCGGTTCTTCTCCACGGTTATGCAGTCGGTCTTGTATGTGTGGGGTCCGTCCTGCTCGGCGAGCGTTCGGCGCCGACCAGGGACAGGGCGGCGTTGTTGCCCCTGGCCTCCACGTTCTTGACGACGATGTGGGACGCGCCGTAGACGTTGACGCCGTTCCAGGCCGTCTTTGAGCTCGGGACCGGCCGGTGGCCGGGACACGCCATGAACGTGATGGGAGCTCCCGGGTGCCCCCGAGCGCTTGATGATCGACACGTTGGAGCCCTTACGGGGCTCGGCGCCCGGCGCTGGTTGTCGGTGAGCCGACATCCTCGGACAAGAGCAGGGATGGCTGCTCTGCTAAGTAGTCCACACAACCCTTGATGATCACGCGGTGACCCTTCCACTTCTCACGCGAGTCGAGCCCGGGAATGGGCGGGCCACGCCACGGGGTTGAGGGATACATGACTCAGGACGCCACGCACCACGCGCTGCGCGCGCTGCTCTCCGAGGGCCACGGCGGGGTGCTGGTCACCCTCAAGCGCGACGGTCGGCCGCAGCTGTCGAACGTCACCCACGCCTACTACCCGGGCGAGGACGTCATCCGCGTGTCCCTCACCGAGAGCCGCGCCAAGACCCGCAATCTGCGCCGCGACCCCCGGGCGTCATACCACGTCACGACCGCCGACCGGTGGGCCTACGCGGTCGCCGAGGGCACCGCGGAGCTGACGCCGGTGGCCGGGGACCCCTCCGACGCCACGGTCGAGGAACTCGTGCGCCTCTACCGGGATGTCCAGGGCGAGCACCCCGACTGGGACGACTTCCGGGCCGCCATGGTGCGCGATCGGCGACTGGTCCTGCGGCTGCGAGTCGAGCGGGTATACGGCATTCCGAGGGCCGCCGACTGACGGACCACCCGGGGGCGTAGGACTCCGTGCCCCAGGGCGGACGGCCGATGGCCGCGCCCGTCGCCGCAGTCCATGCTGCGCGGTCGTCGGGCCGTCGAGGAACTGGCGCGGAGATCGTCGTCCGGATCGACGGCCGCGGTCACATCCGCGTCGCCCGCCCCTGGCGCGAGACCTGGCGGCGGCGGAGCGGTTCTGGACCGAAGGGCTGGGCCGGAGCGTCGTAGGGCGCGGCGCGAGCGGGCCGGGACCCTGTGCGCACGATCCGCTGATGCCCGGGTGGCCGGACGCCGGCTGGCATCTGGCGCTGGTCCGCGAGCCCGCGCGGCCGGTCGAGCCGCGGCCCACCGAGGAGGACCTCCTGGGTGGGTCTCCTACGTGGACGGCCCGTGCCGGACGACCTGGTCGCCCCTTGGAGAAGTGGGGAAGGACAAAAGGTGCTGTCCTTCCAACCCCCTAGTGGACCGAGCGGCAGGTCACCCTGGAGGACCCGGACGGGTCCCTGCTCGTGCTGTGCCGGCGGGCCTGGTCCAACGGCCCGGCGCGCTGCGCCTGATCAGGCCGTCACCCGCTCCGGCTGCCCGGACTCGCGCGGCGCGGGCTCGCCGAGCCGCTCCGTCGGGAGGGCGGCTGTCTCGCGGGCGGAGATCGCGGCCACAACCGGCGACACGACCTGGCCGCGCGGTACGAGCCGGCGGACGACGAACTGGAGACGTACCGCGAACTCGGCATCCTCTACGACCGCGACCCGCACGGCGAGTTCCTGCACTGCTACACCCTGACCGACGGCCGGGTCTTCTTCGAAATCGTCCAGCGCGACGGCTACCGCGGCCACGGCGCGCCCAACGCCCCCGTGCGGCTGGCCGCACAGCACACGGCGCACTGACTTACTGACGGCTGACGGCTGACGGCTCACGGCTCACGGCTCACGGCTCACGGCTCACGGCTCACGGCTCACGGCTCACGGCTCACGGTACGAGTCACACCGGCGACGGCCGTCGGTCACACCAGCCCGGCGCGGCGGGCGACGTCTTCGGTGTGCCGCATGTGCTGGTGCGCATCGTCGCCGAGGGTGGTGAGGAGGCCGGCGACGACCGTCTCGATGACCGCGAGCGTCGGCACCAGGCTGTCGTACGGGGACGGGGTGGTGACCTGGCTGGGCAGGACGACCTCGGCGTGCGCGCTGGTGGGTGAGAGCCAGGTGTCGGTGAAGACGACGACCTTGCCGCCGCGTTCCTGGGTGAGCTGGGCGAGGGCCACCTTGTCGTCCTCGTAGCGCCGGTAGTCGAAGACGACGAGGACGTCGCGGCGGCCCAGCCGGGCCAGGGCGGCGGCCCGTTCCACGTCGCGTTCGGGCAGGACGTGGACGTCGTCTCGCAGTTGCATCAGGTGCAGGCCGAGGTACTGGGCGAGCAGGTGCGTGAACCGGCCTCCGACCAGGGTGATCCGGCGCTTGGGATCGGACAGCAGCGCCACGGCCCGCTCCAGGTCGTGCGGCGGGGTCTCGGCCAGGGTCTGGGCCACGGCGGTGGTGAACAGCTTGCTGCTGCGGGCCATGAGGCCTGCCGCCGAGTCGTCACCCGAGGTGTCCTCCGCGTCCTCGTACAGCGACAGCGGCGAGGCGTTGCGCTGGTCCAGCTCGGCGCGCAGGGCGGCCTGGAACTCGGGGAATCCGCTGTAGCCGAGGCGAGCGGCAAAACGCAGCACGGTGGGGGCGCTGACGGCGGCGCGTTCGGCGATGGTGGCGACGGTCTCGAAGCCGGCGGCGGGGTAGGCGGCCAGCAGCACCCTCGCGACCTTCCGCTCGGCGGGGCTGAGGGTACCCAGCTTGAGGCGAATGTCGTCGGCAAGTGTGCCGGAGGCCATGAGGGCTCCTTTCGGATCACGCGGTGCGCCGGTGCCGAGCCTAATGCCCGCAGGGGCGGCCGGGACCGGTCGCAGGTACCTGCCGGTCCCGGCCACCGAGCGCGGGCTGGAGTCGGTCACGTCACCGGGGTGCGACGTCGATGCGCAGTCCGACGAGCGTCTGCGCCGTGGTGCCGTCGCTGGTCCAGGCCGTGAAGCCGGGCTGCTTGGTGAAGGTGACGGTGAAGCGGGGCTTGCTCTCGTAGGTGGTGGCCGTGGCGGTGCGCTGGTTCCTGGTCTCGGCGAGTGCCTGGGCCGTGCCCAGGAAGGAGTACGGGACCCCTGAGGGGTTGTCGATCGAGTAGAAGACGTCGTCGTTGGCGGGCACGGGGGACGTCGTGCGGGCGATCAGGGGGCGCTTGCCGGGGGCCGGGTGTGCGGACCAGTGGTGGGCGTCGTAGCGGTCGCCGTTGGTGAGGTGGGTGTAGCGGGCGCGGGTGAGGGTCCAGCCGTCGGGTGTGGTGCGGGCGCGGGCGTCGCGCAGGTCGAGGATGCCCACGCCGTTGCTGCCGAGGACGGTCGTGGTCTCCTGGAGCGTTCCCGGGTTGTCGACGACGAGTGCGCTGTTCTCCTGCAGGGCGTAGACGCGGTCGTGGCCGGTGTCCGCGGCCAGGCGCAGCGCCCGGCCCTCCCTGCCCAAGGCGCCGGTGTGGGTGTCGACGAGGCCGGAGCGCAGGAAGCCGAATCCGCCGTCGGGGAGGTAGCCGAGCCGGGTGGCGTCGTCGAAGTAGCCGGCGGCGCTGCCGTCCCGCAGCGCCTGGTAGGACTCGCCGCCGGTGACCATGTCGGGGCCGGCGGCGATCTGTGCGCCCGCGGAGGTGCCGGCGACGACCGCGCCGTCGGCGAGCTTGGCGCGGACGGCGGCAAGCACCTTGGAATCGGTGTGCCGGGCGCCGTGCAGGAGGGTGGTGACGTACCGGTACTGGTCGCCACCACCGAAGAAGAACCCGGTCATGGAGTTGATCTGGTCGACCACGGCGTCCGAGTCGGCGTTGGCGACGTGGTCCAGGTCGACGGGGATCCATTCGGCGTCGGCCGCGCCGTGCTTCTTGAACAGTCCGGCGTAATAGGCGCCGTTGCAGGCCGAGTTGCTGCACTTCTCGGGGTCGTCGGCGTGCGGGTCCTGGCTCTCGGGGACGGACGCGGCGGTGAGGACACCGATGCGGGCGCGAGATCCGCCGGCCCGCTCGATGATCTCGCCGTACACCTGCGTGTTGTCGGGCGCGAGCCCGCCGCCCATCAGGACCAGGGAACCCGTCCGCGGTGCGCTGCCGGCGCGGACGGTCGCCTGAGCCGCGGGCGCGGCGGTGAGGGTCAGTACGAGGGCGGTGGCCCCGGCGACAAAGTGGCGCCGGCCGAGCAGGGAACGATCGCGCATGGTGTCTCCTCGGGAGGTGATCGGAGGGTCGAGGGGGAAACCGGGCCACCGGCCGGACCGCGACGCGGCCGGGGCCCGGTGGTCAGGCACTCCTGTCGCTGCTGTCGCCGCTGTGGTCACCGAGGGACATGACCAGCGCGGCCAGCAGGGCGACGCGCTCGGGCACGCTCGCCGTGTCCAGCCACTCCTGAGGGCTGTGGTCGGCGCCGCCGACGGGGCCGAGACCGTCCAGGACGGGGACACCGGTGCCCGCGATCAGGTTGGCGTCGCCGACGCCGCCGGTGGCCGTGGCACCGAGGGAGAAGCCGAGCGCGGTTGCCGCCTGTTCGGCCGCGGCCAGCATGCGGTGCGATGCCGCGGTCGCCTCCATCGGAGGGCAGTCGTCGAGCTGTTCGACGGTGACGGTCGTGCCGGGGACGGCCGGGCAGGCGGCGGTGGCCTCGATGGCCCGCCTGACCCGGCTCAGACCGGCGGCGGTGACCGCGCGTACCTCCAGGCGGAGTTCGGCCTCGGGGCAGACGATGTTGGGGCGGTGGCCCGCCCTGACGACACCGACATTGACGGTGACGTCGTCCCAACGCCCGTTGAGGGCCTGCAGGGCTACCACGAGGTGTGCGGCGGCCAGGGCGGCGTTGGCGCCCCGCTCGGGCTCGATGCCGGCGTGGGCGGCGCGTCCGGTGACGATGAGCCGGAAGTCGGCGACACCCTTGCGGGCGAGCACCAGGTCCCCGTTCTCCCGCGCGCACTCCAGGCCCAGGGCGTAGTGCACACCCCGGGCGACGTCCTCGGTGATCCCGCGGCTGGCCGGGGAGCCGATCTCCTCGTCGGGGGTGGCGAGGAACACCAACTCCGCGTAGTCCTGCGCCTCTTGCTCCCGAAGGAGTTCCAGCGCGGTCAGGCCGGCCAGCAGGCCGCCTTTGTCGTCGCTGACGCCGGGCCCGTGCGCACGGGTGCCGGTGAGGGTGAAGGGCCGCTCGGCGGCGGTGCCGTCCTCGAAGACGGTGTCCATGTGGGCGGCCAGCAGGACCCGGCGCCCGCCGTCCGCCTCGGCGAGGCGGCCCGCCTTGCGGGCGACCAGCACGTCGCCCGTGCGGACGTCATCGGCACCGGGGCCGTCGGCGCGGGGCGGCCGGATCCGCTCGACGGCGAAGCCGAGCGACGTCAGGCGCGTCTGCACCCAGTCGGCTACGGCGTTGACACCGCCGGGGCTGTAGGAGCCCGAGTCGATGGCCACGAGTTCGGCGAGGTCGTGCAGGTACTGCGGCAGACGGCTGCGGGCCGGGCCGAGCAGGTCGGCGGGGCGGGGCCGCTGCCGCGAGGGGGCGCTCACAGGACCTTCGACAGGAACGCGCGGGTGCGCTTCTGCTCAGGGGCGACCAGGACCTGGCGCGGGTCGCCGGCCTCGACGATCACGCCTTCGTCCATGAAGACGGCCGTGTCGCCGACCTCGCGGGCGAAGCCGATCTCGTGGGTGACGACGACCATCGTCATCCCGTCGTCAGCCAGCCGGCGCATCACGTCGAGGACATCGCCGACGAGCTCCGGGTCGAGGGCCGATGTCGGCTCGTCGAACAGCATCAGCTTGGGCTTCATGGCAAGCGCCCTGGCGATGGCCACGCGCTGCTGCTGTCCGCCGGAGAGCTGCGCGGGGTAGTGGCCGGCGCGGTCGGCGAGGCCGACCCGTTCCAGCAGGTGCCCCGCCTCCTCGCGGGCCTGCGCCCTGGGCACCCGGGCGACCCGTACGGGTGCCTCGATGACATTCTCCAGGGCGGTCATGTGCGGGAAGAGGTTGAAGCGCTGGAACACCATCCCGATGTCACGGCGCCGCTCGGCGACCTCCCGTTCCCTCAGCTCGTGCAGCTTGCCGCCGTGCTGCCGGTAGCCGACGAGCTCGCCGTCCACGGTGAGTCTGCCGCCGTCGACCTTCTCGAGGTGGTTGATGCAGCGCAGGAACGTGGACTTGCCCGAGCCGGACGGTCCCAGCAGGCAGCACACGCTGCCGCGCCGGACGGTGAGGTCGATGCCTTTGAGGACCTCCAGCTTGCCGTACTGCTTGCGCACCCCTTCCGCGTGCACCATCGGGACGCTCTCGTCGTGCCGCATCGGCGCGCGCTGGTCGTGGCCGGTCGGGGCGCTGCCGTCGTGCGTCTGAGGGGCGCTGCCGTCGTACGTCTTGAGGGCGCTGCCGTCGTGCCCGGTCGGGGCACTGCCGTCGTGCGTCTTGGGGGCGCTCACCGGCCCGCCTCCTTGTTCTTCACGCGAGTGGGCCGGGCGGCTGTGCCGAGCAGGCGCCGCAGGGGCGACACGTGCGGGGCGCCGGCGGTGCCGCGGCCGTAGCGCCGCTCCAGCCATGCCTGCGGGATGCCGAGCAGCGTGACCAGGGCGAGGTACCACAGGCTCGCCACCACCAGCATGGGGATGACCTGGTAGTTCTGGGCGTACACGTCCTGGATGTTGGACATCAGGTCGTGCGCGGAGATGACCGAGACCAAGGCGGTCATCTTCAGCATGTTGATGGTCTCGTTGCCCATCGGCGGGATGATGACGCGCATCGCCTGGGGCAGCACGATCCGGCGCATGGTCAGGGCGGGACGCATACCGAGCGAGTGCGCGGCCTCGGTCTGCCCCTGGTCGACGGACTGGATGCCCGCGCGCACGATCTCGGAGGCGTAGGCGGCCTCGTTGAGCCCGAGGGCGAGCAGGGCCGCGACGGCCGGGGTGAGCAGCGAGTTGGTCTCGGCCTGGAAGAAGGTGATGTCGGTGAACGGAACACCGATCTTCACGTACTTGTACAGCGCGGCCGCGTAGCCCCAGAAGATGATCTGTACGAGCAGCGGGGTGCCGCGGAAGATCCAGACGAAGAAAGTGGCGAGGCCGTACAGGACCGGGCTCGGTGACAGCCGCATGACCGCGACCAGCGTCCCGAGGGCGAGCCCGAGGACCATGGCGGCGACGGTCAGCCACAGGGTGGTGAACAGGCCGTCGAAGATGAGGTCGGCGAAGAGGTAGTCGCCGACGATGTCCCAGTGCAGGTTGTCGTTCTTGGCCAGTGAGCCGACCAGTCCGACGAGTGCGGCCAGGGCCGCCAGGGCGGCCACCCAGCGGCCGTAGTTGCGCACCGGCACGACGACGAGGCCGTCGGCCGGGCGCGCGGGTGCGGGCGGCGCGGCGTCCCGGGTTGCTTTCAGGGTGGCCATGTTCAGTCGACCGCCACGTTCTTGGTGGCTTCCTTGACCGCGATGGAGGCGACGCCGTACTTCTCGAAGATCTTGGTGGCCGTGCCGTCGTCGATCAGGGCCTGCAGGGCCTTCTGGATCGCGCCGGTCAGCTCGGGCAGCTTCTTGGTGACGGCGATGCCGTTGGGCGAGGCGTTGTAGCCGCCGGGTGCGGCCGGGTCCTCGACGAGGTCGAACGTCTTGCCGTCGTCGGCCGTCTTGGCGGTCCAGCCGGCGGCCGGCTTGGTCAGCAGCTGGGCGACGACCTTGCCGGAGCGCAGGGCGAGCTGGGCGTCGGAGTCCTTGGGGAAGGTCAGGATCTCGACCTGGCCGCCACCGGCCTTCTTGCACTGCGCCTGGTGCTCCTTGAGCAGGTCCAGCTGGTTGGTGGCGGCCTGCACGGCGACCTTCCTGCCGCACAGGTCGTCGAGAGTGGCGATCTTCTCGGGGTTGCCCTCGGCGACGAGAACGCCGGAGCCGGACTGCGAGTAGTCGACGAAGTCGACGACCTGCTGCCGCTCCTTGTTGTCGGTGATGGCCGACATCGCCGCGTGGAACTTGCCGGCCTGGATCGCCGGGACGATGCCGTCGAACTTCTGCGGGGTGAAGGCGAACCGCACTCCGAGCTTGGCGCCGATGGCCTGGCCGAGGTCGTAGTCGAGGCCCGTCAGCTCGCTCTCGCCCTCCCTGACGTACATCTCGAACGGGGGGTACGGCACATCGGTGGCGACCTTCACGGTGCCCGCGTCCTTGATCTCCGCGGGCAGCGCGTCGTGCAGCGCGGGGTCCTTGTCGATCTTCACACCGGCGACGGTGACGCTGCCACTCGCGGCCGGTGCGGTGTCGTCATCGCCGGAGCAGGCGGTGAGCGCGGTCAGGGCGGTGGTCACTGCGGTGGCGGCCGCCAGGCGGCGGACTGTGCGAGCGTTCATGGCGGATCGGGCCTCTCGGAATCCTTGGCCGGCGGAGGTGCCGCCGACCGCACACCGGAAATTACAGAACGCTTCGCTTCTTGCCTAGATGTATCGCACGTTACGTTCGCGTAACGCGACGCGCGGACATCGACCACTGGTACCGGACTGGGCGCGAGCTGGGCTTTCTCCACATCACGCGCCCCGTCTGCAGCCGAGCATGCGATACATATTGCCGCCAAGGTCGCCTGGTTGTACCGCCCGCTAGCGCCTCGCTCCCCCACCCGTGAAGCCCCGACCCGGGGGATCCATGCCCGCACGCCTGCCGCGCCGCCCGGTCACCGTCACGCCCCCCGCCCTCGCCGCCACGCTCGCTTCCGCCGCCCCCGTCTGGACCGCGTCCACCGGATTTGGTTGGCCGGCGCGTGCGACCCCCACCACGACAACGGGAACGGCCCGGCGTTTCACCATGAACGGCGACGGCTCGGTCACCGCCGGCTCCCCGGCCGGCACTGTCGCCACGGTCAGCGGGGCATCGACTCCCTCGACGCCGTCGTACTCGCCGGCTCCGCGCCGCCCTCGGACGGCAGGACGACGGAGTGCGACGACGTCATCAAGCTCGCCGGGACCAACTCCCGCACCACTTGGACCCCCACCCCCGCCGCCGATGGCAACAGCACCCGGGCCGACACCACGAACTTCCGCCCCGCCGGGTCGGGTACGTCGCGGGCGGCGACCAGTGCCGGTACATGCGCCGGACGGACACGGCGCACAAGACACCGGCCGCTTCCGCGCTCGCCCAGAACGGCGGCACGGGCGGGGGGAAAGAGCTGGTCGCCAGGTCGGCACCCGTCGCGCACGACGCCTGCGGCGGCAGCGCACGAGGATACGCATGACGGCACCGGGCACCCGGCACGCTGCGCGACGAGCGGATCCCGCTACGTGCGCCCGTACCGCCGCCGACGGGATGCAAGCGGCGGTACGGGGCGCGCTACCAGCATGGCGGACACGGGGGGTGGTTCCGCCGACGGCCAGCGTGCCACGTCGGCCGAACGGCGCCCAGGGTGACGCGGTGTCAATGTCCTGACGCTTCATCAGGTCCTCGCGGCATTGCATCATCGGCACCTTGCCCGGCACCCGATGCGAGGAGAGACGCAGTGGAGGCAAAGCCGTTCACCGCAGCCACGGACCGCGGCTCCACGCCTCTGCCGCCCCGCGAGGCGTGGCCAAGACGGATGCGGGACGACGTGCTCGACGCGGCCCGCGCGATGGCGGCGGAGAAGGGCTGGGACTCGGTGAGCCTGTCGCAGGTGGCGGCACGCGCCGAGGTGTCACGACCCACGGTCTACAAGGAGTTCGGCAGCCGCGGCGGGCTGAGTCAGGCGCTGGTGCACCGCGAGGCGGAGCGCTTCCTCGCCGGTGTGGACCACGCGCTGCGACAGCCGGCGCCCACCGCGTCGAAGGCGCTTGCCGCCGCCGTTCTGTACGCGCTGCAGGAAGCCCGGGACAACGTACTTGTCGCCTCGGTCGTCAAGGCCGCCCGGGCCGGCACGGACTCCCTGCTGCCCTACCTGACGGCCCGCTCGGAACCGGTGGTCACGGGCGCTCGCCTCATGGTGCGGGCCTGGTGCCAGGCGCACTTCCAGCAGTTCGACGAGGCGCGGACGGATCAGGCCGCCGACGTCATCGTGCGCCTCACCCTGTCGCACATCGTGCTGCCGCCGCCCGACCAATCGCCGCGCGAATCCGCCCAGGTCATCACAGCGGCGGCCATCGGGGCACTGAACCGAGAGACCTGACCTGACGGTCCGTCAAAACATTGACAATGCGTCCCTGATTGTCAGCGATCGGGGCCGGTGCCACGCTCTGCCGGGTCAGAGCCGAACGCCCGCAAGGAGCACAGTCCGATGACCGCACCGTCGACGACGCCTCCCGCATCCCCCGCCAGCACACCCTGGCGCGACCGCAAGCGCTACACGTGGCTGCTCGGCCTCGCCGTCCCCACGCTGCCCTTCCAGGCTGCGGCGCTGGTCGCCGTCAGCGACTGGACGGTGCTGTGGTGGTGGGGACCGTTCTTCGCCTTCGTGATCATCCCGGTGCTCGACGCGCTGATCGGCCCGGACCAGGCAAACCCCCCGGACGAGGTGATCCCGCAGCTGGAGGAGGATAAGTACTACCGCTGGTGCACCTACCTGTACCTGCCCCTGCAGTACGCCGGGCTGCTGTACGCCTGCCTGCTCTGGGCCGAGGGCATGAGCGTGCAGGACGCACTGGGCCTCGCCGCCACCGTGGGCGTGGTCGCCGGTGTCGCCATCAACACGGCGCACGAGCTCGGGCACAAGCGGGAGACCGTGGAACGCCGTCTGGCCCGCCTCGCGCTGGCCCAGTCCGCCTACGGCCACTTCTACGTCGAGCACAACCACGGACACCACATCCGGGTCGCGACGCCCGAGGACCCTGCCAGTTCACGACTCGGTGAGAGCCTGTGGGCGTTCCTCCCGCGGACAGTCGCGGGGAGCGTACGGTCGGCCTGGCGCCTGGAGGCCCGTCGCCTCAGCCGTCGCCACCACCGCATCTGGTCGCACCGCAACGACGTACTGACCGCGTGGGGACTGACCGCCCTGCTCTTCACCACGCTCGCCGCCGTCTTCGGGCCATCGGTCCTGCCGTACCTGTTCGTCCAGGCGGTGTGCGGCATCCTGCTGCTGGAGACGGTCAACTACCTCGAACACTACGGCCTGTCGCGTGAGCGCCGACCGGACGGACGGTACGAGCGGGTCGCCCCCCGCCACAGCTGGAACAGCAACAACACCACCAGCAACATCTTCCTCTACCAGTTGCAGCGGCACTCGGACCACCACGCCAACCCGCTGCGCAGGTACCAGACCCTGCGCCACTTCGAGGAGGCGCCCCAACTCCCCTCCGGGTACGCCACCATGATCGTGCTGGCCTGGGCGACCCCGCTGTGGCGCCGGGTGATGGACCCCAAGGTCCTGGCGCACTACGGCGGCGACGCGCGGCGCGCCAACCTGCATCACCGGCGGGCGAGCCGCTACGGCGGCCTGGACGCACCAACCCACGCAGGCTGAGCGGGGCATCGGGCGGATCCCTGAGGTATGGGGACTCCCCCGTCGGCGACACCGTTGCCACCCCCGCCTGGCGCGCCGCGCTCATCCGGGATCAGCTCTCCACGCAGGACTGCATGGTCCACCGCGGCAACGAACGCCGCCTGGTCCGCGAAGCTGAGCCGGGCTCCCGGCGGATCCGACAGGTCCGGCGGATCCAGCGGGAGAGCAGTCACTAACGGGCGGGACACGGCCGCGACACGCGGCGGAAACGGGTCGTCCCTAATTTCTGTCAACCGACAGGAATTCGCAGGGACGACTCACCTCCGTGACAGGGGACCGCCATGACCGTGACCACCGATCCCACGCCGCCGGCATCTCCATCGCCGGGTGACGGCGACGCACTCGCCCCGTTCGGCTATCCCCAGGAGCTGCGGCGGCGGATGGGGCGGTACGCCTCCTTCGCCGCTGGGTTCTCCTTCATCTCCGTGCTGACCACGGTCTTCCAGTTCTTCTCCCTCGGCTACTCCTTCGGGGGGCCTCTCTTCTTCTGGACCTGGCCCTTCGTCCTCGTCGGGCAACTCCTCGTCGCCGCCTGCTTCGCCGAGCTCGCCGCCCGCATGCCCATCGCCGGGGCGATCTACCAGTGGGCGAGCCGGCTCGGCTCCCCCACGTTCGGGTGGTACGCGGGCTGGATCATGGTGATCGGGCGGATCGTGGTGGTGGCGGCGGCCGCGCTCGCCCTCCAGGTCGTCCTGCCCGCCGTATGGCCCGGTTTCCAGATCGTCGGCGGCGACCCGTCGCCCACGACGACCAGCGGCGCCGCCAACGCCGTCCTCCTCGGCCTCGTCCTGCTGGCGCTCACCACCCTGCTCAACGTCCTGGACAACCGCGCGCTGTCGGCCGTCAACACGATCGGGGTCACCGCCGAGATCGCCGGCGTCGCCCTGATCGTCGTCCTCCTGGCCACCCACGCGGAGCGCGACCCCGGCATCACCCTGCACACCGGTGGCGAGGGAGGTCTCGTCACGGCGCTCCTCGTGGGCTCGTTCACCGCCGCGTACGTCCTGATCGGCTTCGAGAGCGCGAGCGAGATGAGTGAGGAGACCGTCAACCCCCGCCGCACCGCGCCCCGCACGACGCTCACCGCCCTCACCACGTCCGGAGTCTGCGGCGGGTTGCTGCTCCTCGGCGGCCTGCTCGCCGCACCCAGCCTCACCGACGGACGGCTGGCGACGGAGGGGCTCGGCTACGTGCTCACCAGCACCCTCGGCGACGGCCTCGGCCGGGTCCTGCTCGCCGACGTGGCGGTCGCCGTCTGCGCGGCGACCCTCGCCATCCAGACCTCGGCGACCCGCATGCTCTTCTCCATGGCCCGCGACGGCGTCCTCCCCCGGTCGGCGGCGCTGGCGCGGGTGCCGCGACGGACCGGGATGCCCGGCACGGCCGCGGTGGTGGTCGGCGTCGGTGCGGCCCTGCTGCTCCTGCTCAACCTCGCCTCCCCGCAGGCGTTCCTCGCCATCGGCACGACGTGCATCGCGATGGTGTACCTGGCGTACGCCATGGTGACCGGGCCGATGCTGGTCCGGCGGCTGCGGGGCGAGTGGCTGCCTCCGGCCGACGGTGAACGCGACGAGCTCGGGCGTCCCCTGTTCTCCCTCGGGCGCTGGGGACTTCCCGTCAATGTGCTCGCGGCCGCCTACGGACTCTTCATGACGGTCAACCTCGCCTGGCCGCGTGCCGAGGTGTACGACCCCGAGGGCGGCCACTGGTATTTCCGCTGGTTCACCGTCCTGGTCCTCGCGGCGACGGTCGCGACGGGCGCGGCCTACCGCTGGCACCGCCGGCGCCGGAACGTCCCGGAACACGGGATTCCCGCGAAACCGGAGCCGGAGGCCGCGACCGTACGCGCTTGAGACAGGCCCGCATCAGGAGTCCGAGGATCAGACCCGCGCCGCGAGGAGCCCCAGCCCCTCGCGGCGCAGTCGTGCCAGGGCGCGCTGCGGCACGCCGGCCACCCGTAGCGCGGCGTCGGCCGTCGCCCCCGCGAGGGCCCCGGGGGCGTGGTCGGGGCCGGCGCGGCGGATGAGGATCACGCTCTCGGTGAGGCCGAACAGGAGGTCGGCACGGAGCGCCAGCTCCTGGGGGGTGAGGTCCGCGCCGGGCTCGGTGGTGGCGAGCAACCCCGTGTAGGCGGACTTGAGTTCGTTCCTGAGACGGTGGAAGGCGGCGAAGTGCTCCGTCCCGACCTCGGGCAGCAGGTAGAGCGCGCCGAGGTTGTACGGCCCCGCGCACAGGAGGGTGGCGTCGGAGTGGCACAGCGCCCACAGGCGCGCCTCGGGGGACGCCTCGGTCCGGGACACGAGTCCGGCCGCCAGCTCCAGCGAGGGGCGTACGGTCCCTTCCAGCAGATCCGCGAGGATCGCCTCTTTGCCGTCGAAGTAGTGGTACAGGGAGGCCTGTCGTAGCCCGGCGCGCTCGGCGATGGAGCGGGTGGAGGTGGCCGTGTAGCCCCGGGTGGTGAACAACTCCGCTGCGGCGGCGAGGACTTCGTCGCGCGGTTCCGGTCCGTCGGCCGGGCGCTCTTGGGCTCTCGGGCGGCCGACTTTCCTGCCGGCGGGCGTGTTCGGCGTGCTCACTCCGTGATCCTCGCACAGGGCCGGACGATGCCTCGGAGCGGGCCATGGGGGGTGAGTTCCCGGTAACCGACCGGAAACGCGCGGGCAATGGGGGTGAAGCGGCCGCTGCCTAATTTCTGTCGAGCGACAGAAATTAGGCCCGAGACGAGCCCGCACCGGAGGTCGAGCCATGGGGACACCCTCAGCGCCACCGTCAGTCACCGCGTCGGCGTACGGCGCCCGCGCACATGCCCGCGCCCAGGAGGGCACGCGGGCGGATGCCATGCCGGTCGTCCCCGCGAGCGACTGGCCGGCCCCTCCCCCGGGCGTCGCAGCGGGCGACCTCGTCTGGGCCGAGACCGTGGCGGGTGGCAACTACACCCACAAGGTGCTCGCCCGCGGCACCGAACTGCGGCTGACCGACCTCACCGGCGACGCCTGCGCCCACCTCCTCCTGCACTGCGCCGACCGCCCCTGGGAACGGCTGAACACGGCCGACACGGTCAAGGTGCTCTGGAACGCCTACCTCGGCGAGGGACACCTGCTCCTCTCCGACCAGGGCCGGGTCCTCGCCTCCGTCGTCGAGGACACCTCCGGTCGGCACGACGCCCTCACCGGCACCTCCACCCTCGCGCGCAACACCGCGCGGTACGGGGACGGGACCCCGCAGTCCGCCTCGCCGGCGGGACTCGAGCTGTTCAAGCTCGCCGCCCTGAAGAACGGCCTCGCCCCGCGCGACCTCCCGCCGTCCGTCTCCTTCTTCCAGGGCGTCCGGATCGCCGAGGACGGCACCACCGTGTTCACCGGCTCGGCGGGCCCCGGCGCGTCCGTCACCCTCCGCGCCGAACAGGACGTCACCGTCCTCCTCGCCAACGTGCCGCACCCGCTGGACCCGCGCCCCGAGTACGTCTGCGGAAACCTCCAGGTTCTGGCGTACCGGTCCCGGCCGACCGCTCCCGAAGACGCCCTCTGGGACGCCGGCCCCGAAGGCCGCCGCGCCTTCCTGAACACCGTCGGCCACCTCACCGCCCGGGGGCTCGCATGACCGTCACCACCCTTCCCGACCTCGTCGTCCGCGACGACACCGTCCGCGCCCGCGCCGGCTGGTCCGCGGTCGTCCGCAAGGGGCAGCTGCTGACCCTCACCGACCTGCACGGCAACCAGGCCGCGGACTTCCTGGTGTACGACGCACACGACACCTCCGTGCGCTACAGCGCCCCCGACACGATCCAGGCCCAGGGCAACGTCTTCCTGACCACCGGCTCGGTCCTGCTCTCCAACGAGCACACGCCGCTGATGACCGTCGTCGAGGACACCTGCGGACGGCACGACACCCTCGGCGGCGCCTGCTCCAAGGAGTCCAACACCCTCCGCTACGGCCACCACACCTGGTCGCAGCACGCCTGCGTGGAGAACTTCCTCGCCGAGGGCGCCCGGCACGGCCTCGGCAAGCGCGACCTGGTCTCCAACATCAACTGGTTCATGAACGTGCCGGTCGAGGAGGACGGGACGCTCGGCATCGTCGACGGCATCTCGGCCCCGGGCCTGAAGGTCGTGCTCCGCGCCGACGCCGACGTCCTCGTCCTGCTGTCCAACTGCCCCCAGATCAACAACCCCTGCAACGGGTTCGACCCGACGGCCGTCCGGATGACCATCACCGAGCCCTGCGAGAACGACGAGGACGGCGCACGATGACCTTCGACACCCTGCTGGTCGCCAACCGCGGCGAGATCGCGGCGCGCGTCATCCGCACCGCCCAAACGCTCGGGCTGCGGACCGTCGCCGTGTACTCCGACGCCGACCGCGCCACCGAGCACGTCCGGATCGCCGACGAGGCCGTACGGCTCGGCCCCGCCCCGGCCAAGGAGTCGTACCTCGACGCCGACCTGGTCCTCCGGGCGGCCAAGGACACGGGGGCGGGCGCGATCCACCCCGGCTATGGCTTCCTGTCCGAGGACGCCGCCTTCGCGCGCCGCTGCGCGGACGCCGGCATCGTCTTCGTCGGCCCCACCCCGGAACAGCTGGAGCTCTTCGGAGCCAAGCACACCGCGCGCGCCGCCGCCGAGGCGGCGGGCGTCCCGCTCGCCCCCGGCACCGGCCTCCTGCCCGACGTGACCGCGGCCCTCGCCGCCGCCGACGAGATCGGGTATCCGGTGATGCTCAAGGCGACGGGTGGTGGCGGCGGCATCGGCATGCAGGCGTGTCACGACGCGACCGAACTCGCCGACGCCTGGGAACGGGTGCAGCGGGTCGCCGCCGCCTCCTTCTCCTCCGCCGGGGTCTTCCTGGAGCGACTCGTCGAGCGGGCCCGCCACGTCGAAGTGCAGGTCTTCGGCGACGGCCGGGGCCGGGTGGTCACCCTCGGCGACCGCGACTGCTCCCTCCAGCGCCGCAACCAGAAGGTCGTGGAGGAGGCCCCGGCCCCCGGCCTGCCGGACCACGTCCGCCACCGGCTCGCGACCGCCGCCCGCGACCTGTGCGCGTCGGTCGACTACCGATCCGCCGGCACGGTCGAGTTCGTGTACGACGCCGCCCGCGAGGAGGCGTACTTCCTGGAGGTCAACACGCGCCTCCAGGTCGAGCACCCGGTCACCGAGGCGATCTACGGCGTCGACCTCGTCGCCTGGATGCTGCGCCTCGCGCAGGGCGACACGAGCGTCGTCACCACTCCCCCGGCCCCCACGGGCCACGCCGTCGAGGCGCGCGTCTACGCGGAGGACCCCTCCCGCGACCACCGCCCCAGCGCGGGACTGCTGACGCGGGTCGCCTTTCCCGAGGACGTGCGCGTGGACGCCTGGGTGGAGACAGGCACCGAGGTCACCACCTCCTACGACCCCATGCTCGCCAAGGTGATCGCGCACGGCTCCGACCGCGCCGACACACTCGACCGGCTCGACGCGGCCCTCGCCGAGACCCGCGTCGACGGCATCGAGACCAACCTCGGCCTGGTCCGCGCGGCCCTGCGGAACGCCGACGTCCGCGCGGCCGCCCACTGCACGGCCACGCTCGCCGCCGTCACCGACCCGACCCCGCGCGTCGAGGTCGTCGCCGCGGGCACCCTGACCACCGTGCAGGACTGGCCGGGGCGTACCGGCTACTGGCAGGTCGGCGTGCCCCCGGGCGGGCCGATGGACGACCTGTCCTTCCGGCTCGGCAACACCGCCCTCGGCAACGACGAGGGCGCCCCTGGACTCGAATGCACCCTTCAGGGCCCCTCCCTGCGGTTCACCCACCCGACCACCGTCTGCGTCACCGGCGCCCCGGCGCGGGTGACGGTCGACGGCGCCGCCGTGCCGCAGTGGGAACCGATCACCGTCGGCGCCGGACAGACCCTCGCCGTCGACGCACCCACCGCACACGGTCTGCGCACCTACGTCCTGTTCGCGGGCGGTCTCGACGTCCCGGAGTTCCTGGGCAGCGCCGCCACCTTCACCCTGGGCGGGTTCGGCGGGCACGGCGGGCGGGCCCTGCGCCCGGGCGACGTCCTGCACGGCGGCCAGGCACGTACCAAGACCTCCGCCGTCCCCGTCGGCGAGCGGCCGGACTTCGGCGCCGTCTGGCACATCGGCGCGGTCGAAGGTCCGCACGCCGCCCCCGAGTTCTTCACCGAGGACGATATCCGCGACTTCTACGCGGCGCACTGGAAGGTGCACTTCAACTCGGCGCGCACCGGCGTCCGACTGGTCGGACCCAAGCCCCGCTGGGCGCGCGCGGACGGCGGCGAGGCCGGACTGCACCCCTCCAACATCCACGACACGCCGTACTCGGTCGGCGCCGTCGACTACACCGGTGACATGCCGGTCCTCCTCGGCCCCGACGGGCCGTCCCTCGGCGGCTTCGTCTGCCCGGCGACGGTCGTCACCGGGCAGCGCTGGAAGCTCGGCCAGCTCCGCCCCGGCGACACCGTCCGGTTCGTCCCGGTCACTCCGCAGGCCGCCGCCGGGCTGCGCCGCGCCCCGGCCACGGTGCCGCGCGCCGACCGCGAGGTGATCGTCGACGGGGGCGTCCTCGCCCGCCTGCCCGAGAACGACGCCCGCCCGTCGGTCACGTACCGGCGCAGCGGCGACGACAACCTCCTCGTCGAGTACGGGCCCATGCAGCTCGACCTGGCACTGCGCATGCGGGTCCACGCCCTCGCGCAGGCGCTGACCGCCCGCGCGCTCCCCGGAGTCGTCGACCTCACGCCGGGCATCCGCTCGCTCCAGATCCAGACCGATCCTGACGTGCTGCCGCAGCACGAACTCCTCCACGTGGTGCTGCGCGTGGAGGAGAGACTCCCCGCCACGGACGAACTGGTGGTGCCCAGCCGGACCGTGCACCTGCCGCTGTCCTGGGACGACCCGGCGACCCGCGAGGCCATCGAGCGCTACATCGCCGGCGTGCGCGACGACGCCCCCTGGTGCCCGTCGAACATCGAGTTCATCCGCCGCGTCAACGGCCTGGACACGGTCGACGACGTGTACCGGACCGTCTTCGACGCCGAGTACCTGGTGCTCGGCCTGGGGGACGTCTACCTCGGCGCCCCCGTCGCCACCCCGCTGGACCCCCGGCACCGGCTGGTCACCACCAAGTACAACCCGGCCCGCACCTGGACGGCGCAGAACTCGGTCGGCATCGGCGGCGCCTACTTGTGCATCTACGGCATGGAGGGACCCGGCGGCTACCAGTTCGTCGGCCGGACGACCCAGGTGTGGTCGCCCTGGCAACAGCGCGGCGCCTTCGCACCGGGCAGGCCCTGGCTGATGCGCTTCTTCGACCGGATCAAGTGGTACCCGGCCGGGGCCGACGAACTCCTGGAACTGCGCGCGGACATCGTCTCCGGCCGCTTCGTCCCGAAGACCGAGGAGGGCACCTTCTCCCTCGCCGCCTACCGGGACTTCCTCGACGCCAACGCCGAGTCGATCGCCGCCTTCCGGGCCCGGCAGGGCGCGGCCTTCGGCGCCGAGCGCGACGCCTGGGAGGCGGCCGGCGAGTTCGCCCGCGCCGAAGCGGCCACCGAGGTCGTCCCGCCGACCGCCGACGTCGAGGTGCCCGAGGGCGGCCGGCTGGTCGAGGCCGACCTCACCGCCTGCGTCTGGCAGGTCAACGTCGAGGTCGGCGACCGGGTGTCGGCGGGTCAGCAGCTCGTCGCCCTGGAGGCGATGAAGATGGAGTCCCCCGTGACGGCTCCCGCCGCAGGCGTCGTCACGGAGATCCTGATCAAGCCGGGAAGCCAGGTCGAGGCCGGTACCGCCCTCGTCGTCCTGGCCCCCGTCGAGACCGCGGAGGTGGCCGTATGAGCGGTGCGCTGGAACGGGTACGGGCCGCGTACGCCCGCATCGCCCGCGCGGACCGGCCCGAGGTGTGGATCGACCTGCGCCCCCAGCCGGACACGGAGGCGGAGGCCGCCGCGATCGACGCGCGGACCGCCGCCGGGGAGCGCCTGCCCCTGGCGGGAACGGTGCTCGCCGTCAAGGGCAACATCGACGTCGCGGGACTCCCGACCACCGCGGGCTGCCCCTCGTACGCGTACCGGCCCGAAGCCGACGCACCGGCGGTGGCGCGGCTGAGGGCGGCCGGGACGGTGGTCCTCGGCACCACCAACCTGGACCAGTTCGCGACCGGCCTGGTCGGCACGCGCAGCCCGTACGGGGCGGTCCGCAACGCCGTCGACCCGGCGTACGTGTCCGGCGGGTCCTCGTCCGGTTCGGCGGTCGCGGTCGCCCTCGGCCTCGTGGACCTCGCCCTCGGCACGGATACGGCGGGTTCCGGCCGGGTGCCGGCCGCCTTCAACGGCGTCGTCGGCCTCAAGCCGACCCCCGGCCTCGTCCCCACCGAGGGCGTCGTCCCGGCCTGCGCGTCGCTCGACTGCGTCACGGTGTTCGCCCGCACCCTTGCCGAGGCCGAGCAGGCCCTGTCCTTCATGGCGGCGCCCGTGGCCCGCGTCGCCACACCGCCACGCCGCCCGGGGCCGTGGCGCGTCGCGGTCCCCCACGCCCCGCAGCTCGGCGAGCTGGACGAGGGCTGGGCGCAGGCGTTCACCACCACGGCGACCCGGCTGGACGAGGCGGGGGCCGAACTTTTGCCCGTGGACCTCGAGCCCTTCCTCGAGGCAGCGGCCATGCTGTACGAGGGGGCGTTCGTCGCCGAGCGCTACACGGCCGTCGGCGCCTTCGTCGACGGGCACACGGGCGAACCCGGCCTCGACCCGACGGTGGCCGGGATCATCTCCGGGGCGCGCGACGTGCCGGCCCACCGCCTGTACGCGGACCGGGAGAGGCTGGCCGTCCTCCGCGCCCGGGCCCTGGCCTCCCTCGGCGACGCGGACGCGCTGCTCCTGCCGACCACCCCCGGGCACCCGACCCTCGCCGACGTCGCGGCCGCACCCCTCGAGGCGAACGCCCGGCTCGGCCGGTTCACCAACTCCACCAACCTGTTCGGCCTCGCGGCGGTCGCCGTCCCGGCGGGCGAGGTGGCGGGACGGCCGTTCGGCGTCATGCTGATCGGGCCGGCCCACACCGACGAACGCCTCGCCCGGATCGCCCGTCTGCTCACGGCTCCTCCCCTGGACGTGGCGGTGGTCGGCGCGCACCTGTCCGGGCAACCACTCAACGGGCAATTGCTCGCCCTCGGCGGCCGGTTCGTCCGCACGACGGCGACGGCGCCCGCGTACCGGCTGTACGCGCTGGACACGACGCCCGCGAAACCCGGTCTGGTCCGGGTCCGCGAAGACGGCGCCGCGATCGAGGCCGAAGTGTGGCGGCTCCCCGCCGAAGGGCTGGGCGCACTGGTGGCCGCCCTCCCCCGCCCGATGACCCTCGGCAGCGTGGAACTCGCGGACGGCACCAGCGTGCCAGGCTTCCTCTGCGAAGCCGAGGCCCTCGACGACGCCCGGGACATCACCGCACACGGCGGCTGGCGCGCAGCGCTCGCCACCCTCACGGAGTGACCGTCGCGGCGCTGGGGTCGGGCTTCGTCAGCTGCGAGAACACGGCGGCCCAGCAGAGCGAGGCCCCCTCCGCCCCGGGCACCCTCAAGGGCCCTGCCCGCAACGAGTCCTAGCGACTGCCGCTTCGTCAGGGTCAGGTGCACGCCGGACGGGTGCCGGGGCGGCGGTCTCGCAGTGGATGAGAACGCCGTGGTGAAGGGTGAGGCGGTGACGGGCCGCCCCCTCCTCCGGCTCCGTGCCGACAAGGCCGATCGCGAGATCGTCCTCGCGGGCCCAGGGGGCCGTCGACGTGGATGAATAGCCACCCAACTCGGCAGTTGGTTGACGGGGACGGCGGGGCACCACAGGCTTCCTCACCGCACCAGACATCGACACACCGTCAGCCGACCCTTCCTGAGCCGCCACCCGGCTGCAGGCCTGCGGCCTCCCCTAGCGCCTCCCGGGCTGCCGTTTCGTTCTCCGGCTCGGGTGTGCTGTCCGTGCGGGCACGCTGGGAGGGGATCACGACGTCGTGGCGTCGGTCCGCGTCATGTTCGGCCCGTTCGGCCGTCGCTTTCTCCGCCAGGGCGTTGACGGCACCGTTGAACCGCTCGATGGACGTGGGACGGTCCGGGCCGAGGACGTACTCCTTGAGGGTGCGGCGGTGCGGTGCCATCGGGTCATGGTGTGGTGCGCGGACCGACTTCAGGATCTCCGGAAGCCGGGTGCAGGCGCGGTCGAGCAGGTAGGCGCCGCCTGCGGTGGTGTACGCGGCCCGGAAGTCGTCGTCAGGCAGGTCCTGGGCGTTGGTCAGGGCATACGGCTTGAGGCTGGCCACGAAGTCGGCGACAACGGAGGAGACGTCGCTGATGAGCATGTCCGCCTGGTTGAAGCACTCGTAGAGCGTGGGCAGTTGCCCGGTAATCACCTGGTGGCGGACCAGCCCTTGGCTCTCCCAGTGGAGTTCGTGCCAGGCGGCATGCAGCGCGTTCCATTCACCCGCGCCGTCGTCGTTCGGCAGGTGTGCGTCGCGGGTCTGCTGGGCGTGGTCGCCACTGTGACGGCCTGTCAGCTCGCCCAGGCGGGTCCGCAGCTCCTTCAAGCGTGGGGCGGCGGCTTCGGCCCGGGAGCTCTCGCGGCGTTCGTTGTCGGCGTACAGCAGCTCTCGGATGGCCCGGTCGGCGGCGGCCGCCTCGGCCGAGCGTTTGCCGGTGAGAGGGTGCGGTTTGTAGAGAACCCGCACGTTCTCCGTGAGGAGCCGCTCGACCAGGGGTACGCCCATCGGGATCAGGGAGGTGTGGCAGTCGTCGTCGCTCCATCCCTCCCACGTGGGGGCGTACAGGACGGTCGGCAGCGGACTCGCCGGGGTGTGCTCGGCGGCCAGGCGGATCGGCGCCAGTTGCGGGCGGCCCACCTCGACGATGGCCTGGTCGCTGATGGCGTGCCGTACCCGCTGGTATCGGTCGCGGCCAGCGCGGCCGGCCACCCAGATCTCGTCGTAGACCTTGCTGACCCGGTTGCTGCTGGCGAGCTTGTCGCTGTCGCCGTGGCCGATGAAGACGTGCTTGGCCTCGGCGACCCGCAGCATGTGCACGTTCTTGCCGGCGTTGCCGGGGTAGAGGACGACCCGGACGTCGGGCAGCTCCAGCTTGGCCAGGTCGTCGGCCTTGGGGACACAGATCACGGGGAGGCGGGTGCGGCTCAGGTATCGGAACGAGGCGTGCTCACGCAGGATGATCAGCGCGCGCCGGTCGAGCTGTTCCAGGGTCTCGATCCACATGTTGACCTGGTACATGAAGTCCCGCGACACCGAGGCGAAGCTGAAGTACAGCGCCACCTCGGGCCGGTATGCAGCCAGTTGCCGGTTGACCTCGAAGACGACCTCGTCCGGTCCCGGCATCCGGCGTGCCCGGTGCAGCTGCCCCAGCATGGTCAGCACCGCGACCAGGGACAACCCTGGCGTGAGCGCGAAGCCGGTCTCGGCCGGGTACCCGGTCCCTGCGGCCAGCGCGGCCAGCAGTCCTATGTGGGCCGGCACATCGAGGTGGAGCAGCTTGCGCAGAAACCGGCGATACAGCAGAGCGGGCGGGGTCTGCGGGATGCCCGCCGCGCTCATGTCGAGATTGCGGACGGCCATGGGCAGCTCGCGCCGACGACGCACGGCGTGGTGCACAGCGGTGTACAGCATGACGAGGGCGAAGTGCAGGCTGAAGGCGGCCAGCCCGGTAACCAGGAGGGTCGTCGGTACGTCCATGCGCTGGGCCAGGACGAGCAGCAGGGCCGTCCGCACGGCGAAGCGCAGGGTGCGGTCGAGCTGCAGCGCCGCCAGCCGGCGCACGAAGGCGGGCGCCCGCACGTGCAGCGCCTCGTCGGCCAGGTACGTCACGGCCGAGGCCGCGGCGAAGCCCCACAGGGACGGCATCAGGGCGAACACCGGCAGGGCCGCGAAAGCGGTGCCGAACAGAAACACGAGGAGCAAGTCGGCCGCCCCCCGCACACGCAGCACGGCACAGAGCCAACGGATCGACATGGGCAAGGGTTTCCTCTTCGGAAGGCTGCGCGAAGCGGCGGCGCCGCGGTACACCCGTTCGACATGAGGCAGATGTCGAAGGTTGTACATCTGCATGCAAGTAGAAGTTCACCTTCCATTCGCGGTGAGTTTTTGCGCGCCGCAGGCCCGGGATCTCTCGGACCGACTCGCCCTCACCGCTTCGTCCGCCGCGCGAACCGCCTGCGGTATCCCATGCCCACAAGTTGTTCCAACGGGTCGGCGCGACGCGGTAACGGTCCAACCCCCTCGCGCATGATGTGCGCCCACACCGCGAGGGGCTGCCCGCCCACACGGCTGCCTCCTGCGCGTCCTCCAGCGAGTGTGGGAAGCCGCGGGCAAGCCATGCCGAGCTCGCGAAGCCGTTCAGTTGCCAAAGGCATGCGCCGTTCTGTGCGACGCACCTTGTCAACCAGTGAACGGACTCCTACAGTCCGGCGGCAAGTGAGGCGTGGGATCGCTCCCAAGCCCCTTCGTTCATCCAAGCAATGGAGCTGAGATGACCGACATGTCACTGAGGCCGAGCCGCAGACGCATCCTGGGTGCCGCGCTGGCCGTGCCGCCCGGGCTGATGCTGGGCGCGGCCAGCGCACGGGCCGCCTCGTGGGGCGCACCCGTCACGGTTAACGCCTGGAAGAAGATCAGCGGAAGGTGGACCGCAAACAACGAACTGCAGACGTACACGCCGGACTGCGTCTGGTACGAGGGCAGCACGCTGATCATCAAGGCGTACAACGCGGGGGGCGGGGTCTACTACTCAGGCCGCGTGGAGTCGACGGCACTGTACGGGTACGGCACGTACAGCTTCACCGCGAACATGCCCAACGGCCAGGGCCTGCTGCCGGCCACGTGGGGGGCGTACCTGAATCCGTGGCTCCCCGAGTTCGACGCAGCCGAGATCGTGGGTCAGAACCCCAGCGTCGTCTATCAGACCTCCCACGACGCGGGCAACGCCCAGCAGCAGTTCTCCAGGACGAACGCTTCGGGCTGGACGAACGCCTTCCACACCTACTCGTTCAGCTGGTTTCCCGACCACATCGACTTCGCCGTGGACGGCACCTTCACGGGCACCACCTGGTACAGCACACCGGTAGGGACGGGCATGCACTTCATCGCCAATATCGCGGTCGGTGGCGACTGGCCGGGCAATCCGAACAGCTCCACCTGGGCCACCGCTGACGGCGCCCGCTACCTCAAGATCTCCGCCATCACTCACACGCCGTACTACCCGTGACGTGAACCGGCACGGGTAGATCAGGTAAGCAGTCGACCGAGAATCCATCGGGCGGTTGAGGCACCCAGACCGTCGGAGGTCCGCCGTGAGCCGACGGTGCTGCGTCGGGGACGTCATGCACCAGACGCTGGTTCAATCGCGATCCCTACGCGGGGTCACTGCCTTCGACGACACCGTGTTCGTTCACCAGGGGTGCTCAGGCATTGCCGCCCATGTGCCGGACCTCGACTCATTAGGGCGGTTAGTTATCGATGGCGCCGCGCAGGAGGCGTCGGGCAACCTCGGTGCGAGCGGCGGCGAGTTCGGCGGTGATCAGGTCGCTCTGGTGGGCCTTGGGCGTCACTGCGGCTGTCTCGGACTGGCCGGCGAGCAGGCAGGCGCGGCGCAGATGGGTCGGCGGGTGAGTGGCGTCGACCTGGTGTCCGCGCCGGGCTCCGGCGCGCCGCTGCCTTTCGTACTCGTGTTCCGGAATGGACGTCGCGTATGCGGTGAGCCGTGCCCACAGTTCGTCGGCCCGGTCCGTCGCGTGGCGGGTGGACCGGGGTCCGCGGAGGGCGGCACGGTTGGCTTCGGTGCGCAGCCAGACGCCGAGTGACTGGGTGATGAGCAGGCGGTCCATGAGGCCGACTGCCGCGGGTGTGGAGGCGGTGCGGGCGGCCAGCCGGTCGGCGAGGTACTCCGCCCGCATGCCGGCTCGTGACGTCAAGCGGATGAGCAGTATCAGCAGTCCCCCGATCAGCAGGCGGGGCAGCACGTAGAGAGCGTTGACGATCACCTCCAAGCCGGTCGGGTGCGCAAGCGGCTCGACAATGCGGTGCCACACCGTCAGGGAACGCACCGCGGTGCCCACCACCAGGCCGTTGCGGATGTCACCGTTGGCGTAGTGGGCCAGTTCGTGGCCGAGCAGCGCGACCCGTTCTTCGGGAGTGAGAACCTCCCACAGCGGCATGCCCAGCACCAGCAGCCGCCGGCCCCGTATCCCGTACGTCGTGACGGCGGCGTTGATGCTGCCGTCCACGGCGATCGCGTGCACGCTGCGGGTGCCGACTGCTGCGGCCACCTCATCGACCAGGGCGAACAGTTCGGGGGCGTCGGCCCGCAGCAGCACGGGCCTGTCTCCGGGCAGACGGCCGACCCTCGGAGCGAGCACCCAGGCCAGCGCCACGAGGACCAGCCCTGCCGCGACGCCGATCCCGCCCCAGCCCGCCACCACGCACCACAGACCACCGACGGCCAGCACGACTGTGATGCTGTGTACGGTCCCGGCGAGCACGGTGGCCGCCACTGCCGAAGCGTCACGCCGCGGGCGCCCGTCGGATCCGCTGAGCATCTCGGCGAGCAACTGCTCGCCGTGCCGCCGGGCCAGAACGCGCCCGGCCCGCTCCAGCCGCCCCAGGTCCGGCTGCGGCGTACCGGGGTCCACATTCCAGTCACACGCAGTGCACCAGAGGGTGAACCGGCTGTCGCCGCGGATCTCCGAACCGCATTCCGGGCACAGCTGTACGGTCTCTTCGGCGATAGCCGGCATCACGCTTTTCCCCTCTTGCGCGGCCCTCCCCGAGCCGCTGCCTGCTGGTGAGAGCAATCCGATCACAGCACGGCATTTCGGTGAAGCCGCGGTCGCCCGCACAGGCTGAACCGTGATCGCACCGCAACCGCACATCTCGCCGTGCACGAGAGTGACCGGGGATCTCCAAGAGGCGCTGGTGATCGTTCGGTCAGAACATCGCGATGGGGTTGACCGGTACGCCGGTCAGACCGTGGATGCGGGGCGGGGCGACGGTGAGCAGGAAGCTGTAGCGCTTCAGCCGCGCGCACAACGCCGCGAGGTCATCCAATTGGGGCACGTCGATCAGAGGCATCGCCATCCGGCCGAGCGCTACCCCGTGCAGCGGGGCGGGTTCGTCCGAGTTCAGGGGAGGCTGCGCGTCACCCCTGTCCGGGGCAACGATGGCAACACCTCGGCGGTGCATCCACCGCACCGCGTCCATGCTGATTCCCGGGCTCGGTGTGTCGTGGGGCGCGCGTCCCGTCCAGCCGAGTCGTACCACCAGTGCGTCCCCAGAGGCCACCTGGGCTCCCTGCCGTTTCTCGGCCTGTTCGAAGTCGTGTGACGTCACCGCATAGCCCCCGGGAATTGTGCCTTCGACGGCCAGATCGAGCAGGACTCCACGTGTCACTATTCCGGCGGCGAAAGCAGCCGTCGATGCGTGCGTGATTCCGACGGGGGTGACGACCTGATTCCTCGCTCGGCCCGGATAGACCTGGCCGTCCGTCGACCAGTGTGCGAGCGCGTCGAGGTGCGTCGACTTCCAGTGGTGGTTGTAGACCACCGACAGATCGGCTGCCACTGGTCCACCGGTGTGGGACACCATCTGCTGCACCGGCGATGCGTCGACCCTCTCGGGCGAGAACGGGCTGAAGAACATCGCGCTCGGCGTGATCGGCTGTGCCAGTGACGCCCACTGGCCGGTCCGCACCTCCGCGGCGGCCCTGGCGCGCACCTCGTCGGTGATCAGGTTGAGGGTGCCGAGTTCGTCGTCCGCTCCCCATCGGCCCCAGTTGTCGGGCAGGTCCGTCTCACTGATATCGGCCATGGCGATGGCCCCTTTCGTCATGATGCACTCGGGCCGCAAGGCAAAGGCGGATGGTCAACTTCACCGCGGCCAAAGTTGCTTGCAGCACTCGGCTGGTGGCTGGTGGCTGGTGGCGTACCGGTCTCACTCGATGAACGGCTCGCGGACCCGGCGGCGGCGCAGTTCGGGCCGCCCGATCGACGGCGGCACGTACGCCCGGTCGCGAGTGCCGACGCCGGCTCCGGCTCCGGCTCCGGCTCCGGCTCCGGCTCCGGCTCCGGCTCCGGCTCCGGCTCCGGCTCCGGCTCCGGCTCCGGCGGGACCCTCTGCTCCAGGACCTCGTCGGACAAGACAGGGTTCAGTCCCGCGAGAAGGCCGCCGTGCTGGTCCACGGTGCGAAGGTCGAGCAGCCACTGGTGACTCAGGGGGGCGCGATCGCGAACGCCGTGGCGGGATGGGGCATCGACAGCCCCGCCTGGTACACCCCCGCGTCCTACGCTCTGTCGATGCCCCTGACCGACTCGTCCGGATCATTGCCCATCTGCGTGGCGAACATCATCGCGCCGAGCACGAACGGATAGACCTCGATGCCGGTGCGGCCCAGGTTTCGATGCCGCGTGAGTCCTCTCCCGATTGACTCAAGGGTGTTCGGTCGCCGGGCAGGCTTTCGTCGCTACGCCCACACGCCGACGAGGGTGACGGGGTCCCGGCCCCTCTCAGACGGCACCGATGGTCGTCGCCGTCAGTTGCTCGGAGACTTCCCAGACTCGCGCGGCCTCGTCCGTGCTGCGCAGTCGCGAGTAGAGCTTCTGCTCGGCGGGCGGCCCTCCGACGCGTCCAAGCCATCGCGGACCGTAGAAGCCCCCGGGCTTGGCATGGGGGTCCGTGGCGGCCATGAGCGCGGGCAGCTTCGCCGTTTCGACCGTTCCGACCAGGATGCCCTTCCCGGACAGGAGACGGATCACCCTTCGGCCTGCCACCTCCTTGTCGCGTCCGAGTTCGGGGCGCGCCGCGAGCAGGCTCGTCGGAGCGAGTCCTGGATGTGAGAGGTTGCTGGTGATACCCCATCCACCCGCGCGGCTGCGTCGGTCGAGCTCCAGACCGAACAGTCCGAACGCGATCTTTGACTGACTGTAGGCGCGCACCCCGACGTAGCTGCGTTCCCAGTTCAGGTCGTCCCAGTTGATGGAGCCCTGATTGGCGGCGATGCTCACTTGCGAGGTCACCCGCGCGCGGCCGGCCCGCAGCAGCGGCATCAAGTGGGCAACGAGCGCGAAATGGCCCAGGTGGTTCGTGCCGAACTGCAGCTCGAACCCGTCGGCTGTCGTCTGCCGGTCCGGTGGGGTCATGACGCCTGCGTTGTTGATCAGGAGATGAATCGGCCGCCCCTCTGCGCGCAACGTGTCACCGAGCGCGGCGACGGACATGAGCGACGACAGGTCGAGATCTCGCAGTGAGACCTTCGCAGCGGGCACGGACTCCCGGATCACATTGATCGCGGTCTCCCCCTTGCGTCGATTGCGCACGGGCATGATCACTTCTGCACCTGCCTGCGCGAGGCGTTCAGCCATCCCCAGACCCATGCCGTCGCTGGCGCCGGTTACGACGGCCAGCTTTCCCGACAGGTCGGGGATGGTGATGTCGATGGGTGTGCGTGCCATGGGTCCACTCCTAGAGGTCAGGTCGTCGGTTCAACTGTCGCGGAAGTGGACTGCGTTATTCAGGGCCTGACGATCCACCCTTGAGGTGCGTGTTCCACGACGGAGCGTCGATCGTCCTGGTCGGTTCGACGGCCACCGCGGAATGGAGGCGTTCGGCGCGTACGCAGCGTCGAAGGCGGCCGTCCGGTCCTTCGCGTGGACCTGGTCCGTCGAACTCAAGGACCGCGGCATCCGGTTCAACGGGTCTCGCCGGCATGGACTGAGACTCCCGGGTCGCCACCGTCCTTCGGCGGCGAGAGGACCTTCCGGTCCATCAAGGAGCATGTCGCCACAGCAGGGACCTGGAATGCGCTGAGGGAATCGGTGATCGTGCTCGACGACCTGCTGCTCGTGCCGTTGATCAGCGACCGGCGATCCGACGCCGTGACGCCCGTGGCAACCTGCCACGACGGTTCGGCCACGCCGAGTCCGATCGGTTGGCTCGCCGTGCGCCGTACTCACAGACTGGCCGTACCACCCTGTGACCGGGCTATTCTGGGTAGGCACGGTTCACCGATCACAGGTGCTCGATCAGCTTGTCCAGGGTGATCGGCACGTCGCGCACCCGGATCCCGGTGGCGTTGTAGACGGCGTTCCCGATCGCGGCCGCCGAGCCCACCGTGCCGATCTCCCCGAGACCAAGGGCGCCGAGGCTCCTGGTGCCGACGTCCTCACTGCCGTCGCCCAGCGGCCCGGTGAGGACAGGGTCGGGCCGGCCGAGCAGGTGCACGTCGATGTCGGGGACGTCGGCGTTCACGGGCACGAGATAGTCGGCGAGCGTGCTGGACGCCAGGCGCCCGGTGTCGAGCTCCAACGGGTTCTCCTCCAGCAGGGCGTGCCCGATGCCGAAGATGACGCCGCCGACGAGCTGGCTCCGGGCGGCCCGGGAGTTGATGACGCGGCCGACGTCCGCGACCGTGGTGAATCGGGTGACGTGGGTATCGCCGGTGAACCGGTCGACCCGTACCTCGCAGAAGTGGGCGCCGAAGCTGTGGTGCACGTACCCCGGGTCGGCATCGCCGGGTGACTCGGCGAGGGTGGTGATGCCTGGTGAGTCGACGGCGGCGAGCAGGCGTCCGAAGGTCATCGACCGGCCCTGGCCTGCAGGATGCCGCGCTTGTAACGCAGGTCGTCGGCGCTCGCTCCGTGCCACGGTGACCTGTGGTCGGTGACGGCGAGCCGCTTGAGCTCGTTGATCGCGTCGCGGGCGGCGTTCACGATCAACGTCACCCGTCGTCTCGGCGGCATCCGGCCGAGCAGGTCTTCGGTCGTCGGTTCAGTGCAGCGTCTGTGTGCCGATCACGGACAGGACCTGCAGCTTCTCGTAGCTCTCCGTGCCGGGGACGGCGGTGTACACCATCAGGGAGTGGGCCTGGTCCGGATCGATCAGGCGCTGGCAGTTCAGCTCCAGAGCACCGACCTCGGGGTGAACGAAGTGCTTGACCTCGCGCGGGCGGATCCCGATCTCGTGGTCGTCCCACACCCGCCGGAACTCTTCGCTGGAGTCCAGGAGCAGGTCCGCCAGATATGCGGCTCGGGAGTCCGGACCCCGGAGGGTGACGATCCCGCGCAGGCCTGCGGCGTACATCCGGGTCATGAACGCGTGCTGCTCCGGGGCATACAGGTCTCGGGCGCTCGGGTCGGTGAACCACCGGTAGCCCATGCTGCGAGCAGGACCGGTGTAGCGCGTCGTGTCGCCGGTGAGGGCGACGCCCATCGGTGTCTGCCGCAAGGTCTCACCGAGTTCCGTGACGATCTCCGCAGGCGTGTCCTGCAGCCGGTCGAGAACACGCAGCAGCCCGGGGCTGATGTGCTCACTGGAGCTGTCACGGGGCGGCGGGTTGTGCCCGGCCAACCGGAACAGATGGTCACGTTCGTCTATGGACAGGTGGAGTCCCTGGGCGATCGAGGCGAGCATCTGCGGTGACGGCTGCGGACCACGCTCGCGCTCCAGACGGGAGTAGTAGTCGGTCGACATGTTGCACAGCGTCGCGACCTCCTCCCGCCGTAGCCCGCTGGTTCTGCGGCGCCGTCCCCGAGGCATGCCGACGTCCTCCGGCTGCAGCGCCTCGCGGCGGTTGCGGAGAAAGCCTGCCAGCCCTGTGCGATCGATCACGACGCTCCCCCTTCTGAGAGTTCCGCCTCGTTTCTAACCCGTGCGTTCGAAGGTAGCCACGGCCTGGCGATCCCCCCTTGTGGAACGCGCCGGCGCCGGAGCGGTACTGCCGCACGACGCCGGAACGCCGACGCCTGGCGATGCCGGCCGCGACGGACACCGACTGAGCGCGGTCTTGCTGTGCGACCTCTCGTACCGCGTCGTGGGCTGGGCGGCCGAGGCCGACGAGGGTGGCCGAGGCCGAGGCCAGTCGCCGTAGCCCAGCAGGTGCAGCCGCGGCTCACCCAGAGCCCGCATGCCGTCGCTATGGTGCGCTCGATGACCCAGCGGCGGCGGCCCAATCGTTCGCTGGACGCGATGCCTTTGCACGCGATCCGTCCTCCGATGCGTTTGCCGCGTGACCATTTCCGCAGGTCAGCGCAGCCGTAGGCGTTGTCCGTGCGGGGGCCCTGGGGTTTGAAGTGGCGGCCGCGGTGGGGTCGAGGACCGGATCAGCGGTTTCGCGATCTCCCACACGCCGTCCGGAACGATCCCATTCCCCCTACCCCGCCCCATACCGAGATCCACGACGCCTCACCACGGGGGACACGGTCTTCGGCATCCGTAAGAGCACAGCCCGCGGGCACCACGAGGGCGACGCTCTAATCCTGGCCTCAGGTTGATCGGGGACAATGAGCGGCAAAAAGCATCGACTGCAGGGGGCGGGCCGACGTGCGGATCATGATCGCGGATGACGAGGCGGCCATCCGTGACTCGCTGGAGCGGGTGCTCCAAGTCGAGGGTTACGACACCAGCACCGTCGCCAACGGTTTCGCCGTGCTCGACGGGGTCGGTGGCGACGCGCCGGATCTGCTGATCCTCGACGTGATGATGCCCCGCCTCGGCGGGTTGGAGACCTGCCGGCGGCTGCGGGCGGCGGGCCGGGATCTGCCGGTGCTGATGCTGACCGCCCGGGATCAGGTCAGCGACCGGGTCGCGGGGCTGGACGCGGGCGCCGACGACTATCTGCCCAAGCCGTTCGCCACCGAGGAGTTGCTGGCCCGGGTCCGGGCCCTGCTGCGCCGCCGCGTGACGGGCGACGACGAGTCGCAGATCCTGACGTTCGCCGACGTCCGGGTCGACCCCGACAGGTTCGAGGCGTGGCGGGGCGGGCGGCCGCTCCGCCTGACCCGGACCGAGTTCTCCCTGCTGCAGGTCCTCGTGAGCAACGCGACCCGGGTGTTGACCCGTGACGCGCTGTTCGAGGCGATCTGGGGCTTCGACATGAGCGCCACCGCCAACAACCTGCAGGTGTACGTCAGTTACCTGCGCCGCAAGATGGAGGCCGAGGGTGAGCCGCGATTGATCTACACGCTGCGGGGCTTGGGGTACACGTTGCGGGAGACTCCTCCGTGAGCGGGCACGCCGGTCGGGGCTCGCGCCGGCTGACCCGTTGGTGGCGCCGGCGGTCCCTGCGGACCAGGCTGACGGTGATCGGGGCGACGGCCATCGCGGTCAGCGTGTTCGTGGCCTTCCAGGTGGCCAGCGAGCTGATGGCCTGGGAGCTGCGGGACACCGCGGAGGATCAGCTACGCGCGGACTCCCGCGTCCTGGCGACGAACGCTGAGCGCGCGGGTCTGGCGCAGGTCCAGCTACCGCCGTATCCCGGATCCGGTCAGCTGGTGCGGGTCATCCTGCCCGACGGCTCGATCCGGACGCCGACCGGCCAACCCGCGCTGCCCCCGGTCAGCGAGGAGGCCGGGCGCGTGGCGCGGGGCGCGTCGCCCGACCTGATGGAGTCGGGCGACAGCGACGAAGACGGCTACCTCGTCTACACGCTGCGGGCGGGCGACGGCGCGGTCCAGGTGGCCCGCGTCGCCGACGACAGCCCGCTCAACCAGTTCGGGTTGGGCATGCTGCTGATCGGGCTGCTCTGCGTGGTCAGCGGCGCACTTGTCGGGCGGGCCGTGGCGCGGACCGGGCTGGCACCGATCGACCGGCTGACCGCCGCCGCGGTACGTGTGGCGCAGACCCGGGATCTCGACGCCGACATCCCGGACGAGGGCGGTGGGGAGATCCGGCGGCTGATCCAGTCGATCAACGACATGCTCGCCGCGCTCCGGGACTCCCGGCGGGCCCAACGGCTGCTCGCCGAGGACGCCGCCCACGAGCTCAAGACCCCGCTCACCAGCCTGCGCCTCAACGTCGAGCTGCTGATCCGGCTCGATCGGCGCGGCACCCTGGACAGCGCGCTGCCGGCGGAGAGCCGGACCCGGCTGCTCAACGATCTCGGCGCTCAGGTGGCCGAGTTGAGCACCCTTGCCGCCGAGCTGACCGACCTGGCGCGCGGTGACGTCAGCGACGAGAGCACCGAGGTGCTCGACCTCGCCGACGTGGTGGTGGCCGCCGCGACCCAGGCGCGTTCCCGTCTGCCCGACATGGAGGTCGCGCTCGACGTGACCTCCGTGTGGGTGAGCGGGCGTCCCGCCGCGCTCCAGCGGGCGGTGCTCAACCTCATCGACAACGCCGGCAAGTGGTCCCCCGCGGACCAGCCGGTCCAGGTCCGGCTCCGTGCCCAGGGCGCGGCGGCGGTGCTCGAGGTCGACGACGCCGGGCCGGGCATCGACGCCGCCGACGTGCCGCGGGTGTTCGACCGCTTCTACCGTGCCGACAGCGCCCGGGCGTTGCCGGGATCCGGTCTGGGGCTGTCGATCGTGCAGCGGGTCGTCGACGCCCACGGCGGCCGGGCCACCGTCGCCCGCTCCGCACGCGGTGGCGCGCTGCTTCGGGTCGGCCTTCCGGCCGCGGCCCCGCCCACCCCGGTCGCGCGCCGCGCCGCCGGGGACGACACCGCGGCGCGCTGACCCGCCCCGGCGGCGCTGCGCAGGACAGGGGACGGCGGCCCTCGGGCAGGGCCCCGCGCGGCCCACCACCGGGCAGGACACGGTGCGCCGACCCCAGCCCCGGCCGCACGGCGCAGGACCAAGAGGCGGCGACCGTCGGGCCCAAGAAAGATCCGGGACGGGCCTGGGGCCCCGTCCCGGATCTCCTCCGTGCCGCCGCGCTCACCGTTGCAGCGCGGGCTCCTGGTCGTCGGCGAGCGGCTGTTGACCGTCCGGCAGCTCCGCCGCTGGACGGGACAGCCGGCTCGGCCACCACATCCGCCGGCCGATCAGCAAGGTGAGGGCGGGCACCAGGACCGACCGCACCAGCAGGGCGTCGAGGAGCACGCCGAAGGCGACCAGGAACCCGACCTCGATCAGCATCACCAGCGGAAGTGTGGCGAGGACCGCGAACGTGGCCGCCAGGACCAGGCCTGCCGAGGTGATGACGCCACCGGTGGCGGAGAGGGCTTTGAGCATGCCCTTTCTCGTGCCGAGGCGCACGGTCTCCTCCCGGGCCCGGCTGGCCAGGAAGATGTTGTAGTCGACGCCGAGCGCCACCAGGAACAGGAATGCCAGCAGCGGCACCGAATAGTCGACACCCTTGAAACCGAGGATCGTGTCGAAGACGAACACGCTGCCACCGAAGGCCGCGGCGAATGAGACGATCACGGTGGCCATCAGAACCAGCGGGGCCAGGATCGCGCGCAGCAGCAGCCCGAGGACAATCAGGACGACGGCGAGCACCAGCGGGATCACCAGCTTCTCGTCGCGGCTGGTGGTCACCTCCGTGTCGAGGTTCTCCGCACTCGGCCCGCCGACGATCGCGTCCGCCCCGCTCACCGCGTGCACGGCGGTGCGCACCCGCTTGATCGTGTCGTACTCGGCGACGGTGTCCGGCGCGTCCTTCGGGAACACGGAGATGTTGGCCCAGCCACCGCTGGTCTGCTCCGGGATGGCCAGGGCCACACCGCGAGTGTCCTTGACGACGTCGAGCACCCGCTCCCGGTGCGCCGGCCGCGTGAAGATCGTCATCGGCTGGCCGCCGAGCTCCGGGAAGTGCTGGCGGAGAACGGTGAAGCCGGTGACCGACTCCGGCGCGGACAGGAACTGGTCCTGCTCCCGCAGGGCGCCGGTGTTGCCCGCCAGCCCGAGGGCGAGCACGCCGAGGACTCCGAGCGAGCCGAGCGCCGCCACCCACCGGCGGCGGCTGATGGCGGTGCCGAGCCGTCCCCACAGCCCCGGATTCTCCTCCACGGCCGTGCTGAACCGCGGAATGGCCGGCCAGAAGATCCGCCTGCCGAGCACCACGAGCACCGCCGGGAACAGCGTCAGCATGGCCACCAGCGCGCACAGGATGCCGGCCGCGCCGATCGGGCCCAGCCCGCTGGTGCTGTTCAGGTCCGCGACGAGCAGGCAGAGCAGGCCGGCGACCACGGTGGCCGCGGACGCGACGATGGCCGGCGCCGCGCCGCGTAGCGCGTGGACCATCGCGACCCGGACGTTCTCGTGGTGGTGCAGCGCTTCCCGATATCGAGCGATGAGCAACAGCGCGTAGTCCGTGCCGACGCCGAACACCAGGATCGTCAGCAGCGCCGAGTTCTGGTCGTTGACCACGATGCCGAAGCCCTTGACGAGCAGGTAGACGGTCGCCATCGCGGTCAGCGCGGCCGCGCCCACGGCCACGAGCGGGATGAGCCACAACACCGGGCTGCGGTAAGTGAGGATGAGCAGGAGCGTGACGACGACGATGGTGGTGAGGAGGACCTGCACGTCGATGCCGTCGAAGACGGCATCCATGTCGCCGTCGATCGCGCCCGGGCCGGTCACATCGAGATCCAGGCCGGAGGGGCGGTCCTTCGCGGCGTCACGCAACGGGCCGACGATAGCCTCCGGTGCGCCGTAGGCCGTGCTCACCTCGAGGGTGAACATCATCGCCTTGCCGTCCGTGGAAAGTCTGGTCGGTGAGCCCTCTTCGTCCTCACCGGCCGCCGCCTTCGCCTTCGGCGGGTACCGCTTGGCAAGAGTGTCGTAGTGGCGCTCGACCGTCGTGCGGTCGGCGTCGGTGATGCCGCCGGCGCGGTGGTACACGAAGACGAACGTGTTGTCGTCACCGCCGGGGAGACTGTCGTCCAGCGCCGCCACCTTGGTGGACTCGGCACTGGCCGGCAGGGTGTCTACGGCGCTGTCGGTGGTGACCGAGCTCAACTTTCCGCTCAGCGGCACCATGCCCGCCGCCAGCACCAGCCACAAGCCGATCACCAACCACGGCACCCACCGGCCTGCCAACCGACCGGCCGGCGCTTCTCTGGACGGCGCTGCGTTGACTGCCATTCACTGGCCTCCTGAATGCGTGTCACATCGTCTGTCTGACCCCGACTTCGTACCGAGCGAACCTGAGACGATGGTTAATGCGCCGCTCAGGCGGGGTGGCCGAACCAGGTGCCCAGCCGACGGACCGGCGTGGTGACCGTCGAGCCCCTGCCCGGTAGGCAAGGGCAAGCGGTACAGCCGTCGGGCCGGATGCGCCACGTGTCTACGTCTACGCCGGCAAAGTGCTCTTTCGGCGCCCTTTTTTAAGAGGCCATCTCCCTTGGTCCGGTCGCGCGCTTGCATTGCGGGTGGCGTTGAGGGGCGGCTCTGTCACATGATCACGGCATGACGAGTCCTGCCGCCTTCCGGGACCAGACCAACTGGTCCGACGGCTACTACGAGTTGGCCATAGAGGTTGGGTCGAGCGATGATGCCCGGATTCAAGCCGTCCTGAGTGCTCTGTGGTCTGCCGCGGACGTTGACGGGTGCTTCGGGCGGAGAGACCGTGAACCTGAGGAGCAGGATCCCGTGCCGTGCACGGTCGACTCACTGGCCGAGTTCGGTCACCTCAGTGGTCAGGTTCTGCTGCCGACAGGCCAGTTGGTCGTGTGCGGCTGTGTGGCGATCCGGGGCGGTGACGGAAGCAGTGACTGGCTGGACTTCTACGTCCCCCTCGGCGCCCTGGACAAGGCAGGCGTCGCCTACTGGGACGGTAGGCCGTTCTTCAGGTCTGACGTGATGGACGAATGGCTGGCTGCCGTCGGGGCCGAGACCTTCACGAGCGCCGCCTTCAGCCTGGGGATCGGCGGCTTCGAGGTCTCCGGCTGCACCGACGCGTCGACGCTGGCGGGAAGGATGCCGAAGACGCGGGACATCGGGTACCTGCTTCCACAAGGCGACGTCCTGCACTACGGCGCCGCGAACACCTGAGCTTTGTCGCCCCGGGCGGGCATGAGCCCGCGGTAGCAGATGACGGCGTTCACGGCGGGATTGTCACCCGCTTGGGCTCGTACGGGCTCCGGCCGTACAGGTAAGAGCGCAGGTCTTCTGGTTGCTGGAGATCACGGTAGTCCTGCGTTCTGGGGCACAAGGTCGATGCGGTCTGCATAGGCCCGAGCCAGTCGGTCCAGGGGAAGGTCGTGGCATGCTTCCTCGCCCCTCGTGGCTACCACGTCGTCGGAGCGGGATGCGCCGACCGGCGGGGCGGTCAGCGGGGCTGGCCGAGTGCTGCCGTCGGCCGCAGGTTCTCCTCGAGTTCTTCGGCCATGGCGGCGCCGGCCAATGCCCGTCCCAGTCGAGGTGCCTGTTTGAACAGGTTGTGCCCGGCGGCGAAAAAGATCCCGTCGGCTTCCCAGACCGCCATGCCGTCTTCGCTCCACGGCAGACTTGTCACCCAGCAGTGCAGGTACTCGACGGGCTCGGGGTCGAGACCGGGCAATGCGCGGGAGACGTACGCGCGGGCGCGGTCGTTGAGAGCCACCAGTGCGTTGGGGTCGGCGAAGCTGCCGTCCTCCCGCACTTCGACCGTTTGGCTGAGTCCCACCGCATAGCGGCTGTTGCCGGGGTAGGGGGCGGCGTAGACGCCGACCTCGCCGAAGTCGCCGCTGCTGTCCTGCAGACAGGCGACCCGTTCCGGGGGCGCTCCCCTGACCTGGAAGGTGAGGCGGACGTGGGCTGCCGGCTGTACGGGCAGCGAAAGCCCGACGTTGCGTGCCAGTCGCGCGGTGCTCAGGCCCGCGCACACCACCGCCGACGCGTACTCTGCGCGGCCGCCGGCGCTGAGCACTTCCACCGTCCCGTGACCCGTCGGATGCAGGGAGATGACCTCGTCGGTGACCACCGCGTCACCCAGTGCGTCGGCCAGGCTCTCGATCGCGACACGGGTGCGGATGGCGCCGCCGTCCTCATCGAGCATCGCGGGACCGCTGTAGTCGGCGAGCAGCGGCATGCGGGTGTGAAGCTCGGCGCTGTCCACGGGCCGGACCGGTATGCCGCCGACATCCTGCAGAATGCGCAGTCTCCTAGGTACGGGATCGCCCAGGGCGACCACTCCGTCCTGGGAGATCAGTTCGGTGCCCAACCGGTCGGCCCACTCGTCCCAGACGGCGCGGCCCTGCCGGGTGAATTCGACCAGGCGGGCGTCGTCGTGCGCGTGGCGGAAGATGCGGGACTGGCCGCTGGACTGTCCGTGGCCTGGAACGCCGCTTTCGTACACTCGCGCCATCGTTCCGCGCTCGGCCAGTGCGTAGGCGGTGCAGAGACCGACGATGCCGGCTCCTATCACGGCCACCTCGGGAACCCGGTCCATTCGATCGCCTCACTTCGCGTCCGGAGCTGTCCCCCTGCGGAACACGGGTCAGATTCAACATTCGCCACCGCGACCTGGTGGGTGACTGGACCCGGTGGGCGACTTTGTCGGGTGTCGGGCTCTTCGTGAAAGCGACGGTCGAGCGGAACCGTATCTCCTTCAGCCTCACACCGGTCCGAAATATGTCAAGCGGGCCACCTCGGGCATCGATCATGACCGACCGGCGGGGAGCCGCGGGATCGGACGTCGGGTCAAGGCATGGCAGGAGGTTTCTGAGCAGTACATCGGCTGCCTTCGGCTGCCTGGCGATTCCGTCGCTGTCCGGACCAGCGGGCAGCGGCAGGGGTTCCGTACGGTCGAGGTGTCGAATCCGCCGGACGTGGTGACGGCACCCGAGCTCCGGGGGGTGGAATGGCCTTGCATCATGATCAGCCTGGCAGCCTCCGCAGCAGGACGTCCTGCACGTCGGAGTCCGGGCTCATCGTGTCGTCGCCGTGCGTCGGCCGGCCCTTACCGGGCGCGAGGGGAAAGCCTGCGCGCCAGTCACCGTCCGGGCGAGGTCGTGCAGCAGGACGGGCGAACGGCCAAGTTCCGGAGCTGCCGACGGGACCGGTTCGGCCTGTGTGGCCCGGTCCAGGGCGGACATGACGTGACCCCTGAGCGGAGGTGCGGCCGACGATGTTGTCCACGCCTCCACCGAAGTTCCCGAAGAGGAAAGGGCACGCACGGACCTCTTGCGGATGTGAACCGGCCGCCGAACGGAGCGCCCCAGCCCACGCCTGCGGCGGAGCAGCGCATGCCTTGCGCACTGAACAGCGCGCAAGGCTCCTCGACTTCACCTGCCACGCACGCCCGTGCCCGGGATGGTCGCCGACGCCTCCGTCGGTTTGACGCCCTCAGTTGCGCTGTGGTCCTTTGCCTTGACCGGCTCGGACCCCGAGTCCAGAGCGTTGCGGACGGCGGTCAGGATGTCCTCGGTGCCGGCGCCGAGTGCACGGGCTGCCGAGGTGAAGTCGCGTGCCAGCGTGTCCAGTTGATGGACATCGTGCCCGTGCGCGGCCGGGAGTTCGGCCACCCGGGTACCCGCGCCCCGGCGGGTCCGGATCAATCTCGCGGCCTCCAGCTCGCGGTAGGCACGGGCCACGGTGCCCGGCGCCAGACCGAGGTCTGCAGCGAGTTGCCGAACGGTCGGCAGGCGCTCGCCCTCGGCCAGCCGGCCGGTACGGATGAGCGCGGCCAACTGGGCACGGATCTGCTCGTACGGCGGTACCTGGCTGGTGGTGTCGACACGGACGGTGCGTTCACTCATCGTCGCCACTCCCCTCGTCCGCCACACCGTCGTCCACCGCCCGTGGCGCCACCACGGTGAGCACGGACCATCCGAACGTGAACACGCTCAGCAGACCCAGGGGGCAGATCACCACGATGGTGACCGCGCCGAGCGGGCCGGCGCAGGGCCCGTCCGTGAGCGCGACGAGAAGCATCAGTACGACGAGAAGGACCTGACACGACACCAGCAGTCCCCAGGCTCCCACGATGGCCCAGGCACGGTCGCGACGCTGCCGGTGGTCGCCCGGCCCGAACTCGAAGCCGATCGCCAGGCCGGACCATCGGGCGTAATGGTCGGCGTGGTCGAGGAACCGGGACTGGAGCGGGACGGTGTCGAGCACGTGAAGATCCCCCAAGGCACCTTGTACCAAACGATGGATACAAGATGCCCTGCTGCGAAAACTTGTGTCAAACCATCGACACAAGAAAGCGCCGACGTCTCCGCCAGACGAAACCTGCCTCGCCTCATCCACCCGCCCGCCCAAGCCGCACTCCCCCCACCGAGTCCGCGAGACGAGGACCACCCGGACAGCGCCGCCAACGGAGGCCGACCCCCATGCCGACCTCGACGACACGCAGACCCCGAACCCGCCGTCCCCCACCGTGGAAAGGCGACGGCCAGGGTGACGCCGCGCTTCGCGATCGGCGCTGACGCCCGTACCGGAAACCGCCCAGGCGGTTCTGGCCCGGCGGCACGGCTTCTCAGGGTGCACAGCGCGGCGGAGCGGCGACGGATGGCCGAGGAGGCGGGGTTCGGCCGCGGGCAGGTCTTCGGCGGGTTCGAGGGGCGCCCTTACGACGAGAGCGCTGAACGACTCACCCTTCGGGCCGTCCGCGAAGCGTGAGGGAGGCGTGGTGCGCACGGCCGGGTCCGCGCGCCCTTTTGCCTGCGACGCGGGGAATCGTAAGATCACCTGGTCATCGCCGCGACGGGAGACAGGAAGCCGGTGCGAATCCGGCACGGTCCCGCCACTGTGACCGGGGAGCGCCCCTCCGACACGCCACTGCGCGCCGCGCGGGAAGGCGGAGGAAGCGTCGATCCGGGAGTCAGGACACTGGTCCGTCGCGGGCCCGATCCGAGGAGCGCGGACTCCAGGAGGCTTCACGTGTCCCAGCTGTTCACCCCTGCCCGCACGCGCGGGCTCCTTCGTGCCACGGCCGCTGCCGTGGCTCTGTCGTCAGTGCTGTTGACCACGAGCTGCGGTGCGGCCGACGAGAGCGGCGGGGACGCGAAGGCGACCGCGGCCGTGCCCGCGGGTTTCCCGGTCACCATCGACAACTGCGGCGTGAGGAGGACGTACGACAAGCCGCCGTCACGGGTGGTCACCATCCACCAGCACCCGGCTGAACTCATGCTCGCCCTCGGCCTGAAGGATCGCATGGTCGGCAAGGCCTTCCCCGACTCCGCGGTTCTGCCCGAGCTGAAGAAGGATTACGAGGCGGTTCCCGAACTGGCGCGCAAGGAACCGTCGTTCGAGAAGGTCCTGGATGCCGAACCCGAACTCGTCTACGGCGGCTACGGCAGTGCCTTCGCCGAGAAGGAGGGCCGCTCCCGCTCAGCGTTCGCCGACGCGGGCATCGACACCTACCTCAACCGTGAGTACTGCGGCAAGAAGAAGGTGACGATGGAGGACACCTACGACGAGATCCGCACCATCGGCAAGATCTTCGGTGTCTCGGACCGGGCCGACAAGCTGGTCACCGAACTCAGGGGCCGCGTCGGCAAGGCCGCAGGCACGGTCGAAGGCGAGCCCGAGGTGCCCGTCTTCGTCTACGACAGCGGCGACAAGGCCGCATTCACCGCGGGCGGCAAGAGCCTGGGCACCGAGCTGATCCGCCTGGCCGGCGGCGAGAACGTCTTCGCCGACCTCGACGACGTCTTCGGCGATGTCTCCTGGGAGCAGGTCATCGAGCGCAAACCGGAGGTCATCGCCATCTACGACTACGCCGGTGCCGGAAACGTCGAGCAGAAGAAGCGGTTCCTGCTGTCCCAGCCCGCGCTCGCCGACGTACCCGCTGTCAGGAACAAGCGATTCGTCGTCCTGCCGCTGACCGCCACCCTGGTGGGAATCCGCTCGGCCTACGCGGTCGACGACCTGGCCCGCGGACTGCACCCCGAGAGCTTCCGGTGACCCGGACCGCCACCGGCGCGTCCACGGAGCGCAGGGTCCGACCACGGAAGACCACGCAGCCAGGAGGGGGCCGCACGCGGCTGGCCGTCACGCTGCTCGTACTCACCGCCCTGCTCGCCGTCTCCGCCACTACGGGACTTGCGATCGGCTCCGTCCACGTGCCACCCGGCCAGGTGTGGGGCATCGTGACGCACGCACTGGGTGCCGACTGGCAGCAGCCGGACTGGTCGCGGGCCCGGGAGACCATCGTGGTGGACGTGCGGGCGCCGCGGGTGCTGCTCGGTGCGGTCACCGGCGCCGGCCTTGCGGTGATCGGCACGGCCCTTCAGGCCCTGGTGCGCAACCCGCTCGCCGAGCCGTACCTGCTCGGGGTCTCCTCGGGAGCGTCCCTCGGCGCGTTCTCGGTCATCGTGTTCGGGGCCACCCTTTTCGGTCCCGTCTCCCTGTCGGCGGCAGCCTTCGTAGGTGCCTTGGGCGCACTCCTGCTCGTGTACGCCACCGCCCGCACCGGCGGACGGATCACCTCATCGCGTCTCGTGCTGTCCGGCGTGGCGATCGCGGCGATGCTCACCGCGGTCCTCGATCTGCTCCTGCTCACCACCGATCGGGGCAACGAGACCCGCGCGGTCCTCGCCTGGACGCTCGGCGGCCTCGGCGGGGTCAATTGGGGCACGCTGTGGCTGCCGAGCACGGCCTTGCTGCTCGGTGTCGGCGTCCTCATGGCGCAGGCCCGCAACTTGAACCTGCTGCTGGCCGGCGAGGAGGCAGCCACCACCATGGGTCTGGACGTGGCCCGCTTCCGTGCCCGGCTGTTCGTCCTGCTCTCCCTCGTCACGGGCGTGCTCGTCGCGGCGGCCGGACCGATCGGCTTCGTCGGCCTGATGACGCCCCACATCGTGCGTCTGTTCGTCGGCGGCGACCACCGCCGGGTCCTGCCGACGGCGGCGCTCGGCGGAGCGGTCTTCCTCCTCTGGGCCGACATCGCCGCACGGACGATCGCCGCACCGATGGAGATACCCGTCGGCGTACTCACGGCCTTGTGCGGCGGGCCGTTCTTCCTGTGGCTCATGCGCCGGGACGCCCGGCGCGGCACCGACCGAGGAGCGGCATGACCGCGACCGAACTGAGCCTCCACGGCGTCACGCTCACCGCCGGCGCCCGCCACCTGGTGCGCGACGTGTCCCTGACCGCCCGCCCAGGCGAGACCATCGGGCTCGTGGGGCCCAACGGCAGCGGCAAGTCCAGCCTCCTGCGCACCGTCTACCGCGTCCTGCGCCCCGACACGGGCGAGGTCCGGGTCGACGGAGGCGACGCCTGGTCGTTGCCGGTGCGGCAACTGGCCCGCTCCGTGGCGGCGGTGGTCCAGGAGTCGGCACCCGACCTCGACCTCGCCGTGCGCGAGGTCGTCGCCATGGGCCGCACCCCACACAAACGGCTCCTCGCAGGCGACACCCCCGAGGACGCCGAACTCATCACCTCAGCGCTCCTGGCGGTCGACGCCGTCCACCTGGCCGACCGCCCCTTCGACCGGCTCTCCGGCGGCGAACGCCAGCGCGTGCTCATCGCGCGTGCCCTCGCCCAGCAGCCCACTCTCCTCGTCCTCGACGAACCCACCAACCACCTCGACATCCGGCACCAACTGTCCGTGCTCGACGCCCTGCGGCGCCTGCCCGTGACCGTGCTGCTCGCGCTGCACGACCTCAACCTGGCCGCCTACTACTGCGACCGCCTCTACGTCCTGCACGACGGCGAAGTCACCGCCTCCGGACCCCCCGCCGAGATACTCACCCCCGGGCTCCTGGCCAAGGTCTACGGAGTGGCGACGGAGGTGGCCGTCCATCCGCGCACGGGCGCCCCTCAGGTGACGTTCCTCCCCCAAGAACCACGCGCCTGAAGGGCTGCACGGGGGGAGGCGCCACCCGCGCCGAGGCACGCGCACGTTGCGGAGACGGCGCAGGGCTCCCGCAAGTCACGTCCTTGCGAGAGCCCTCCGTCGTGCCGCCTGCCCGCTGAAGCGGTTCTTCGTGGCGGGGCCCCGTTCAAGCGGGTGGGCGGTGCCGACCGGCGCCGACTAGCAGGTCATCGTCGATGTCCTGGAGCTCTCCGCCGCGCGTACTGTGCAGCTGCGCCTCACGAAGGCCAAGGCCGCATTTCGGGAACTCCTCTCCCCCGAAAGGGGGTCGGCCGAGGGCGAGGCAGGTAAGGTGCGCGCTTGCATGGCCCGGGAACCGTGGGAAGTCACCCTCGATCTCGACGACTGGGCTCACGGTGGCCGACCGCCCCCTGGGGTAACGGGGGGGCGTCGTCCAAGGCGGCATGAACTCGACGGTGACCAAGGCGTTCCGGCGGTCTCAGCCCGGCGCAGGGTCCACCGCGAGTACGAGAACCGCGCCAACGGCCGGATGCATGTTCCCGGAGGCCGCTGACCTGCTGCATGACCGGCCCCGCGACCAGTCCGACGCGCTGGGCGTGGACCGGTCCGCCAGGCGTCGAAGACGGCGAAAGCTGAGGGGCTCAGGCGTACGGCGAATCAAGCGACGGTGCCGGGGTTAGCGAAGCTAAGACATCGTTTATTTTGGTCGCAGCACGAGGAATGGGACTGCGACAGTGATTTCTATGGAACTGCCTCCTGACACCGTGCTCGTCTTCGACCGCGACGACGACCTCCTCGTCTTCGAGTCCTTCGTCCACGCTACGAACTGGATCGAGGCGATAGACGTAGATGAAGGTGAGTACACAGCGGCGTACTCACCAGACGGTGGCGTGTTGGCGCTGACTGCCCCCGAGGGCCCAGAAGGGTCGGTCGTTCTGGCCAGGACCAACATCGTGGACCTGGGCGACCTGGAGCAGAGAGTGGCCCGCTACTGGCTCCGCCACCAGGCAGGTCAGGCCCCGCGTGACCCGCTGCAGACAGCGCGATCTCTGATCGAAAGAGATAACAAGCCGCGCAGGAGTTGGATGGGCCGGCTCACCGGCCTGCTGCGCCGCGACACTGCGCAAGGCGCCGGTAACTGATGAGGGCTGCGGCGATGCCGTCGACGGCGAGGAAGTGCTCGGCTTTGCGTTCATAGCGGCGGTGCAGGCGTCGGCATCCGGCCAGCCAGGACACCGTTCTCTCCACGACCCAGCGGTGGCGGCCCAGCCTCTGCGAGGACTCGATGCCTTTGCGGGCGATGCGATGAAGGATGCCCCGCTGGCGCAGCCATTGGCGCAGGTGGTCGTAGTCATAGCCTTTGACGGCGTGGAGCTTGGCCGGGCGCCGGCGAGGCGGGCCGCGCCGCGAGCGGATCGGCGGGATCCCGCGCACCAGTGGCTTCAGGCCGAGGCTGTCGTGCATGTTGGCACCGGAGATGCCCAGCGACAGGGACAGACCCTTCCGGTCTGTGATCAGGTGGATTTTCGATCCGCTCTTGCCGCGGTCGGTCGGATTCGGTCCGGTCAATGGCCCCCTTTTGTAGCCCTGAGGCTGACAGAGTCGATTGCGCACCGAGACCAGTCCAGCTCGCCGCGGGCGCCGAGCTCGTCCAGGAGGACGCGGTGGAGCCTGACCCACACCCGGTCCCGGCTCCACCGGGCGAAACGCCGGTAGACCGTCGGCCAGGCCGGGCCGAACACTGGCGGCAACTGCCGCCAGGTACACCCCGAGGTGGCTACGAAGATGATCGCCGCCAGGCATTCGCGGTCACTCGCCCGCCGACGGCCGCCGCCCTGCGGACGTATGACCTCCGTCGGCGGAACCACCCGACGGAACATCGTCCACAACTCGTCCGGCACCGACCAGAGCGCCGGCAACGCCTGAGCGGGACCCGGGACGGACTTGACCGCGCCGCGCCGCGCCGGTCCGACTCGCGATGCGGCGCGGAATCGCGTGCTGGGCCAAACCCCCGCACCACCGGACCGACTGCACCCGGCAACAACGACTCAACAGGAAGCGACGCTTCGGTGTGATGAGCTATGGGGTGCTGCGCTGCTGCGGTACCTCCCCGAGGCCCACCCAGAACGCACAGTGAAGCTCCCTTGATGAGGCGAGCACACGACGCCGGGGGGCAAGTCGGCTCTGATCATGAGGGCCTTGTAGGCGGCTGTGGAGGGCCAACTCCACCCAGTCCACGCACGCTCACGCCCTTACTGCCGGCTCTCCCAGTCGCGCAGCCATTGGTCGAACTCGGCGGCGACGATGCGCTCGTCGTGCACGCCGGCTGCGTCGTCGGAGCCCAGCCAGACGATGGGCGGCCCCATCACCTCGGGACTCAGGAACCCGTGGCCCTCGGAGACGACGTCCTGGGGCAGCATCCCGGTGACCGTCGCGCCTCCAGGCAGGAGCTGGTTGACCGTGACGCCCGTGCCCCGCAGATCGGCCGCCATGATGCGGGACAGCGCCTCGCTGCCGGCACGCGACGGACCGTAGGGAACGAAACCGGCGCGTCGCATGGTCGAGTGGTTCATCGAGACGTTGACGATGCGGCCACCACCGGATGCCAGCATCCGTGGCGTGATCTCGCGGGCGACCAGGAAGTAGCCGGTCAGGTTGGTGTCGATCACCGCGCGGAAGGCGTCAGGCGGTACCTCCCAGAAGCCCTGCGGCTCTGTCATGAAGCGCGGGTTGACCGTACGCATGCCGATGCCGGCGTTGTTCACCAGCATGTCGATGCCGCCGAACTGCGACCACACTCGGTCGACGGCCCTGGCCACCGACGACTCGTCGCGCACGTCCATCTCGACGCCGGTCGCCCCCGGCAGTTTCGCGGCGACGGACTCCGCACGCTCGCCGGACCGCCCGGTCAGTGCGACGGAGGCTCCCGTCGCGGCCAGGGCGGAGGCCATGGCGAGTCCGAGTCCGCTCGTCCCGCCGGTCACCAGCACCTTCATCGGATCACCTCCGTCCTGAGAACCGGCCTGGCCGGGTCAACGGTCGCGTTCACCACCGCGCTCACCACCGCCGTTCGCGACCGTGGTTCTTGGTGGCAGGGCGTGCCCGTGGGCGGAAGTCCGCGATCATCACTATAGAGATTGGAGCACGCTCGAAGTCAGGTCGGGGCGGCTGCCGTGGTCCGTGAGAGCGACATGCGCGAGGTGGTAGTACCGGCGTCGCCGCTCGTCAGGGCGACGTGGCCTGCCTGCGCTTCAGGACGCCCCTGCGCCCCTGTCGTTTCGTACCCCCAGCACACCGCCGGCTCACGCCCTCGCGTCTGCCGCGAGACCATCCGTCACGCCGGTACGCGGACATGCCCCGGTCGAGCAGATGGGTTCGTGCCGTCGCTGAGCAAGGTCGCCGCGCTGCGGTGCGGGACTGGTGCCGCGCGGAGGCTGTACGGGTGATGTGTGGGGGCTGTCCGGGTGGCGGGCGCGGCGGGCGCCCATCCGTGTGCGGCGGGGCGGCGGATTCCCTTCAGAGCTCTGGGCGATCTTGTCCGGGGCATCGGGAAAGGGAAGAGAACATGCGTAGACATGTGATGGCGGCTTCTGCCGTCGTCCTGGCGGCCATGTGCGCGGCTCCCGCGCTCGCGTTCGGTGACGTCCCGGCCTCGGCCAGGGGTGGCGGGCTGACCGCGATCGGCCTGACGCACAGTCAGCGGCTGGTCCATTTCAATGTCGACAGGCCCGCCCGTGCCCGGGCGCTGGGCAAGATCTCCGGACTGGCCGGGGACAGCAGGCTGGTGGGAATCGACTTCCGTGTGCAGAACGGGAAGCTGTACGGCGTCGGCGACAGGGGTGGCATCTACACCCTGGACGCCCGCGCGAAGGCGCGGAAGGTCTCCCGGCTGACGGTGGCGCTTTCGGGCACCGCGTTCGGGGTCGACTTCAACCCGGCCGCGAACCGGCTGCGGGTCGTCTCCGACACCGGGCAGAACCTGCGGCACAACATCGACGACCCCGCTGCCCCGCTGACCACCACCGTCGACGGGACGCTCACCAACCCGACCACACCGCCGTCCACCGCGCGAGGTGTGACCGGCGCCGCGTACACCAACAACGACCTCAGCACCGCGACGGCGACGACCCTGTTCGACCTCGACACGATGGCCGACCGGATCTCGCTGCAGTCCCCGGCCAACGCCGGCACCCTGGCGCCCACCGGGAACCTCGGTGTCGACGCGGCCCTGGACGCCGGGTTCGACATCTACTACCACCCGGCCAGCGGCATGAACCGCGGCTTCGCAGCCATCGGCACGGCCGGTGCCTATCGTCTGTACGGAGTGAACCTGCTGACCGGAAAGGCAACGGACAAGGGCTCCTTCCCGAAGAAGTTCCAGGTCACCGACCTGGCCCTGCCGATCGACCAGAAGTAGCCCCCAAGGACGGCGGCAGTTGGAGCGGTCTGCGGGAGCTGTCTCCCACAGACCGTCCGGCTCGTGTCCACAGTCGGTGCCGGAACTGGTGCACGTGTACAGGGTGACGGCTGCCGTTCACGGCCCGAATTGCCGGGTGGGTGCATGCGAGCCGGCGGCGGGGGCGGCAGGACGAATCCGGAGATTTTCGTCGGCTGCGCAGCGGTCCAGACAGCGAGGTACGCAGATGGTGTGCGGGTTAGGTCATGGCGTTGCCCCCGAAGGAGCGGGCGGCCCGGACGACGGTGCTCCTGCGGTGCGTCAGCCGCAGCTGGAGAGGGACGTCCTTCGCCGCCTCGGCATCGTGGAGCGGGACGGGGTGGGCCACGACCATCAGCGGCAGGCTGCGAGGGCCGGCCACGAGATGTCGTATGCGGCCATCGATCTATTTGCCTGGGTCGTGACTGCGGGAGTCCGTGACTCACGGCCGATGCGGCTCTGACTGACGCGGAGCCACGGGTGCGCCCAGTCCCGGGCCCCAGGGGCAGGGCGCCGTTCGTGGTCCGGGAGCAGCGGTACTGGTGATCTCTGTCGGGCGACAACTGGGTAATCCGTTGCCGAATGCAGGGCGGATTGGTGCGAGTTCTCTTTTCACCTGATCAGGTCCGGGACCAATCCGCGCCGGTGCGCAGAACCGGATTCCCGGTGTGAGGGACGAAGAGAGGGAGCAGCGGGTGCGGCCGGGTCGGCCGCGTCCGGCGCTGGGTGCGCTGAGCGGAGCGCTGGCCGGTTTCGCGGCACTGGCGGTGGCCGAACCGGTCGCTGCCGCGGTCCGTCCGCAGTCGAGTCCGGTCATCGCGGTGGGTGCCACATCCATTGACATGACGCCCGCCGCGGTCAAGGACTGGGCGATCCGTCACTTCGGCACCGACGACAAGCTGGTACTGCAGCTCGGCATCCTGACCGTGCTGACCGTATTTGCGCTGGTGCTGGGTGTGTTGGCGGTGCGGTTCCGGCGGGCCGGGGCCGCCGGGGTCCTTCTCTTCGGTGCCGTCGGGGCGGCTGCCGCTGCCGGCCGGCCCGACTCCACCGGCCTGGCCGACGTACTGCCGTCGGTCGTGGGAGCCCTTGCTGGGGCTGTGCTTCTGTACGTCCTGACGGGTCGCCTCACCGTGGTGAGGCGCCCGCCGATGTATGGGCGCGAGGAAGTGCCCGAGGGAGTTGGGGCCGGTCTGCCGGCCTCCGCGGGATGGGACCGGCGGGGATTCGTCCTCGTGGCCGCGTCCGCCGCAGCGGCCTCGGCCGTGGTGGGCGGGGCCGGCCGGTCACTGAACGCCTCGCGCGGCCAGGACGCGGTCGCCTCACGAAAGAAGGTCGTGCTGCCGCGACCTGGGTCACCGGCCACGCCGGTCCCCGCGAGGGCCGCGCTGCGTGTTCCGGGGATCAGCCCTTTCACCACCCCGAACAGCAGCTTCTACCGGGTGGACACCGCGCTGGTGGTACCGAGGGTGGATGCGACGAGCTGGCGGCTGCGTGTCCATGGCCAGGGCGTACGCCGTGCGGTCGACTACTCCTTCGACGACTTGTTGCGCAGGGAGCTGATCGAGCGGGACATCACGGTGACCTGTGTCTCCAACGAGGTCGGCGGCCCCTACGTGGGCAACGCCCGCTGGATCGGCGTGCGGCTGGCCGATCTGCTGGCCGAGTGCGGGGTGAGGCCGCCGTCCCGGGGAGGCCCGGCGGACCAGCTCGTGGCGCGCTCGGTGGACGGCATGACGATCGGCAGCCCGGTCGAGGAGGTGATGGACGGCCGAGACGCACTGCTCGCCCTCGGAATGAACGGCGAGCCGCTGCCTTTCGCCCATGGTTTTCCGGTGCGGATGGTGGTCCCGGGCCTGTACGGGTTCGTCTCGGCCTGCAAGTGGATCGAGGACATCGAGCTCACCACCTTCGAGGCGTATGACCCCTACTGGGTCAAGCGGGGCTGGGCGCGCAGGGCCCCGATCAAGACCGCCTCGCGGATCGACACCCCCAAGCCCTTCGCCCGGCCCGACGCGGGCACGGTGATGGTCGCCGGGGTCGCCTGGGCGCAGCACCGGGGCATCGACAAGGTCGAGGTCCGCGTGGACGACGGGCCCTGGCTGCAGGCACGTCTGGCCACCGAGGACACCCTGGACACCTGGCGGCAGTGGTCCTTTCCCTGGCAGGCCACCCGGGGCAGCCACACCCTCACCGTTCGGGCCACCGACCGCACGGGCACCGTGCAGACCGACCACCGCACCCGCACGATCCCCGACGGCGCCAGCGGATGGCATTCCGTCGTCGTGACCGTCGACTGACCACCTGCCCACCTGACCCGAGAGCCTGCGCTCTCTTCCGAACCACCTTTCCACGACAACCCCTTACGCGGCCGCATCGTGCTGCCCCGTTCACTCAGGAGAACATCATGAACACTCGTGTCCGTCGTAGCGTCGGCCTGCTCGCCGCTGCCGCCGTCCTTCCCCTCGCCCTGACCGCCTGCTCGGACGACAGCGACTCCGGCAAGTCCGGCTCCTCGACCAAGGCGTCGGCCTCTGACACCAAGGGAAGCGACGACATGGCCGGTTCCGGCAGCACCGCGAGCGGTACGGACCAGCCGTTCGGTGCGGCCTGTTCCGCAGTGCCGAAGGACGGCGCCGGCTCCTTCGACGGCATGGCCCAGGACCCGGTGGCCACCGCCGCCTCCAACAACCCGGCGTTGTCCACCCTGGTGGCGGCCGTGAAGAAGGCCGGTCTGGTCGACACCCTCAACAACGCCCAGGACATCACCGTGTTCGCGCCGACCAACGACGCCTTCGCCAAGATCCCGAAGGCGACCCTGGACAAGGTCCTGAACGACAAGGCCCAGCTGACGAAGATCCTCACGTACCACGTGGTGGGCCAGAAGCTGACGCCGAAGGACCTGGAGAACGGCTCCTTCACCACCCTGGAGAAGTCGAAGATCACGACCTCCGGCTCCGGCGAGTCCTACACCGTCAACGACTCGGCCAAGGTCGTCTGCGGCAACGTCAAGACCGCCAACGCCAACGTGTACATCATCGACACCGTTCTCATGCCCAAGAGCTGACATCTGTGAGCCTAGGACGCGCCCCCCGCCCGGTCGCCTTGACGGGAGTGATCCGGGGGGCGCTTTCCTTGTGCCGGGGCATCCGGCCCGCCCGACTGCCGGCAGGGCGGTGGGCGGCAGGCGGACCGAATGCCCATCCTCACGGCCGGCCGGCCGGGCGGTCGCGGCACCGCCAGGTCGGCTCTGTGAGGTGGCGTTCATCCGTCCGGGAAGGGACAGAACACCAGGCACCGACCGTGTGGCGCAACGCCGAGCGGACAAGCAGCGGCCACCACACGCCCGCCGTACGGCAGTCATCGGCAGCGGAGTGTCAGGATTGACCGCCGCGCACATCCTGGCCCGCGCCCACCACGTCACGCTCTACGAGGCTTACGGCCGGCTCGGCGGCCACGCCCACACCCCTGAACTGGCCGCGCCCGACGGACGCACGCACCGCGTCGACCCGCTTTCATCGTGCACCACCGCCGCATCTACCTGAACCTGCTCGGACTGTTGCGTCAACTCAACGTCGCCATGCAGGAGTTGAAGATGAACATGTCCGTGCGGTGCGAGGGATGCGGCCTGGAATACGCCGAAGCCCGCGGGCTGCACGGACTGTTCGCCCAGCCGCGCAACACACTGCGCGTGCCCTGTTTGCGGATGCTGGTTGAGGTGCCGCGCTTCATCGGCTGCGGCCGGAGTCGCTGAACCTGTACGCGGCGCAGAAGCACCAGGTGCAGGTCACCGCCGTGACCCTGGCGCGTGAACAGGGCGGCATACGTGCGGGAGCAGGTGCGTACTTGGAGGCTGGAGCACCTGGTGGCCGTGGTGTGCCAGAACGACCGGGACATCACCGGCTCCGTCTTTGACGCCGTGGCCACGATCGAGATGGGCGAGCACGTCGGGACGACAAATACCCTGCCTTCGCTGCTGCCCGGACGCGGTGGTCCGCCCGTGCGGGCGCGTACCGGTCCAGCAGACGTCCCGCAGCGCGACCGCGCCCGACGGCGGCGCGTGCATTGAGGCGTACATCGCCCCGGAACGCACATGCGGCCGATGGGCGAGACCGTCGGCCTGCTGGAAGGGGCCGGCCTGGAAGTACGTTCGGTGGAGTCGCCGCGAGCACTACGCGCGCATCATCAACGCCTGGCACCTCCGTCTGGAAGAACCCTGGGACGACTTCGTCCGGTTGGCGGGAAACAAGACGGCCCGCGTCTGGCGGCTGTACCTGATCGGCGCGGCCTTGGCCTTCGAGGAGCGGCGCATGGGCGCGAACCAGTTCCTGGCCGTACGACCTAAGGCCACGGAGGACAGTGGTGTGACTTCCGCGTCTCGTGGGGAATCTTCGGCCTGCGACGACGACGGATGGCAGGTCGCAGCCCTAACCGTGATGCGCTGCTGATAGAAGGAAGCGGGAAACGGCTCCTGGAACGGCACATGGCCCACCAGCCTGGCTGGGACCGCTATGTGACACGCACCAGCGGCTTCTTCCCGCGGCCACCGCGCTCGCACCGGTCAACCCATGTCGTGACGGGTGGGGGAAGCCCGCTGGGAGGCTTCTCCCACCCGTCACCGGCTCCTGTCTACGCCGGAACGCCGAGCAGGGCGATCGGTTCCGAGGTGGGCTGATCCGATCCCCCGGCCGGTTCCACCGTGATGCCGACGCCCGAGGCGCCGTCGACGGCCCCCTGCATCAGCACGGCCTGACTCCCCAGGCCTGGGTCCATCAGCCCGGCGGAACGCATCTTCCCGCCGTCGGCGAACCACAGCTGGTACACCTTGCCCCGCGGCGGCGCAGGCATCCCGGAGGTCGCGAAGACGGCCCGGTCGCGGCTGGCGGAAACCACCAGCGTGCCCGCGCCGCCCGCCACCTTCACCGAGCGGGACCTGGCGTCGGGCGCGGTCAGCACTCCAGCGACGTCCGCCGCGTGCCGCTCCGCCTGTGCCGCCCGGTCCACAGCACTCTGCGCGCGTTCGTACTGCCACACGGCTGTGCCGCCGAAAGCCGCCGCGGCGGCCACGCAGGCGGCCAGCGCCCACCGTCCCAGAGCCCGCCCGCGCCGACCGCCCCGGCGTACCCGCTCCAGCGCCGCGGCACCGGGGGGCGCCTGCCGCACCGTGGTGATGCGCTCAAGGACCTGCTCCCGCATGACGGGGCGGGTGCGCACCGTGGCGGCCCGGGCCAGCCGCGCGGCAGTGGCCGTGAACTCCGCGACCTCCTGTCCGCAGGAATCACATGAGGCCAGGTGTCGCTCGAAGGCGGTACGTTCCTCGCCGTCCAGCGCGTGCAGGGTGTAGGCGCCTGTCAGCGTGTGCAGATCGGTTGTGGTCATGCGGTCACCCCCAGGCAGTCACGGAGCCTGATGAGCCCATCGCGCAAACGTGTCTTGACGGTGCCGACCGGCAGCGCCAGCGCCTCAGCGACCTCCCGGTAGGTCAACCCGCGGTAGTAGGCAAGAGTGACCGATTGCCGCTGCAGTTCGGTCAGGGTGCGCAGACAGCGCCGTACCTGCTGCTGCTCCAGCCGGGTCTCGACCTCCTCGGTCACCTGGTCGTAGGCAGGCTGATGATCGAGCAGCGCGGCCTTGGTGTCACGGGCCGCCGCCGCCTCCACCGACCGCACCCGGTCCACGGCCCGCCGGTGAGCGAGCGTGAGGATCCAGTTGATCGCCGTGCCCCGCTCGGGCCGGTAACGCGGAGCCGTGCGCCACACCTCCACCAGCACGTCCTGCGCCACCTCTTCCGACTGTGCCTGGTCACGCAGAACAGCCCGGGCCACACCGAGAACGGAACCGGCCACGGCGTCGTAGACCGCGGCGAAGGCCTCCTGATCACCCAGCGCCACCTCGTGCAGCAGACGCTGCAGGTCAGGTTTCACCGGCTGCCGCGTGCCGATGTGTACTGGTTCCTTCACCATGCTTCTCCCGTGTACGTGACGGGACGGAACGTCCCTGGGTAATCCGGGGCCACACGGGCTGCGGATTGGTCACATGCCAAAAGGCGGGCAGCATACGACATTTCCTCGGCCCGCAGGATGTGACGGCCGGTGCCAGGGTCTCCGTCGGCCGCGCACGGGCCTGCCGTCGAACGCTTCACACACGGTTCCAACGGAACCGGTCACGTCGGCAGGGTGGTCGACCAGACGCCCCACTGGAGTGCGGCTGCCCGGCGATCAGTGTCATCCGGTTCACCCATGTCCACGCCGGGCAGATGACCAGGCGCCAGCATGGCGCGCAGGAGCCTCGCGCTGCTCGTGAGGGCGGGCGGCAGGAACAGGGTGGCACAGCCGGCCAACACCATGGGGGTCGGCTTCGGCCCGGTCAGCCCACCAAGGGAGACCAGGACGAGTAGGTCGAGGAGCGGAGGGTCGCTGGCCGGGGCGAGGGTCTCACTGAAGTGGCGGCGATCCGCTGGGCGAGCCGCCGCTCGAACAGCAGGAGGAGCCGGTCGAAGTGCGGCACGACACCGCTGTCCATGAGGAGATTACGCAAGTGGGCGTCGGTCCGCCCGTCCGGCAGGGCCCTGAGTCGCATCGTGGGTGAGCGGCACGGTACCGCTGGCAAGGTCACGCAGGAGAGCCGGAGCCCGTGGGTCGCGGAGCCAGATCCGTCGGCTCTTCGGCCGGTCCAGGCTCACCAGAAGCTGGTGCAGGGCGACCGATCGCGGGTGGAGGCGGCCGGTGCCTTCGTCCAAGAGATCGATGAGCAGGCCGGAGCATCAGCGGTAGCGGAGATCTTGCCTCCGGATTGGTGATGGACCCGTTTTGACTGGTCAGCGGGCTGTGCGGTCACCGGCATGCCTGCCAAGCGCCGTCCAGCCACCAGCCCGTAGCTCAGAGTCACTGCGCCGACGTGCCGGCGGGCCATGTCCGGGCGGTACTCGAATTGGTCGACAGCAATAACCCGGCCGGCGCCGAGCAGCGCCGCCCGTGTGGCCATCTGGCAGACAGCCCGCCCACACCTCACACGGCGACCACGTCGCCCGGCTTCATTCCGCCCACGTCGGCACCCATTCACCCGGTGGGCGCCGAGTCGGACGCGAACAGTGCCGTGGGGTCGTCCCGGACGTCCGGCACCGACATGACCCCCTGGGCCGCGAACGGGACGAGAATGTACTCGGCATGGTTGCCGGCGATGCCCCCGGCCCTGAGATGCCCATGAAGACCACGGTTGCGGCGCGCGGGACTATGAGGTCTTCTTGTGATTGTGCTCGCGAGCGCCCGTCACCCGGACGTAGGCCCGGACGGGCAAGTAATTCTGGGGGCAGGCGCTGCTGCGTCGGTCATGCCTCAAATCCAACGACGCGCTGATGCCCTGATTCAGATGACGTGCTTAACCGGAAGCGTGGCACGCAGGGCATAGAGGGTCCGGCTCCGGCACGCAGACGTCGAGTGGCAGCCCTACGTAGGGAAAGCCGAGTCGCAAAGCCACCCGATGACCGTCGGCACTCCCACGGCCGAGTCCCCGTGGATCAGCAAAGGAGATCGTCATGGCAAGCAGCAACCGCGCCGTCACCTTCCAGGCCCCGAAAGACATGCGCGTCGAGTCTCTAGACTTCCCGAAGCTTCAGATGCCGAACGGGAAGGAGGCCCCGCACGGAGTCATCCTCAGGCTCGTCGCCACCAACATCTGCGGTAGCGACCTGCACATCTACCGCGGGTCCTTCCCCGTGCCCCAGGGCATGGTCATGGGGCACGAGATGACCGGGGAGGTCATCGAGGTCGGCCCCGACGTCGAGTTCCTCAGCGAGGGCGACCTCGTCTCCGTCCCGTTCAACGTCGCCTGCGGCAGATGCCGCAACTGCAGGGCCCGCCGGACCGACGTCTGCGAGACCACGAACCCCAAGGTGTCCTGCGGAGCGTACGGCTTCAACCTGGGCGACTGGGACGGCGGCCAAGCCGAGTACCTGTTCGTCCCGTACGCCGACTTCCAGCTCCTGCGCTTCCCCGACAAGGACCAGGCCATGGCGAAGATCCGTGACCTGGCGCTGCTCTCGGACATCCTGCCCACCGCGTTCCACGGTCTCATGGAGGCCGGCGCCCAGCCGGGCTCGACCGTGTACATCGCCGGCGCCGGCCCGGTCGGCCGCTGCGCCGCAGCATCGGCGCGCCTCCTAGGGGCGTCCTGCATCATCGTCGGCGACCACAACAAGGACCGCCTGGAGCTGGTGAAGCAGAACGGCTGCGAGACGATCGACCTGACCCAGGACGCAGCGCTCACCGACCAGATCGAGGCCATCCTGGGCGAACCCCGGGTCGACTGCGCAGTCGACTACGTCGGCACCGAGGCACACGGCATCGGCCGCGAGGCCGATGACATGGACCCGGCCTACGCCGTCAACCAGGTGATCGACGCCACCCGCGCGGGCGGAGCCACGGGCGTCATCGGCGTCTACGGCCCCGACCCGCTCGCGAAGTCGAAGGCCGAGCAAGAGGGAACGTACCCGATCGACTTCGGCAAGGCCTGGATCAAGTCGCCGCGGATCGCAGCCGGGCAGGCACCGATCATGCACTACAACCGCGAGCTGATGATGGCGATCCTGTGGGACCGCATGCCCTACTTGAGCCCGATGCTCAACACGAGGGTGATCAGCCTCGACGACGCCCCCGAGGCCTACGCGACCTTCGACACGGGAGTGGCCGAAAAGTTCATCATCGACCCCCATGGCCTCATTCCCGCCTAAAGCCCTTCAGCCGCCCCCGCGAACTCACGAGCAACAGCGTCGTGGGCAGTCCGTCGCTCGAAATGAAGCGACGGACTGCCCATTCTCACGCCTGCTCGGTGCGGCAACGTCGGCCCCACACGCGGGCGGGTGCTGGTCGTCGACAACTCCGGGGACCCAAAGGAGGGAACGGCGACCGCGCACGTGAGCCGGCACTGGCTGGGCCGCCACGGCAAAAGCGACAACGCGGTCGTCACAGTGACGACCGCTGGGGGCGGACGAGCGTCTGCCCTACCCGCTGCACGCGGTGGCGCCCCCTACTCGCCAGGATCGAGTACTCGACAGAATCGAGGGCCTGCCTGTGCGCGGGAGGCAAAAGGTAGTTACCCAGAGCGGTGGGGCCCCGTGACTCAGGTGCCGCGGGTGCCTGGGGCGCCGTATCGGGCGAGCATGGTCAGCACCGCTTGGTCGACCGCGCTGCCGATAGCGGTGTCGTCCGGCTCCCAGCGTGCGAGCAGCATCCGCGGCCAGAACACGAAGTTGGAGATCATCCCGAGGAATTGGGTCGCCGCCATCTCCGCATCGTCGAGCCGGGCTGTACCAGCGGCGTTCTCCGCTGCCAGGTAGCGGCGGACCGATTCGAAGTAGGGCATCTTGCCGAGGTTGAACTGGGTCTCGCCGAGCTCGGGGAAGCGCGGTACCTCGGCGATGACGATGCGGAAGAGGGCGGCCATGCCGGGCTGGGTGAGGAGGGCCACGTAGCGGCGTCCGATGGTCTCAAGCCCGGCGCGGAGGTTCCCGGGCTCGGGGAGGGGTGCCTCCCCGTCGTCGACTTTCCAGTATTCGGTGACGATCGCCTCGAACAGGGCCGCCTTGGTGGAGAACTGCTTGAACAGAGTCGCCCTCGATACTCCGGCCGCCTCTGCGATGCGGGCCAGCGAGGTGCCGTCGTAGCCGGAGTCGAGGAACAGCTTTGTCGCCGCCTCGATGATGGACGTCCGTTTCTGCGCTGCCACGCGCCGGTGGTATTCGGAAGGCTGTGCCGTCATGCCCTCCAGTATGCCCCTCATCGCGAGGTGAGTCACTTGACTCACCTCTGGTCCTGCTCCTACCTTGAGAAGGGAGGTGAGTCACTCGGCTCACCAGTGCTTAAGCCGGGAAGGGGCCACCATGGAACGTTTTGAGGGCCAGACCGTCATCGTCACCGGCGGCGGCGGGGGTATGGGCAGCAGTCATGTGCGGGGCTACCACGCCGAGGGGGCGAACGTGGTCATCGCCGGCCGCGACGATGACGCCGGCCGCGATCTCGCCGCTCAGCTCGGCCATCGGGCTCTGTCCGTTCACCTGGATGTCACCAGCGAGGACGACTGGGCGGCACTGGTACGAGAAGTCGAAGACCACTTCGGGCCGATCACCGTCCTGGTGAACAACGCGGGCATCCAGAACCCGGCGGCCCCTATCGAGCACACCGAACTGCGCGCCTGGGAGCACACCTTCAGCGTCAACGTCACCGGTCAGTTCCTCGGCATCAGGGCCGTGGCTCCGTCGATGCGCAGGGGTGGTGGCGGAACCATCGTCAACATCGCCTCGACCATGGCCCACGTCGGCACGGCCTTCTACGCCCCCTACACGGCCAGCAAGTGGGCCGTGCGCGGGCTGTCCAAGACAGCCGCACTGGAGCTCGGGCGGGACAACATCCGGGTCAACTCCATCCACCCCGGCGTCGTCTCCACACCGCTGATCAACGAACCCACCGTCGCGGGCCAGCCGGCCATCGCCGACCTCTACTCGCCCGATCCCTTCGCCATCCCCCGGCTCGCCGAACCCTCCGACATCACCCGCCTGTTGCTCTTCGTCACGTCCCAGGACGCGTCCTTCGCCACGGGCTCGGAATTCGTCCTGGACGGGGGCCTGCTTCTCGGCCCCGCGCTCCAACCCGGATCCGACAACGCAGCTTGAGCCGGCATTGCAGTTCGGAGCGTGCACTCGCGCACGCCCACCTTGCTCAAGGCGAAGCGATCTTCCCTTGCGTTGATGACGGGCCTGTGGCAATTGTGATCACGGCGTCCGAGCCGTCCCGGATAGCTCCATTCACTGGGCTGAGCCCGCACTGCTCGCGCAGGTTGGTGGCCGAGTTGCGACGGGAGGGCGCGGATGCGGTGCGGCGGGGCCGTCCGTGGAATCTGCCGCTGGAAGACCGCGTGCTGCTTACGGGCGCACGAACTTTGCCGATGCGCCAGCTTGCCCGCTTATCGGCATCTCGCAGTTCACGGCCGATCGCACCATTGACCACCTCGGCCCCCAGGCTCGCGCTTCCGCCTCGTCGGCGGTTGCGCGCAAGGACACCGTGCTCATCGTGGACGGCACCACCGTGCCCACTCGCGACCATTCGGTCGCCGAACAGCCCCAAAACTGCCGCTACTCGACTGCTCGTCCGTGACCTTGTCCGCCAGCGGGCCGCATCGTGCTCATCGGCCTGTGCGGGTCTGGGCGTCTCGCCGTGCGGATGCGGGAGTGGGGGTAACGGTCCGGGTGGCGGGTTCGGGCAGGGTGCGGAAGAGGAGCCAACTGAGGACCGGCATGGTGATCAGAGGGGTGAGGGCGGTCCGGAGGGTGGTGGTGTCGGCGAGGACTCCTAACAGAGGGCTGATGAGGCCGCCGATGCTGACGGTGAGACCGAGGGTGATGCCACTGGCGGTGCCGATGCGGGAGGGTAAGTAATCCTGGCTGAGGGTGACCTGGAGAGAGAAGGGGACGTACAGGCCGGCCGAGGTGAGGGCCACGAAACAGAACATGGCCGGGCCGGGTGCGTGGATCACGCCGATGACGGCGGGGATGGAGAGCAGGTAGGACCAGCGGGAGACGCGGACGCGGTCGTAGCGGTTGGCCAGGACTCCGCCCAGGACCGAACCGACTGCGCCGCCCAAGAACAGCAGGGACAGAGCGAGGGTGCCCGCTGTGGTGCTGCCTGGCATGCGCTGCTGGGCGTAGAGGGAGATGAAGGTGCTCAAGCCCGTGAAGACGATGGAGCGGAACACCACCGCCAGGGACAGCTTCACGAACGAGGCCACGTCGTCCGCGCGGCGGGGCGTATGTGTCGTGGCCGTGCCGATCTGAGGTTGGGCGAGCATCCGCAGGACAGGCACACACAGGGCGGCGCCTGCGAGGGCGGGCACGACGAGGACGGGTGTCAGGTGCAGGGAGCCCTGCCCGATCGTGGCCGACACCATGAGCGGGGCGAGCGCGAAACCAATGTTGCCGCCGAGAGAGAACCAGCTCATCGCGCTGTGGCTGCCCTGGCTGGCCTGGCGCGCCACGCGCGCGGACTCCGGGTGGTAGGCGGCCACGCCGATGCCGGACACAGCGACGAAGAACAGCGTGATCCCGTAGGAGCCGCTCAGGCCGCTGACCGCGATGCCCGCCCCGCCCAGCAAGGTGCTGACCGGCAGCAGCCACGGCATGGCCCACCGGTCAGCGAGCACCCCGAACAGCGGCTGGGCCAGCGACGACAGCAGGGACGCGGCCAGCACGATGCCGGAGGCAACCGCATAGGTGTAGTCCCGCTCGGCCACGAAGAACGGGATCAACGCCGCGACAGCGCCCTGGTAGATGTCGACGCAGGCGTGCCCTGCGGCCAGCAGCAAGATCGGTGTATGCCTTCGCACCCTTCCCATGCTGAAGGGCCCGCTCGTGTCGCACTTTCGATAGATTGACAGGTGATGCAGAAGATCCGCCGAACACCTGTCGCGCCGACCCGGACCCGGCGCCTAGCTTCCGGCGGCGAGATCGAGGCACACCGCCACGACGACCACCAGATCGCCTACGCCAGCCGTGGCACCATCGCGGTGACCACCGACGCCGGCTCCTGGATCGCCCCTGCCACCCGCGCGCTCTGGATCCCCGCAGGCACGGTCCACCAGCACCAGGCCCACGGCGACCTCGACCTCCACCTCGTCGGCCTGCCCACCACCGACAACCCCCTCGGCCTGGACAGACCCGCCGTCCTCACCGTCAGCCCTCTCCTACGCGAGCTCATCGTCGCCTACACCCGCGACCCCTGCGACGACACCCCATCCCGCCACCGCCTGCGCGCCGTCATGCTCGACCAACTCGCCCTCTCCCCCGAGCAGCCTCTGCGACTGCCGGCCCCCACCGATCCCCTGCTCCGGGAACTGCACGACATCCTGCGTACCGACCCGGCCGACAACCGCCCCCTCGACGACCTCGGACGCCAGATCGGCGCCAGCGCCCGCACCCTCTCGCGCCGCCTCCGCGACGACCTCGGCCTCACCTACCCGCAGTGGCGCACCCAGATCAGGCTTCACCACGCCCTCATCCTCCTCGCCGACGACACCCCGGTCACCGCAGTCGCCCACCGCTGCGGCTGGTCATCCGCCAGCACTTTCATCAGCGTCTTCCGCCGTACCTTCGGCCACACCCCGGGCACCCGCCCCACCACCTAATCACGCGACGACCGGTCAGCGAACGAACCATCAACGTCAACTGCCAGACAGGGCATCGGCGGCTGCTCTCCCCCGACGGGGCTGTTCGTCAGGTCCCAGACCTGCGTTAATACTGCGACGTTGGCTATCTGTCCGCCGAACTGAGCGGTCGAGGTGCCGATCCACAGGTCACGGAACGGCCTACTGCTGCGCAGGGGGCGGGTGTCGAGGAACCTGATACGGACACGTCCCGTCATCGCGGTGGCTCGGCAAGGTGGTGAAGGATCCGCTGCCGCATGGACCGGCGTTCCAGGGCCTGACGTACCTCTTCGACGACGGCGGTCATCGGATGCGGGATCTCGTCGTCCAGCTCGGCGACGGTGGCATGGGTGGCCCGCCATCCCGCCTCGAGAAACGGCACCAGTGCCCGGCCGCGTTCGGTCAGGTCAATCCGCCGGGTACGGGCGTCAGGCCCCGGCTCGGAGGTGACCAGGTCCTCCTTGCGCATGGCGGCGATGGTCTGGCTGACCGCGGAGTGCGAGCGGTTCAGGGACTCCGCGAGCTCACGGATGGTCAGTGGTCCGGTGTGCGCGAGCCGGATCAGCGGATAGGCGAACCGGGGCCGCACTCCCTTGATGCCGCGCTCGATGTAGAACTGCTCGATCTCGGCATCCATGGCTGCCAGAAGCTCGTGCAGAGAATGCCAGGGGTCCGGTACCGCCGTGGGATCCGAAGAAGTCACAGCCCTAATAACAGTGCTGTCATAATCGCGAGCCAGCTGGCGCTCCCGCCTCATCGACGGTCCCGCAAGGACACCGTGCTCATCGTGGACGGCGCAATAGTGCTCACTCGCCACATCCGCCTGATCTTCCTCGACGAAGATCTCCGCAACCTCTTCGTCGACGGGCCTGCGGCCGCCTGCGTGCGTCACCGTCCTACGCAGGGCAGCAGAAGGCATCGCGCTGACCGCGACCTCGACGACCTGGTGATTGGGTTCGCAAGCGAGAGCGGACAACGTTTGTCGACGGTTTCAGACAGCACTTTGGCGGTCAACGCCGCAGAAATGTCTATGAGAACCGACGTGGCTTTGGCCGGCTTCCAGGACGTCCTTGTCAACCACGTCGGCACGCGGGGGCTGGCATACCCGCTGCCGCCGCGAGAGGCTGACCCGGCACGGGTTGATCTTCAGCACACGGAGGCTACGAGCTCATGGCGGCATCGGGGAACCAGCTCTTACCGGCAGCAGGTGCATACGAGATCGATCAGGCGGCATCAACGGTCCGCTTCGACACACGCGCCATGTTCGGGCTGCTCCCAGTCCGAGGGACCTTCGCCATCGGTCATGGCCGCATCACTGTGGCGGAGCCGGCAGACGAGTCGTCGGTGGACGTCGTAATAGAGGCAGGAAGCTTCGAGTCGGGCAATCAACAGCGTGACGACCACGTCAGGTCCTCTGACTACTTGGACGTGGCTCGACATCCCGAGATCGGATTCCGGAGCCAGCGTGTGGAACGATCCGACGCCGATACCACTTTGTACGGCGAGTTGACAGTAGGCGGGGTGACTCGGCCGATCACCGTCACACTCGGCACGGTGGCCCAGGAGGGCAAGCGGATGACAGCAAGCGGCACTACCACGATCGACCGGTACGCCTTCGGCATCACCAAGGCCAAGGGTATGACGGGTCGGCATCTCAAGATCACTCTGGAGGTCGTCGCGCACTGCTGAACCGGTCGTGGTGCATGAAAGTGCTCACCGCGGTACGGCACTACGTACCCGTCCCGCGCGCTCCGGGCCGGCTGTTCAGGAAGCGGAGGAGAAGCACACTCGCACTGCGAGGAGGTCACCCGCCGCATCCAGATCGGCGATTACGGGGAACAAGCCGTCGCCCCAGCTGGTCATTGCGCACAGCACGCGGGCACCATCGAGTTCCACGGATCCGGCCTCGACCTGCGAAGCACGTACCTCGCGCATGATCTGCCAGTGATGGGAGTGGGGTCGGAAGTCCACCGCCATTCGCTGTCCGGTCTCGTCCTTCCATCTCGACAGAGCGCGTGCTCTGTCGATTGCCTCCGAGACGGGAAGGCCGGTCCACCCGCGAACACCGTCCTCACCGGGCTCGCCCAGTTCAGGTGCTGCAAACGTCGAGGCCGCTGCGTCTGCCGCAGCACCCCAGAACGCCACGTCGGCCAAGCCGTCCACCGGCTCGTCGTGCTGCCAGCTGTTCAGGGCGTCGACATCGCCAAAAAGTACACGTGCCCAGTCCACGCCTACGTCACCCAAGGAAACCGATGACGTCACCCGGCCCTCACCCGTCCGGATCGAGATCTCGGACCAGCGTTCCCCGACACCGTCGCCGTGGTCGACCCGTGTAGCCAGTACGGGCAGGTGTCGGCTTCGGGGTACGCCACCTAGTGCGACGACGGGCACCCCGAACATCCCGAAGCTGCCACCACCCTCTTCGCCTGTCCGACGGGCCCTGTGGGCATGCGCCTCCCGAACCGGCAAGGCCTCCAGCCGGGCGTCGAGACCGGCAGATCGGCAGTGTCCGTCGAAAGTCGCCTCGAATTCGGCGGCTTTCGAGGCAGGGATGTCATGGATCCTGCAGCCTGGCTGCCGACCGAAGGTCCGAAGAGCGTCGGCAGCATCCGGCCCGGTGACCATGAAGTCAACGGCGCCCGTGACGTCGGCGGCCATGACAGCGTCTTCGATACCCAAGGAAGCCGGATCGATCTCCGCCGGCGACCGGTCCCCGCTCCACAGTCCCAGGTGACCGCCGTCAATGATCACCAGGGTGCCGGACGGGCAACTGATGGTCCCCAGCTCGAACGTCTCTTCCATGGCGCGCGAGTCTACGGTCACCTGGCAAGTCGTTCGGCGGGCGGACGAACCAGCGGCCGGCCTCAACAGCCATCTGCGGCCGTCGGTCGGCGACATGAACTCACTCCTGCAGTGGTCCTCCCCGACCGACCGCACCGGGCCTAACCATGTGGCTCCGAACAGCCGAACAGCCGAAGCGACTGACAGCCCTGCGCCGGGGACGGAGTCGACGGCGCGGCGTCACCCAGGGACACCGAGCGGCGGGTGTTCGAGCACCCGCGGCTTGTACTCGACCAGCTGAGTCCGGCCGTCGAAGGTGCGGTGGTCGATCATCTCGAGGGCAACATCCGGATAGCCGTCGTAGATGCGTTCCTCGCCCGTGGCCCCGGTGATCACCGGGAACATCACCACCCGGAAGCGGTCGACGAGTCCGGCCCGCAGCAGTGACCGGGACAGGCTGAGGCTGCCGATCGTGCTGAGAAGCCCCGAGCCCTCCGCCTTCATGGCACGGACCGCCTCGACCGCGTCCTCACGGACCAGCGTGCAATTCGCCCACGCCAGAGGCTCTTTCAGGGACGAGGAGAACACCACCTTCGACGCCTGCGTCAGCTCGTCGACGGACGCCTCCTCCTCGGGCCTGAACTCGTCCTGGCCGGCCGGGACCTCCCCTGCCGCGAACCCCGACATCAGACGGTAGGTGTTCGACCCCATCAAGTAGGTGGCCTTCGGCTGCTCCCCGAGCCATCCGAGATACTCCGGGCCCTCCAGCCCCCAGAACCCGGGCCACCCCTCCCCCGACGCGTACCCGTCGAGAGAAGTGATGAAGTCGACCAAAAGCTCCGACATGACAGTGTCCTTTCCCAAGTGGTCACCAGCTTGGACCGGCCCACAGCCGCAAACTCATCGCCCACGCTGTGAAGAACGCAAAAACCCGCGAACCTGCAGCCGGTCAGGTCTGCGCAATCGGACAGACCACGATGACCACGACCGCCCTGCCGCTCATCGACCGTGCCCCCCGCGTCAACGCCGTGCCACGGGAGGTTGGCCTTGCGCCGAGGCAGTTCGACAACGTCGTCGACAATGACCGCATGAATGTCACTGAGCTGCTCGAATCAGCTTCGCTCCTCGTTCCGCAAGAGGTCGCGACCGAGAACGACATCTCAGTGCGGGACGTCTGGGACTATCTCGTCCACGACGAATGGCAGACCGCACTGCACCTGCTGGAGGAACTCGGAGGCGCACCTCCGCTGCCGTTGGCTTTCTAAGAGCAGCTTGCCCAGGCGGCTGCGCAACTCGGGTTCGAGCGGAGCACGGCCTGGTGCCACTGGCGATGTTCCGAGATCAGGAACGGCATGGTCCGGGCAGACATGACGCTGCGGCCCACCAGCGAGGCCCGACGCACGACGCCGATCCCGGGTCACGGTGTTCTGCGACCCATGTGGGACATCGGCACCCTCTCCCCCACGGGCGGCGCTTCCGTCAGCATTGCCGGACTCTGGGTCGAAGACATGCCCCTTCTGCGGCCTGGTGGCCGAGCCACGGTGCGCCTCATCCCCCTCACCCCCGCGCACTGGGCGCACGTCCGGACCGGCCAGAAGATCACCATGCACGAGGACCGGACCGTGGCCGGCACGGCAGTCGTGCTGGAGGTTCGCCTCCCCACCCCTTCCGCGCCCACGACGTAGCGGCCACCTCACCTGCCTTGGCGCAGGTGCGGACACCTCCCCCACTGATGCCGCCCTGTCTGGTCTGTCGGTCGGCAGGAGGCAGCCCGTAGGCCGAGGCGGCACTGGGCAGCCACTGGTCACACCGAGAACAGACAGACCGACGCACCCGCCACGGCCGGACTGGGACTCGGAGGGCAGGCTGCACACCTCCGGCTGTGGCGCGGGGCTGCAGTGCTCTGATCCGCTCCGTTGTAGCGGGATTGAGATGACGCGCTGTCTCGGACCACGGATCGCAGACTTTCCCGCCGTCGGAGCGGCCCACGTCGACCGTTGTGCTGCGGTGGGAAGGCCGGGGCCGCTTCGACCTCCCCAGGCTTGACGGCCCCAGCCTTCCCACCGGACAACTGGCGACTACCCCGATGATCCACACCTATGCCCAGCTCTTTCCCTGTCTGCCGGCAGCGGCCCCCGACAGTTGCTTCAGGTTTCATGGTGGGCGACTGCTGTGCCCCGACAGGCGCGAAGCGGCGACGTCAGGCCAGCGCAGGTTCGACGTCTTGTGGCGCTCGGTTCAGGCGCTGGCCGTGGTGACGAGGGTGGGATCACATGTCCGCAGCCCCGTGACGTAGTTGCCACTCGTCCCGTATCCGGCAAAGGTGACCCGCTCTCCGGGCTCGATGACGCGGCACGGGGCCCACTGATTGTTCGTGTACTCGACCGTGATGGATACGGCGTCGACGCAGCCGTTGTGGACATCGGTGTACCGCCAGCTCTGGAAGTACTCGACGCACTGCGGAGCCGGCGCTCCGACGGTCGCGGCGGCGGACGGTGCGGCTGTCAAAGGCATCAACAGACCCGCCGCGACGATGGCGGGGACGGCGATGAAGGCAGGTGCGCGTCGCGTCATGTGGTTGGTCATGCGGCCCATCCTCAAGCCACCACAGACACTCTTGCAATTTTCAGCAAGGATTTTCAGACAGATTTCGGCACTGCATACAAAGGAGCAGGCCATGAGGAATGGCAGGGTCTGAAATCGTTGCACGGCAGTCGCTTTTCGTCCCCTCCTTGCGAGGCGGGAGCACTGTCGGTGGTCGTGATCTACAGTGCTCCCGCTTTCGGACACTCGTTACATCGCTGGTCTGGTGAGCAGACCGCTGATGTGGCATGTCTTTCTGGGGGCCGTGCGGCAGAGCAGCCACAAGTGGCCGCAGTAAAAGGCGACGGCCCCCGCTGGACGGCTCCTGCGTCAGGGTGCGGTGAGGCCGTCGATCGCCACGGGAAGGTGGCGAGGGCCGCGCAGGACGGGGTTGGCGCGGTACGGCGGTGGGTCCGCCAGCAGCCGTGGGTTCTTGATCCGGCGGAAGAGCTCCGGCAGGGCGATCTGCGCCTCCATCCGGGCCAGCGGGGCGCCGAAGCAGTAGTGGATGCCGGTGTAGAACCCCAAGTGCTGGTTGTCGGCGCGATCGGGCTCGAACCGGTCGGGATCCTCGAAACGTTTGGGGTCGCGGTTGGCCGCGGCCAGCATCAGCCGGACGGGCGCACCCTTGCGCACGGTGGTCCCGGCGATGTCGATGTCGGCCAGGGCGGTGGTGAACGGTATGAACTGGACCGGCGGCTCGTACCGCAGCACTTCCTCGATGAGCGGGACGACCAGCTCCGGCTCCTTCCGGAACCGCTCGAGGACCTCGGGGTGGCGCAGCAGGGTAAGTGTCGCGTTGCTGATCAGGTTGACGGTGGTCTCGTGGCCCGCGATCAGGAGCAGTATCGCGGTGGACACCAGCTCCGCGGTCGACATGCTGCCGCCGGGACCTGTTTCGCGAGCGAGGGGACCCAGGATCCCGCTGCCGTTGCTGCGGCGCTTGGTGTCGATCAGGCCGGAGAGGTAGACGCCCAGCTCGCGGCGTGCCTGTTGTGCCTTTTCCATGCCTCTTTGCCCGCCACTGGGATCGAGCCCCGACGCGACGGTGTCGGCCCAGCCGTGGAAGCGCTGTTCGTCCTCGCGCGGCACGCCCAGGACCTTGCAGATGGCCGTCACGGGCAGGGGGTAGGCGAAGTCGTCGACCACGTCGATCTCGTCCCTGCCTTCGAGCCCATCGAACAGGTCGGCCACGACCCTGGCCAGCTCTCCGCGCAGGTCGTGGAGGAACCTGGGGCTGTGCGGCGGCCCGAACGGCCGCATCGCCGCGTTGCGCAGCCGGTCGTGTCCTGGCGGGTCCTGGAACAGGAAGCTCGGCGGCAGGTTCGTGTCCTCCTCGGGCATGGCGGGGCCGTCGGCGCCGGGAGTGCGGTTGCGCGCGTCGTTGCTCAGCCGCGGGTCGTTGGCCAGGCTCCGCACTTCGTAGTACGTGCTGACCAGGTACGATCCATCGTCCTGACGGCTGACCGGCGAGGCGCGCAGTGCGGCGTAGAGCGGGTACGGGTCGGCGCGATTCGCATAGTCGGTGATCTGCGCGAACAGGGTGCCGAGAGTCATGGTGTCTCCTGAGGACCGACGGTCCGCAAAAATGATCAGGCGCGTGCCGGGACGAAGTGGACACGCCGCTCGGTCGGTGAGTGGCCGGTCAGGGTGACGGTCGGTCCGTGGGTGGGCAGGTGGGGGTCCGGGAACGCCGGATCGATCGGCTGCACGGCCTCGGCACGCCCGTCCACCACTGGGTGGTCCGGCGGGAACGACGCTCCGGTCTCGATCTGCTGCTGGTAGTGGCCCAGCCACTTGCCCGCGTCGAAGGATGCCGCGGCGATGACCCGGCCGCGATGCCCGTACACCGCGACGAACCGCCCCTCGGCGAGTGCCCCCTGCGCCACGACCAGTTGATCGCCCATGGTCGGCACACCCACCGACTTGATGTTCACGCCGAACTGGACCGACCAGAACATCGGCACCCACAGGTGCGGGCAGCGCTCGGGACCCGCGCTGATCATGTTGTGGGCGGCGATCCGAGCCTGTTCGACCGCGTTGCCCCAGTGCTCCAGCGACAGGAACTGGTACCCGAACAGCGGGTGCGGGCTCCGGGCGACGTCGCCGGCGGCATAGATGTCGTCGGTGACGATGCCGTTGACGTCGAACACCCGGCATCCCGCGTCGCAGGCGATCCCCCTGGGGCCGGCGGCCACTCCGGAGCCGGCCAGCCATTCGGTGTTCCGGATGGCACCGAGGCAGACCACCGCCACGTCCACGTCGATCGCCGATCCGTCGGACAGGTGGGCGCGCCGGAGCCGTCCGGCCTGGTCACCCTCCAGCGCGGTGATACTGACTCCGCAGCGAAGGTCCACACCATGATCATGCTGTAGCCGGGCCGCCACCGCGGCGATCACCCCGCCGAGGGCGCCGACCAGGGGTGCCGGGCCGCGTTCGACGACCGTCACCTCCAGGCCGCGCTCCCGGCAGACGGAGGCGATCTCGGAGCCCGTGAATCCGGCGCCGATCACCAGTGTCCGACGTGGGCCGGTGGCGAGTTTCCGGCACAGCTGCGCGGCGTCGTCACGGGTACGCAGCACGAAGACCCCGTCCAGCGCCGCCTGCTCCGGATGGAACCAGGGCCGGGCCTTGGTACCGGTGGTGATCAGCAGGCGGTCGTACGGCACGGTGTCGCCGTCCGCCAGGATCACCTGCCTGGCGGTTCGGTCCAGGCCCGCGGCGGCCACGCCCAGACGCCATACGGCGTCGATCTCCCGCCTGCGCGGCAGCGCGGTCGCCTCGGCGTTCTCCAGCCCCAGCAGCACCTGCTTGGACAGCGGGGGCCGATCGTACGGCTCGTACGGCTCGTCACCGATCAGGGTGAGCGACCCGGTGAAGCCCCCGTCCCGCAGGACCTCCGCCGCGCGCAGTCCGGCCAGCGAGGCACCTACGACGACGATGCGTCCCTCCCGCCGGAGGGCCGCGGCACCGCTGTCAGCCGACACGGCCCCCCACCCCCCTCGTCGGTTCGTCGGAGAAGTCGGCGAGAATGGCCTGGACCGGGCAGGCGGCCACGGCTCGTTCCACCTGGTCACGCAGGGCCTCGTCGAAGCGGGAGGTGTAGAGCAGCGCCTCTTCGCCGTGCAGAGTGAAGACGTCCGGGGCCAGGAAGGCGCACTGGGCGAAGCCCTGGCATCGGTTGAGATCGACGACAAGCCTCATCTGGAACCCCGCTCCCTCACTCGGACCGCGAAGTCCGCAGGTCACGCAGCCCTATGCGTTCGGTTCACTCGAATGGTCGACATACCTCCTGTACAGGATCAACTCGGCGGGAGGGCCACGCAACGCGGGAGCAGCGTGGCATCACCTTGTCCGGCCCCGCCGAACACTCCATCCCCGCAGGAGATCGTCACCGTGGGTACCGGGCGCGCCGTCGCTCTGCTCCCAGCACGTTCCCGTCCGGCGGACGCTCGGCCCTCGGCCGGATCGCCTTGCGCCGGCCATCCAGCATCAGGTCCTGCAGACAGCGCTCGCCCCACCGCCGCTGATCCCGCCGCACAACGACCCGAACACATCGGCACGCACTCCGCCACCTCGCCCCGCGGCCGTTCCACTTGCCCCGACCTCGCCCCACGGGGCTGCCCATGAACAGCCCACATCACCCAACGTGACGAAGCACTACTAGTGTCCTGCGCCGGAGATCCGTCGGCAGATTCGTGCGAGGGATTCGAGGATCTCCTCGGCGGTCTTGGTCCAGATGAACGGCTTGGGGTCTGCATTCCAGTTCTTGACCCAGGCGCGGATGTCGGCTTCGAGGCTCTGGACATTCTTGTGTGCGCCGCGGCGGATCTTCTGGTCGGCCAGGAACCCGAACCACCGCTCGACCTGGTTGATCCACGAGGAGCCGGTCGGGGTGAAGTGCATATGGAAGCGGGGGTGCTTGGACAGCCATGTCTCGATCGCGGGTGTCTTGTGGGTGCCGTAGTTGTCGCAGATCAGGTGGATCTGCAGGTGTGCGGGCACCTCTTTGTCGATCCGGGTCAGGAACTTCTTGAACTCCGTCGCCCGGTGCCGGCGGTGCAGGGAGCTGATGACCTCGCCGGTGGCGACGTCGAACGCGGCGAACAAGGTGGTC
>NZ_JBEYXR010000031.1:0-86604 GCF_040645135.1 Streptomyces sp. NPDC046859
GGGACTGCTGGAGCACTACCGCGGAGACCTCACCCAGCCAGGACCGCTCGGCAGTCCGTTTCGCCTCGGTGATCAGGCGCGTGGACAGCTGACCGGCCGTCGGGAAAGGCTGCCCGGCCCTACGGGCGTCCTCACGGGCACGCACCGCGTCGTTGAACACGACGCGGGCGCACCCGAACGCCTTCGCCAACGCCCTCTGCTGGCCGGTATCCGGGTACAGGCGAAAGCTGTACCGGAGCTGCATGACCGTCACCCTACGCACTCGGGTTATGGGTGAGATGCAGGAGATCAGAACTGGTCGGCCCTGTGTTTTCGTGATGCATGTGCACTTGGGTCTTCGTGACGAAATTCCGGCACAAGGTGTTCACCCATGCCCACTTGAGGCGTACGGAGGAGATCGTGCACAGCAAACTCTGGTCCGGGTCCTACTTCGCCGGAACCGTCGGCGGCGCCCCGCTCGCCGTGATCAGGTAGTACATCGAACAGCAGAACCGGCCGGTGTGAGCACCACCCGGCTGAACCGGGAAGAGCTCTCGCGACGCTCCTCGCCGCAGGCAAAGAACCACGCCGTCCGGCTCCGGCGGACCTGAATCCGCGACGCTCCGCGTCGCGACCAGTAGATTCGCTTCACCACCGGCCTGCAGACCGATGCACTGCGAATGAATTCTGATAGCCGCGACCGGCGCGCGGAGGGTCAGGCCGGCTGCTCGTCACCGTGCACGTGGCACAGCAGCAGGCAGACGTCGTCGTCGTGTTCGGAGTCGTTCAGCAGCGGGTGCAGCAGCCGGTCGGCGGACCCTTCGAGGTCCTGGCCGAGTTCGTCCGCGCGGAACGTGGCCAGTGCCTCGGTGAGCCGCCGGATGCCGGGGTCTATGCCCTGGGCGCGGCGCTCCACCAGCCCGTCGGTGTACAGCGCGAGCGTCGAGCCGGGCGGCAGCGGCGCCGTGTGGTCGGCGATGCGCTGCTGCAGGGGGATGCCGAGCATCGCGCCCGGTTTGGCGTCCAGGGTCAGCACCTCGCCGTCGGGGGCGCGCAGCACCGGCGGCGGGTGGCCGGCGGCGGCCCAGGTGAAGGTGTCGTCGTGCGGGTGGAAGCGGGCGATGACGGCGGTGGCGTACAGGTCCATGCGCAGGCGGTGCAGGAACTCGTGCAGGCGGGTGAGGAGTTGGCCGGGGCTGCTGCCGTCGACGGCGTAGGCGCGCAGGGCCGTACGCAGCTGACTCATCATCACCGCGGCGTGCAGCCCGTGTCCGGTGACGTCCCCGACGACGGTGATGAGACTGCCGTCGGGCTGGAAGAAGGCGTCGTACCAGTCGCCGCCGATGTTCAGGCCGCGGGTGGCGGGAAGGTAGCGGGCCGCCAGGGTCAGGCCGGGCGTCGTGGGCAGGTCGGTGAGCAGGGCGCGCTGGAGGGTCTCGGCGATGTCCCGGTTGTGCTCGAACCGCCGGGCGTTCTCCAGGGCGATGCTGGCGCGGCGGGTCAGCTCGATGAGCATGACGGCGTCGTCGGCGTCCCAGCCGTCGTCGGGGGCGGTCAGGGTGAGGACGCCCTGCGGGGACCGGCGGGTCAGCAGGGGGATGCAGAGCAGAGGCCGGCCCGGGTCGAGCGCGGAGGGCGGCTGGTCGTCCACGCCGGGCAGGCCACCCGGGTGGTCCGCGGCGTACTGAGGGCGCTCCCGGCGGGCGGCGACGACCGCGGCGGCGGGGTGCGGGGCGCACTCGCGGGCGGTCTCCGAGCCGTCGAACAGCCAGATGTCGACCGCACGGGCATAGCGCGGGACCAGCAGGGCGGGCAGCAGCCCCACGATGGCCTCGTGGTTCAGGGACGCCGTCAGCGCGGCGCTGGCGTCGGCGAGGAAGGTCAGCCGGCCGCGGGCCGCCTCGGCCTCCTTGCGGGCCTTCTGCTCGGCGTCGAAGAGGCGGCGCTGGGCCTGGTTGGCGGCGTCGAGTTCGGCGTGCAGGGCGAGGACGCCCTGGTTGGTCTGGTGCAGTTCCTCCCGGTGGAAGGCGACGAGCGACTCCTGCTCGTCGAGCCGTTCGAGCAGCAGGGCGGCGTCCTCGTCCGCGCCGAACAGGGCCTCGGCCAGGGTGGCGGGGTCGTCGGCGTCGTGGTCGCCGCCGGGGAGGTCCGCCTCCTCGGCGCAGGAGATCGCCATGCGCCAGGGCCGGCGGCGGTCCTGCGGGCGGCGCCCCTCGGGCTCCACCTCGATGACGAACTCGCCGCCACCGGGCATCGGGGTCGCCGTCACGCCGACCTGCCAGGTGCCGCCCTTGGTGAGGCACTGCCGCAGATGCGCGGTGAACGCCGCGACCAGCCGGACGCGTTCGACCGTGCTCACCCCGCACGTGGCCGCCAGTCGCGCCGCGGCGATACGGGCCCGCGCGGCCTCGGTGACGGTGCGGACGGACCAGGTTCGGATCATGAGGAGCGGTCCGGAGGGCTGGGGCTCAGTACGGCGACGGCGGTGTCGTCGCGCACCGGCCGCGCGGGGCTGCTGGCGTCCCGCAGGATCGAGGCGGCGATGACGGCGGGGTCGAGCAGGGGCGTCCCACCGGTGGTGGGGCCGGGGTTCCAGCGGCTCGGCAGGCCGTCGGAGTGCAGGACGAGGAGGCTGTCGGGCGTCCACGGCTCCTGGTGCTGGTGCAGATGCCCGGGGAGGTGGGCGCCGACTATGCCGGGACGCGAGATCAGTCCGTGCCAGTCGTCGCCGCGACGCAGCCGGGCTCCCACGTTTCCCACCCCGGCAAAATACAACTGCCCAGCGATGACGTCGAGTTGGGCCACCGCGACGGCCGCGCCCCGGGTGTCGCGCAGCGCGGTGTGCAGCCGCCGCAGCAGCTCGGCCGGCGGGAGGTGGGCCGCCTGGTGCAGGGCGTGCACCGCCGCCGAGGAGGCGCGGGCGGCCTGGGGGCCGTGACCGAGCCCGTCGGCGAGCATCAGCGTGACGCGGTCGGCGGCGCGCACACAGGTCCACGCGTCGCCGGAGAACTCGCCGCCGGCCAGCGGGACGTTGACGCCGCCGACCCGCACCGGGACCGGCGGCGGGTAGGGACCGGTACCCGGCCGGGCGGAGCGGTGACCGATCCTGGCCATGGCGACGGTCCCCCGGCCGGGCACGCTGTGCAGGCCGAAACCGTCGGCGGTGCGCCGGCAGGTGCCGAGGCCGGCACCGAGGGAGTCGGTCGTCGAGAAGCCGTCCCGCAGGGCCGTCTCCACGTCGGCGATGCCGGGGCCGTGGTCGAAGGCCACGATCTGCACCAGCCGGAGGTCGTCGTCGCCGTAGGCCGGCGCGGGCGGGTCGACGAGGTCGAGCAGGACGCGTCCGCCGCCCCCGTGCTTGAGGAGGTTGGTCGCCAGCTCGGTGGCCACGAGTTCCGCGGCCGCGAGCCGGTCCTCGGGCAGCCGGGCGCGCCCGGCCGCGTCCCGGGCCGCGACGCGGACGTCGCGGACCCGGGTCGAGTCGTGCACCGGCACCTCCCAGACGCGCGGCATCAGGAGCCCTCGCGTGGCCGGGGCGGCGCGGCCACCCACGACGTCACCGTCACGGTGGTGCCGCAGCCGCGGGCGCTGTCGATGGAGAACTCGTGGACCAGGCGCCGGGCGCCGCCCAGCCCCATGCCCAGTCCCTCGCCGGAGGTGTACCCGTCGGAGAGGGCCTGGTCGAGGTCCGCGATGCCCGGGCCCTCGTCGCTGAATACGAGGCGCAGTCCCCGTACGTCGCCGTTGGTCACTTCCGCGCACTCCATCCGGCCGCCGCCGCCGTGGACGAGGGCGTTGCGTGCCAGCTCGCTGGCCGCGGTGACCAGCTTGGTCTGCTCGACCAGACTGAACCCGAGCTCGGCGGTCAGCTGCCGCACATGCTGCCGCGCCCGGACCAGGTCCAGGTCCGAGGTCAGGGGCAGACGGGCGGAGACCCTTCCGGTGCTGTGGGTCACGGCCGCTCCCGGCGGGCGCCGGCGGGACGGGGCAGCTCCGCCACCCCGGCTCCGAGCAGGTTCATGGCCTCCTCGGTGTTCAGGGCGGTACGCAGCCCGGGCAGGGTGAGTCCGAGTTCCACCAGGGTGATGGCGACGGCCGGGCGCATCCCGGAGACGACGGTCTGCGCGGCCAGCAGCCGGGTCGTCGCCGCGATGTCGCTGAGCACGCGGCCCATGAAGGAGTCGACGATGTCGACGCCCGAGAGGTCGATGACGACGCCGGTGACCGCGCTGTCGGCCACGGTCCGGCCGATGTCCTGCCGGAGCCTTTCGGCCGCGGTGTCGTAGAGGTCCCCCTGGAGCGTGACCAGAAGGACCCCGCCGAGCCGCAGGACGGGCACGAATCCGTCGGGTGGTGGGGCGGCGGGGCCGGTCACCGTGGCTCCGGGGCGGGGCCGCTGGACAGCACGATGTGCGCCCCCTGCTGCTGGAGGGCGTGGGCCAGGGCGTCCGCGAGGCTGGCGCGGGTCATGATCGAGCTCAGGTCGATCCCGAGGTGGACGATGGTCTGCGCGATGGCCGGCCGGATGCCGGAGACGATGCACTCGGCCCCCATCAGGCGGGCCGCCGCGACGGTCTTCATCAGGTGCTGGGCCACCAGCGAGTCCACGGTGGGCACGCCGGTGATGTCCAGGATCGCGATGCGCGCGTGCTGCTCGACGATGGCGTCCAGCAGCGTCTCCATGACGACCTGGCTGCGCGCGCTGTCGAGCGTGCCGATGAGCGGGACGGCGACGATGCCCTCCCACAGCTTGATGACGGGCGTGGCGATCTCCAGCATCTCCAGCCGCTGCCGGTTGATCAGGTCCTGACCCGCGACGGTCGTCGTCTCCAGCATGACCAGCCGGAGGGTGCCCATCAGCACCGCGAGGACGGTGGTGCACTCGCGGACGTGGTCGGCGGGCGCGCCGGAGAGCTCGTCGAGCAGGAGGTCGGTGACGGGCGGGCGCAGCGCCTCCATCTCCGCCGAGATCTGCCCCATGCCGGCGCCGGCTCGCGCGCGCGCCTGCGCGGTGCGCGCGAGCTGCTCCCGGACCACGGCGAAGCCGTCGGCCTCCAGGTCCTCGACGCGTCCGGACGTGGCCACCGCGGCCAGGGCCTCCACGACGGCGCGGCCGGCCTCCACCGCCTCGTCACGGGAGACGGTGAACACGGTGCGGAACACCGCGGCGTCGGCCCAGCGCTGGGCGATCTGCTCCCGCCGCGCCCGCAGGAAGGCACCCACCTCCTGCTTGGGATCCGTCCTGTCCTCTGCCGTGTGCTGTTCCGGCACGAAGTTCTCCTCCTAGTTCGTTGATCGCTGCCCCGACCCTACGGGGAAGCCGGTCCGCCCGGTCAGGGCGCCTCGAGCGGCCCGAACCAGTCGAGGCACACCACCAGCGCGTCGTCGGTGGCCTCGGGCGTGCCGCGGTGGCCGGCCATCTCCCGCAGGACGGCCCGGGGCACCTCGGCGGCGGGCAGGAGGCTGGTGGACACGATGGCGCGGGCCAGGGCGCGGTCGCCGTACTCCTCCCCACCGGGGGCCGCGACGGCGTACACGCCGTCGCTGGCGAAGAGGAGCCGGTCACCGGGGTCGATGTCGACCTCGTGGGCGACGTAGTCCGTCTCCTCGAACATGCCGAGCGGGAGCTGGGCCTCCAGGTCGACGGGGGTGACGGTGCGGCCGCGCAGCCGCATCATCCGCGGGGACCCGGCGTCGACGACCCGCAGCCGTCCGGTGCGCAGTTCGAGTTCGACCAGCAGCACGGAGAGGTACGCCTCACCCCGGTACTGGGCGAAGACGGCCTGGTCGGCGAGGGCGGCCTGGTCCTCGATGGAGAGGCCGGCCCGCCGGGCGTTGCGCAGGGCGTTGATGCCGAGGTTGGTCAGCAGGGACGCCTCGATGCCCTCGCCCATGCCGTTGGTGACGTAGAGCATCAGCCGGTCGGCGTCGGCGGACCAGTCGAAGTTGTCGCCGTAGATGGCGTAGGCCGGTTCCAGCTGGGCACCCAGCGCGTACTGGGGGCCACCGCAGGACCGTCCGGGGAGGAGCTGCCATTGCATCTCGGCGGCGAGGGTGAGGCGGTCGGCGCGCCGGGCCCGCAGATACAGGTCGGTGTCCCGGTCGGCGACGACGATCTCATGCCCGAGCACCTGTGCGACGTCGGTGAGCTCGTCCAGGGCCTTCGCGGCGTGGCCGGCAGAGGGCAGCGTGACGATGAGAACGCCGAGCCGGTCGCCGCGGACGGTCACCGGAAGGTGCAGGTGCACCTCGTCACCGGTGAGCTCCTCGACGAACGGCTCCTGCGAACCGAAGCAGCGTCCCGCGCTGTTGCCGCGGGCCGGGACGGAGTCGCCGCGGCCTTCGGCCGTGCGGACGGCCTGGAGCGTGACGAGGGCGTAGTCGGCCAGGTACAGCTCCACGGACGTCGCACCGTACTCGGCGCACAGCGCGTCGCGCACCGCGTCCACGAGCCGGTGCGGGGCCGCGGAGCGCAGCGCCCGCTCGACTGCCACGAATCTGTTCACGATGTCGGATCGGCCATCCTCGTCATGGTGACGGCACCGGGCCCCCACGTCACCGCGGGGACCGCCGCCGGTCCCTCTTGTCTGTATCTATCGTTCTGCACGTATTGCCCGAAGCACCGGGCTGACAGCATCCGCCAAGCCTGAAAGAGTGGGCCCGTGACTTCCTCCTACGCGCATCCGCAGCCGGACGAGGTGGCACGCATGACCTCCGAGGCCGCCGAGTTGCTGGAGGTCCTGTGGGGCCGCGCCTCGACGGCTCCGGTGTCGGCCTCCCAGATCCGGGTGCTGTTCATTCTGGAGCACAGTGACGGCATCAACCTGCGGATGCTCGCGGAAGCGCTCGGCTCCACCCCGCCGTCGACGAGCCGGCTGTGCGACCGGCTGCAGGCGGTGGGCTTCGTCGAGCGCGAGACCAGCGCCGCCAGCCGCAGGGAGCTGCGGCTGCATCTGAGCCGGCGCGGGCGCACGTTCCTGGCGGAGCTGCGCGCACGGCGGGAGGCCGCTCTGCAGTCCGTCCTGGAGCAGATGCCCGTCGCCAAGCGGAACGCGCTGCTGGAGGGCCTGGATGCCTTCTGCCTGGCGGCGTCCGCCGAGATCCACGAGAGCGACGAGGCGTCCGACGCCCGCAGCGCCTGACGCCCGGCCCCGCCCGGTCGCGGGGCGTGGGCAGGACGGGGTCCGCGCCGCCGGACAGCGGCGCGGACCGTCGTTGCTGAACGGCACGTTCCACACCCCTCCCGCGCTATGACTCGCTCACTCTGTTGCCTCATAACCATAGTTGTCAAACGGCAACTGTTGAGCCCGCGGGTGCGGAGACGCCCGGACGGGCCGTCCCGATGAGAGGTCGTGCTCAGTCCTCGGCCGAGGGCTCCGGGACCGCCGAGGCACCGGAGTCCGCCAGGGCCAACGCCTCCTCCACGCTCTCCACGATAGGGACGGTGATGCTGACCCCGGTGAGATCCATGATCCGTCGGACAGCGGGAGTCGGGGAGATCACATACACGCCACCGGGGATCTCGCGCACCTCCTGGTAGGCCCGCAGCACGATGTTCATGCCGGACGAGTCCATGAAGGGCACCCCGGCGATGTCGAGCAGGAAGTGGCGGCGGCCATGGTGGAGCTGGTTGGCCAGATGGTGCTGCAGCTCGGTGGCCGTATCCATGTCCAGGTCACCCTCCACCGTCAGCAGCACGGCGTCATCTCTGGGCACTTCCACCTTGATCGACAAGGGATTCTGGGCAACGGACACAAGTACCTCCCACAGGCTTTGGCGATCGGAGCGGGTGCCCCGACCGGCCGTTTCGATGCATCGCGGAGCGCGGGACGTCGGAACCGTCCCCGGCCCGGGCGTCGGCGGTTCCGAGGTGCGGCGTCCACGATCCGACCGTGGCGCACGGTCCGACCTGACGTCGACGCGTTCCGCACGGCCGTCTACCCCCGAATGTGCCCGGCACACCGAGCGGATCCGAGGCGCTCCGGAGCAGGTCACCCATATGGATGGCCCCCGCCTACAGGACGGCGGCGAGCCGGTTTGACCCGCGGTCGTCTGGTCACGCGAAAGGGGAGGGAACGTCACGGATCGTGGAGGGGGAGGAGGCTCGGACCGCCCCGTCCGGCACGGACGCCGCGCGGCCGCTCCGTCCTTCCGCCTCCGGTCAGGGAGCGACAGGATGAGTCAGGAACAAGGAGCCGGTGCCCCCGCCGGCCCGGCCGGCGGCTGCGCGCACCAAGGGCCGCGCAGCCCGGCCGAGGCGCGCGGAGTCGTACGGCGCGCCCTCGCCGGGTGGCTGTCCGGCCAGCGGGTCCCGTACACACCCGACACGCTGTCGGACGCGCTGCTCGTCGCCTCGGAGCTGACGACCAACGCGATGCTGCACGGCGGCGGGGTCACCGACTTCGACGTCGAGATCGTCGGCGGGAACCTCCATCTCTCCGTGTGCGACCGGGAGAGGCGGCGGCCGGTGACGCTGGAGGCCGTCGACCGCCGCGGCCGGCATCGCTGCGGAGGCCGCGGCTGGCCGATCGTGTGCCGGCTGGCCTGCGAGGTGGAAGTGGCGGACCTGCCGGCCGGCGGCAAGCGCGTCACGGCGGTGATCCCGCTGCTGGGGTCCCGCCTGCACCCGGGCGGTGCCTGACCCCGCACACATACGGGTGGGCCGCCGGCCTCACGGCCGCGGCCCACCCGCGGTGCTTCTCATGGCGCCCTTCGGCCCGTGGTCAGGCGACCCCGGGCTCGAGGAGTCCGACACGCAGCCGCTTGATGATGCGGCTGATGAGTCGCGAGACGTGCATCTGCGAGACGCCGATCTGCTCGGCGATCTGCGACTGGGTCAGCTCCTCCACGAACCGCAGGTGGATGATCCTGCGCTCGCGCTCGTCCAGCCCCGCGATGAGCGGAGCGAGCGAGTGGAAGTCCTCCACCAGCTCCAGCGACGGGTCCTCCTCGCCGAGGAGGTCCGCCAGCACCGACTCGCCGCTGTCCGCGTCACCGGAGATGGCGGCGTCCAGCGATGCCGACTGGTAGCAGTTGGAGGCCTTGCGGGCCTCGATGACCTCTTCCTCCGACAGCGACATCAGCTCGGAGAGCTCACGCGTGGTCGGCGTCCGGCCGAGCCGGGAGCTGAGCTCCTCGGTGGCCTTGGCCAGCTCCACACGCGCCTCCTGAAGACGGCGCGGCACGTGGACCGCCCAGCTGGTGTCCCGGAAGAAGCGCTTGATCTCACCGACGATGTACGGCACGGCGAACGTCGTGAACTCGACCTCGCGAGAGATCTCGAACCGGTCGATCGCCTTGATCAGTCCGATCGTGCCGACCTGGACGATGTCCTCCAGCGAGTCCCCGCGGGCACGGAACCGCGAGGCCGCGTACCGCACGAGGGACAGGTTCATCTCGATGAGGGTGTTGCGTACGTACTGGTATTCGTGCGTGCCCTCTTCCAGCATGACCAGTCGGTCGAAGAACTGCCGCGACAGCTCGCGAGCGTCCTGGGGCTTCACCCGCGACGGGTCCTCGATCAGCGGCAGCGCCGCCTCCGTCGCGTCCGTCTCCTGTGCCGTGGCCGTTGCCTGCGCCACCGTCACGGCTGCCATGCCGCCCTCCCGATGCCGGAACCTGTTGTCGTACCCCCGCATGCCCCCGATCCCCCGGGTCAATCCCGAAGAAGTCGAAGAACTTCGAGGAACTCCCGAACGGGGTGACTTCCCAGGGGAAGCCCCGTCCGGACGCATCCACCATAAGCCGCGTCCGCCCGCCCGGACCCCACCCGGTCCGGGCGGGCGGACGCGGGCGGACCTCTCTCCTCTTCTCAGCGGACTTCTCTCCTCTTCTTATGCGTGTGCGTTGTTTGCACCACAAGACCCGGGGCATGCGGGATCTCGTGCTTCGGACCAGAGGCGCGCCGGTGCGAACGACGTGAGCCGCTCCGGGGCCCGCGTGCCCCGTGCACCGTTTCCACACGCACATCCCTGAGAACGCCGTTCAGGAGCTGTCTCTATGCTGGTTGAAACGTCCGCACATGGTTCCGACCTCCCTGCCCGCACCCGTGTGTCCGGGGGGCGCGTCCACGACGACGCCCCCGACACGGCGAGCAACTTCGTCCGTCTGGCCGAGCTGCCGGACGGGCCCGAGCGGAACGCCCTCCGCGACGAACTGACCCGGGCCTGGCTGCCCATGGCCCACCGCATCGCCGGCCGCTTCCGCAACCGCGGGGAGTCGCTGGAGGACCTGCGCCAGGTCGCCGCGCTCGGCCTGGTCAAGGCGATCGACCGGTACGAGCCCGGCCGAGGCGCCTTCGAGAGCTACGCCGTCCCCACCATCACCGGTGAGATCAAGCGGCACTTCCGCGACCGCATGTGGGCGCTGCGGGTGCCGCGCCGCGTCCAGGAGCTGCGCAACAAGGTCCGGATCGCCCGCCGCGAGCTGACCGAGGCCGGCTCCGGGGGCACCGCCTCCGTCGCCGAAATCGCCGCCCACACCGGGCTCACCGAGGACGAGGTCAACGCCGGCCTGGAGGCCCTGGAGAGCTACAGCACACTCTCCCTGGACGCCGAGATGTCCGCGAGCGAGGACGGCTTCAGCCTCGCCGACACGATCGGCGGCTGCGAGGAGGCGTACGACGTGGTCATCGACCGGGAGGCGGCGAAGGAAGGGCTGCGGCGGCTGCCGGAGCGCGAGCGGGCGATCCTCTACATGCGGTTCTTCGAGGACATGACGCAGAGCCGCATTGCCGACCAGCTCGGGATCTCCCAGATGCACGTCTCACGGCTGATCAGCCGGTGCTGCGCGAAGGTGCGGGCCGAGGTCCTCGACCAGGACGCCCGGCCGCAGCGCCGTCGCGGAGGCCGGGCCGGATGAGGCCGGCCCCCCTCCCCCGTACGACGACTTCATCCGAGGAGCGGACACCGATGCTGAGGCCCCACCCGACGCTGCTGCGCCGGCTCGTCGACGAGTACGAGGCGCTCATGGCGCAGCAGGCTCCCGGCGAGGTCCCCGGCCGGGGCGATGTGCGGGCCCAGGACCTGGCGTACACGCTGTGCGTGTCGACCGGGGCCCGTGAGGTGGGGCAGGCCCTGGAGACGGCACGGCACCTGATCGCGGCGTCGGCGGTCGACGTCGCGGTGCGAGGCAAGGCGGCCGCCGTGTAGTCGGCGCGCCGGAACGGACTGACGGTCACGAAGGAAGGGAGCGATGTGGCCACCGACGGAATCTGGTCCTATCCGCCCGGCAGCGGACACCGGGAGGGTCTCGCCCTCACCGGGTTCAGGGTCGAGGCGACCGACGGGATCATCGGGCATGTCGACCGGCAGGCCGACGACACGGTCCAGCGCCACCTGATCGTCGACACCGGCGCCTGGGTGTTCGGCCGGAGCGTGGTGATCCCGGCGGGCACGGTCACGGGCGTGGACGAGCAGGCGCGGACCGTCACGGTGGGGTGCACGCGCGCCGAGGCGAAGGACGCTCCCCGGTTCGAGACGGACCGCGAGACCCGTGATCCGCGCTACCTGAGCGACGTCGGCGCCTATTACGCGGCTCTCACCCATGCTTCGCAGGCATCGGGGTAGCGGTGTGATCATGTACAGGAGCGGGACGAGGAGCACGGGACGCCCGTGCCCGAAGGCCGGCGACGTGACCACCGCCGCCAAGCGCCGGGTGCGCGCCCGGTGGGCCCAGCAGGTCAGGGACCGGGCGCGCACCACGGGCGAGCGATCGTGACGCCGGCGGAGCACCGGCCGGCCGGGGACGTGCGTTTCCGGCCGGCCGCGGTCAGCAGCGCGGCCTCGGCACGCAGCTTCGTGAAGTCGGTCATCGAGGAGCAGGCGCGCACCTCCCCCGTGGACGAGCGCGCTGTCATGGACCTGATGCTGGTGGTGTCGGAGCTGGTCACCAACGCGATCCAGCACGGCGACGGCCTCGCCGGGTTCGAGGTGGCCGTGGAACGGGAAGGGCTGCGGCTGCGCGTGCACGACTACAGCGACACCGTGCCGTCCGCCGCCTACGGGCCGGGCACGCTGCCGCAGACGCACGAGGGCAGCGGGTACGGCTGGCCCCTGATCATCCGCCTGACCCGTGACATCCGGATCGACCGCCGCCGTGAGGGAGGCAAGACGGTCAGTGTCCTGGCACCGCTGACGTGACCGTCCGTCCCGCCGCCGGGCGGCCCTCCTTCGGGACGGTCACGCGGCCCGGCTCACCAGGGCAGAAAGGCGTGGACGTCCTTGCCGTCCTCGCGCACCACCACGCTGACCTGGTCGCACAGCGTGTGGATGAGATACCAGCCGATGCCTCCGCCCTTGCCCGTCCCGGGGTGGAAGGGGCGCGGCGCGGGGGGCGTGGTGCTGGTGTCGCCGAGCGTCACATGGACCCCGTCGAAGGCCTTGCGCATCCTCAGCTCTATCGGACCCGGCGCGTACTGGATGGCGTTCGAGACCAGCTCGCTCACCACCAGCAGGACGTCGTCCCGGTACTCCGGGGTCGCCGGGGGCGAGGCCCGCGCGAGGGTCGTCAGATACTCCTCCGCGCCCAGACGCGCACGCGTCACATCGCCGAACCCCCCGTCGAAGCGGGCCCCCCACTCCTGTGTCTGTTCCGTAGACGGCTTCTTGCCGCCGTCCTGCGATTCCGTCGCCATCACACCTTCTCCGGCCCCGTCCGCCGTTCGGCCGCGGTGACTTGTTCCTTGCTGCTTCCTCCGCTGCTGGTTCCCAGCGAGAGCCCGGATACGCGTCCTGATCCGGGTGCAGCCTGCCAGGTTCCCCGGCCGTGACGTGCTCACACGGGACACCGAGTGCCATCAACGGGCAACTCGGGCGGCGGGGCGGCCTCCCTCACGGTTTCTCCCGGACCTCGCCGCTCGGGCCGCGGCCCGACTCCCAGCCCGCGATCGTGGACGGTCCCACGCGGCCCGGTTCCTCCCGCAGGGCGCGGCGCTCCGGCACCGGCGGCAGCGGGACCTCTTTCCTGGCCCCGGCGAGCAGGGCGTCGATCGCGTCGAATCGGTCACCTGGCCACCCCGCCCGGGACGTCCGCGCGGGCGGTCCCGGCCGCACGGGCCGGCCTGCGGCGCCGCTCCACGGGGAGCGCCTCGGTGGCGCGGGTCGGAGCCGCCAGGAGGTCGAGCACGTCGATGCCGTAGTGCGCGGCGACGACGTCGCAGTCGGCCGGGCTCCCGACGGCGGCCCGGACTGACGCCGGCTCACCTGGGCCTGGCTGACCCCGAGGGCCGCGGCGAGGGCGGTCTGCGACTCACCGGTGGCGTGCAGGAGCGCGGCGACCGCCGCCCGCGTCCGCTCATCGAGACCCATACGCATGGGGGCGACCCCAGCGCGGGCCGCTCATGCCTCATGCGTGCGCCGCATCCCGGTGCCCGTCCGCCCGGTCCGGCGGCGGAACCCCCCGGTGGCTGACCTATCTTGGCGCCATGCAGGCATACACGATCGGGCAGGCGGCGCGGCTGCTGGGCGTCAGCCCGGACACCGCCCGGCGCTGGGCGGACGCGGGCAGGGTGGCCACCCATCGCGACGAGAGCGGCAAGCGGCTCATCGACGGCAAGGACCTCGCCGCCTTCTCCGTCGAGCTCGCCCGCAGCGGCACGGGCGAGGAGGCACCCTCCTCCACCTCGGTGCGCAACGCCTTCCCCGGGATCGTCACCGCGATCAAGCTGGGGGACGTGGCGGCCCAGGTGGAGATCCAGGCCGGACCGCACCGGCTGGTGTCGCTCCTGACCCGGGAGGCCGTGGAGGAGCTGGGTCTGGAGGTGGGCATGGAGGCCACCGCACGGGTGAAGTCGACGAATGTCCATGTCGACCGCACCTGAGCGCCCGGGCCGTTCCGTACGAACGCACATGCCACCACCCCGGCCCTGGGTACCGGCTCATGCGAAGCGACAGGAGTCCGACCCCTCGCATCTGCGTCAGTATGATCGGCGTACGCGTTCACGACCGAGGAAGCGCACCCGAGGGAGCGGAGGAGGCCGACGTGGAGGAGGACACCTCCGGTCCCCGGGCCACCGCTCGCCGGCGCCGCCGGACGAGCCGCGGGGCTCCACTGCCTCTGCTCGTGCCCGCGCTGATCGGTGTGGCGTTCCTCGTCCTGCCACTGGCCGCGCTGCTCGTACGGGCCCCGTGGCGGAGCATGCCCGAACTGCTGACCAGCACCGAGGTGTGGCAGGCGCTGCGGCTGTCCCTGGTCTGCGCGACGGCGGCGACCGCGGTGAGCCTGGTCGTGGGCGTGCCGCTGGCCTGGCTGCTGGCACGGGTCGAGTTCCCCGGGCGGCGGCTGGTGCGGGCCCTGGTCACCCTGCCGCTCGTGCTGCCGCCCGTGGTCGGCGGTGTGGCGCTGCTGATGGCGCTCGGCCGCAACGGGGTGGTGGGGCGTCTGCTGGACGACTGGTTCGGGGTGACGCTGCCGTTCACCACGGCGGGGGTGGTGGTGGCCGAGGCGTTCGTGGCGATGCCGTTCCTCGTCATCAGTGTGGAGGGCACCCTGCGGGCCGCCGACCCGCGCTACGAGGAGGCCGCCGCCACTCTGGGCGCCTCCCGGTTCACCGCGTTCCGCCGGGTCACGCTGCCGCTGGTCGCGCCCGGCGTCGCGGCCGGCGCCGTCCTCGCCTGGGCGCGGGCACTCGGCGAGTTCGGGGCGACCATCACCTTCGCCGGCAACTTCCCCGGCCGGACCCAGACCATGCCGCTCGCCGTGTACCTGGCCCTCCAGAACGATCCGGAGGCGGCGATCGCCCTCAGTCTCGTCCTGCTCGCCGTGTCGGTCGCGGTGCTCGCCGGACTGCGTGACCGCTGGATGACCACCTCATGAGCGGGACGGCGCACGACAGCGGGTCGTCGCGCGGCGACGAGGGCCTGGACGCCCGTCTGGTCGTGGAGCGGGACGCCTTCCGCCTCGACGTGACGCTGCGCGCCACGCCCGGTGACGTGGTCGCGCTCCTCGGCCCGAACGGGGCCGGCAAGACGACCGCCCTGCGCGCGCTGGCCGGCCTGGTCCCGCTGTCCGCCGGCCATCTGCGGCTGGACGGCGCCGACCTCGCCCGTACGCCGCCCGAGGCCCGTCCCGTCGGGGTCGTCTTCCAGGACTATCTGCTCTTCCCGCATCTGTCCGCGCTGGACAACGTGGCGTTCGGGCCGCGCTGCCACAGGGTCCCCAAGGCCGCCGCCCGCGCGCAGGCCGCCGCCTGGCTGGAACGCATGGGGCTCGCCGAGCACGCCGCGAGCCGACCGCGCCGGCTCTCCGGCGGGCAGGCCCAGCGCGTCGCCCTCGCCCGCGCCCTGGCGACCCGTCCGCGGCTGCTCCTCCTCGACGAGCCGCTCGCCGCGCTCGACGCCCGCACCCGGCTCGACGTACGGGCGCGGCTGCGCCACCACCTGGCGGACTTCGAGGCGGTCGCCGTCCTGGTCACCCATGATCCGCTGGACGCCATGGTGCTGGCCGACCACCTCGTCGTCGTCGAGGAGGGACGGGTCGTCCAGGAGGGCGGCCCGGCCGACATCGCGCGGCACCCTCGCAGCGACTACATCGCCCGGCTGGTCGGCCTCAACCTCTACCGGGGCGAGGCGGACGGGCACACGGTCCGGGTCGACGGCGGGCCGGTGGTCACGACCACCGAGGAGCTGACCGGCCCGGTCTTCGTCGCCTTCCCACCCGGCGCGGTGACCCTGCACCGGGAGCGGCCCACCGGTTCCAGCGCCCGCAATCTGTGGCGCTGCGAGGTGGCCGGTCTGGAGACGCACGGCGACCAGATCCGCGCGGCGCTCTCCGGTGAGCTCCCGCTGGCCGCCGACCTGACGACGATCGCCGCCGCCGAACTCGACCTGCGGCCCGGCGCGACGGTGTGGGCGACCGTCAAGGCGACCCAGACCCACGCCTACCCCGCCTGAGGCCCGTCGGCCGCCCCGTCCCCCGTTCGCACGGGCCACGGGCCAGGGCCACGGGTGACAATGGGCCTCCCCGCACGGAAGCAGAGGACATGACCGCCGAGGACTCCTGCGTCGACCACGAACTGGTCGAGGCCGCCGGCCACGTCGCCCGGAGCGCATGCCGGGGCGACAACCACACGGTGGCGGCCGCCGCCCGCGCCCGCGACGGCCGGATCGTCACGGGCGTCAACGCCTACCACTTCACGGGCGGTCCGTGCGCCGAACTGGTCGTCATCGGCGCGGCCGCCGCGCAGGGCGCCTACGAGCTGGACACGATCGTCGCCGTGGGCGACCGCGACCGCGGTGTCATCCCGCCCTGCGGGCGCTGCCGCCAGGTCCTGTTCGACTACTTCCCGTCCCTCCACGTCGTCGTCGGCTCCGGGGAGGGCCTGCGGGCCGTGCCGGTCCGGGAGTTGCTGCCCGCGACCTACGTCTGGGCGGACCACCAGCTCGACGCCGGCTAGCCGGGGCGGCCGCGCTCCGCCATGCCGGGCGGGTGTTCGAGCCGACGCCTGTCTCCCCGGAGCGCGCGGCACCGCGCCGCGGCAGCACGAAGGGCCCGGACCGGTGTTCCCGATCCGGGCCCTTCGCCGATGCGTCACCGTGTCAGGTGCCGCCGTGGGACCTCGTCACTCTCAACGGGCGTGACGCCTGGTGCGCATGAGCACCACGAACCCGGCGATCAGCAGGACCGCGCCACCCGCGGCGGGCCAGAGCGAGGTGCCGGTCTCGGCGAGATCGCCGCCGACCGCCTGCGCCCGAGCACCGCCCGTGAGGGAGTCGGTGTCGCTCGTCGGGGGCTGGGTCTGCGCCGGGGTGCCGATGGCCTCCGCCTCGTCGTCGCCCGAGTCGTTTCCGGCGTCCGGCAGGCCGCTGGACTTCGGCGCCACCGTGCTGGACACGGTCGGCTCGTCGTCCTGGCCGGTGCCGGCGTCGCCGTCATCTCCCGTGCCCGCGCCGCCCTTTCCGCCGTCGGCGTCGCCGTCGTTCTTGCCGTCGTCGTTCTTGCCGTCGTCGGGCTGGTCGGTCTGCGGGGCGTCGGTCGTGGGGGCCTGCGTGGCGGGCGGCTCCGTCTGGTCGTCGCCGTTGCCACCACCGTTGCCGCCGTTGCCGCCGCCGTTGTCGGCCGGCGGGGTGGTGGGAGCCTCGGTCGGCTCCTCCTGGCCCCCGTCACCGCCCCCGTCGCCGCCCTCGTCGGCGCCGACACCGCACGTGCGGCCGGCGTTGATGCAGTCGACCATCTCGTTCATCAGCTTCTCGTCGAAGACGTTGATGAAGTCGCCGTGGTCGGTGACGGGCTTGTGCAGCTGCTCCGGGAAGGAGTCCACCGCGAACAGCGGGGTGGTCTTGCCGCCGTCCTGGAGGCTGGGCGCGTCGACGTCGTACACGATCCGCTGCACGAGCTGCGGGATGGCCTTGAAGCCGTTCGCGCAGCTGCCGTCGGCCGCGGCGAACGCCACATGGGTGCGGTGGTTGGCGCTGTCGATGTTCTGGCCGTCCCAGCAGCTCTGGAACTTGAAGGTGCGCACCACGTCACTGCCCTTCGGGCACAGCGGGTACTTGTCCTTCAGCTGCCGGTCCTCGAACCCGGTGCAGCTCCAGGAGGCGTTGGCGTTGGCCGGGCCGTTGACGAACGCCTTGGCGTCGCCGGTGATGATGCGCAGCAGGCGCGGCATCTCGGTGACCTTGCTCTGCGGGTTGCCCACGAAGTTCAGCGTCACCTCCTTGGCCCGGACGATCTCGCCGGCATTGCCCTCGATGCCGCCGCCGGGCTTGTTCGCGTCCTGCTCCTGCTTGCCGTTCTGCAGGCGCAGCACCGGCCAGTAGTACGTGGACTTGTCGCTCTGGTTCACGCAGCTGGTCTCGGCGTTGGCCAGGTCCTCGTCACTCGCGAAGGCCGAGTTGGACTGGTTGCCGATGTAGTCGTGGAAGTGGTGGGCGCCGTTGGAGACGCCGGGGGCCACGATCACGTTGTCCGAGTTGAACAGCCCGTTCTCGTTGACGCCGCAGCTGGTGGCGAAGGTCCCGCGGGAGCCGCCCTCGCGCACGGCGGGCTTGGAGACGTTGGGCTGGACGGACTTGATGTCCACGTAGTCCTCGGCGACAGGCCCGTTGCCGGCCTGACCGCCGTTGCCGTTCTGGCCGTTGTCGCCGTTCCCGGCGTTCTGGTCGCCGCCGCCGCCCTGCTGACCGCCCTGTCCGGCGTCGCCCTGGCCGTCGCCCGTGTCCTGGGTGCCCTCGCCCGCCTGGCCGGCGGGGGCGCTGCTCTCGGGGGCGCGCAGGGTGCAGGCGGCGAGGGCGTCCAGGCCCTCGGGCCGGTCGCCCTGGCGGTCCACGGCGATGGCGATCCGCTCGATCGTCGCGGCGCGCTTCTCCTTCAGCGGATTCATGATCGCGTTGTCGGCGAAGGCCGCGTCCTGCTCGATGGCCTGCCCCGCGTTCATCAGACGCTGGTAGGCATCGGCGATCTGCTGGTCTAGGAGGGCGAGTTCCTTGGCGACGTCCTCCTTCGCCCCCTCCGGCACGTTGGTCAGCTTGGTGCCGACGTCGGGGCAGTCGATCGTGCCGGCCGGGGTGGACAGCGTCTGGGCGGGGTCGGTTCCGCCCTCCTCGGTGGCCGAGGCATAGACGTTGGCCGCGACGAGGCCGCCACCACCCAACATCAGCGCGACCGCTGCAAAGGTCGCGCGCCGTGCGCCCGTGGGGCGTCTCCGCGTGCTGCGTCCCAAGGAATTACTCCATCGCCTCGTGATCGGTCAGGGCATGAAAATCCCCCTGCTCTCATACGGAGGCGATCCCAGGTGTGTTCAACCGCATCGGAAATTCTCACAAGTTTCTCAGTGCCCGACGGTTTGAAACGCTCCTGCCTGCGTCAACACACGTGGATCGAGGGTGCGTCGGTCAAGGCATGAGGCCCGCGGCGAGCGTGGCGCCGAGCTCCCAGCACGCCTCGATGTCGCTCTTGGCGGGCTCGCCCGTCACCGTCACCGGCCGGATCGCGGGCTGCCAGCCGAGTCCGGTCGTGATGGTGGTGACGGCGCGCAGGGCCCCGGTGACGTCGCTGCCGCCGTGCACGTAGTGCCCGAACGGACGGCCGCGGGTGGCGTCGAGGCACGGGTAGTAGATCTGGTCGAAGAAGTGCTTCAGGGCACCGGAGATATAGCCGAGGTTGGCGGGTGTGCCCAGGAGGTAGGCGTCGGCGGCGAGCACGTCGGAGGCGGTGGCGGACAGCGCCGGGCGGCGCACGACGTCGACGCCCTCGATCTCCGGCGCGGTGGCACCGGTGACGACGGCCTCCAGCAGGGCCTGGCAGTTGGGCGACGGCGTGTGATGGACGATCAGCAAGGTGGGCACGACCGCACCCTGCCCCCGGGGTGCCGGTCCGCGCAAGCGCCGCGCCCGTGCCGGGCGGCGGTCAGCCGGCGGTGGCGTGCACGCGCGCGATGGCCGAGGACAGCTCCGCCCGTAGCGCGGCGGGCAGGGGGGTGCCGCCCTGGGCGGACTCGACGAGGTCCTCGGCGAGGGTGTGCGGCTCGGCGCCGCCGTGCTCGGCGGCCGAGACGAGCACCGCCCAGGCGTCCTGGGGGCCCAGGCCGTAGTAGGCCATGAGGATGCCCCGTGCGAGGTCGACGGTGGGCCGTGTGCGCATGACCTGCCGCAGTTCGGCGAGTTCGGCCCGCAGGTCCCGGTCGGTCCGGTCCGGCATCTCCCCGTCCTGGCCCTGCCGGCCGGTGGCGTCGGCGCCCTCCGGGTCCGGGCCGGTGAGGAGGTCGCGGGTGCCGGTCAGGGCGAGCAGCCGGTCGACCATGGGGCTGCCGCCGAGGAGCGCGACGGTCTTGCCGTCGGCCAGGGCCTGCCGGCGCGCCGCCAGGAGGATGTTGAGCGCGGCGCAGTCGCAGAAGGTGACGCCGCGCAGGTCGACGTCGACACCGCGCACCGAGCGGTGCAGGGCCTCGCACAGGATCCGGTCGAACCGGTCCCCCGTGTCGAGGTCCAGCTCGCCGCGGACGACCACCTTCGTGCGGTCGCCCGCCGGGCACAGGGCCGCCACCAGGGGAAGCGGCGGATTCACCACCGGTGCCCCCGTCGGCGCGGGGTCGCCTGCGGCAGAAAGGTGTACCGACGCGAGCTCGGGCATGTCCGCCTCTCTCTCAGATCTCCCCGTCCCGCGTACAGCTTGAACCCGAACGGCGGTACACGTCAACTGATGCATGAAACACAGTACGTGTTTTGGTATACGTGAATGGTCAGTCGTATGCTAGGGCCATGGATGCAGTCCCTGAGCCGCACACCGGGTGGACGTTCCTCACCAACCACGCACGCGTGCTGGCGACGATCGCCGACAATCCGGATGTACGGATCCGGCACATCGCGGCGCACTGCCTGCTCACCGAACGCGCTGTCCAGAAGATCATCTCGGAGCTGGAGCGGGACGGTTATCTGTCCCACAAGCGCGAGGGTCGCACCAACACCTACCGGATCGAGCCGGGCAAGCTGCTGCGGCACCCCGCCGAGGCGGGGCTGCCGGTGGCGGCCCTGATCGGCCTGCTCGTCCAGGACCAGGCACAGCGCGACACCGCGTCCGAGCGGCTGCGGGCGACGCGCTCGCCCATCCAGGTGGAGAGCTCGCCCGTCCGGACCGAGAGCGCCTGACAGACGACAGGGGGAGCCCGGCGGCCCCTCAGCAGAGGACGCGCAGGGCGCCCGGCAGGACCCTGACGGTGACCGGGAGCGTGGCGTCCACCTCGCCGTCCGCGCCGTAGGGCACGTCCCGGTCGGCGGTGATCCTTATCTCCTTGCCCCGCAGGATCTCCACCTCGGGACGGCGCACGTGCGCGCCCGTCCTGAGCTCGTTCATCAGGGCGAAGAACAGCCGGCGCGGCGCCTCGCGGATCATCACGACGTCGAGGAGTCCGTCGTCGACGCGCGCGTCCGGGGCGATGCGGCGGCCGGAGCCGTAGTAGCCGGAATTGGCGGCCACCACGGTGTAGCCGACGTGCTGGTGCTCGCGGCCGTCGACGGTGACCCGGTAGCGGGCGGGGCGCCAGGTCGTGACGGCGCGCAGGCCGCCCGCGTAGTAGGAAGCGGCGCCGCGCAGCAGGGTGGCGTGGTTGGCGTGCCGGTTGGCGAGCGCGTCCACCCCGGCGTACACGCTGCCGAGGACGACCGTGCGCGGGTGCACGGCCGACTCGACCTCGATGGTGTCGACCGCGCGGGGCTCGTGGTCCAGCAGCACCCGGGCGAGCGCCTCCGGCTCCGTGGGCAGGCCGAGGGCACGGGCGAAGTCGTTGCCCCGGCCGGCGGGGACGAGTCCGAGCAGGGCGTCGGTACCGCTGAGGGCGCCGCCGACGCCGCCGGCCATGCCGTCGCCGCCCACGGCGAGCACCACCCGCCCGCGCTCCCCGGCGTCCCGGGCCAGTTCCTGGGCGTGCGCCAGGCTGCGGCTGTACAGGGTCTCCAGGCCGGCCCCGGCCTCCCGCAGCGGCCGGGCCACGTCCAGCAGCGCGGCAGCCGCGGCGGACCCGCCCGCCGTGGGGTTGACGATGGCGGTGAACTGTCGCATCGGTGTGCCTTTCGGGCCGGCGGTCAGGAGCCGCCAGAGGCGGGAGGTGGAGGGGAATGTACCGGGGTGGTGCGCGGGCGCGTCAGTCGAGGGGCAGCAGGACGCCCGGGTTGAGCAGGCCCGACGGGTCCAGCCGGCGCTTGACGGCACGCAGCGCCTCGACGCCGAGGACCCCGGCCTCACGGACGTACCAGTCGCGGTGGTCCGTCCCCACACCGTGGTGGTGGGTGATCGTGCCGCCGGCCGCGAGGATCGCGTCGTTGGCGGCGCGCTTGGCCCGGTCCCAATGGGCCACGGGGTCGTCGCCCTGCGCCGAGACGACGGTGAAGTACAGGGAGGCGCCGTTCTCGTACACGTGGGAGATGTGGCACATCACCAGCGGCGGGGTGCCGGCCCCGGTGAGCGTGCCGGTGAGGGCGTCGCGGACGGCGGCGTGGAGGCCGGGGAGGGACGACCAGAACGTGGCCGTCTCCAGCGTCTCGGCGAAGGCCCCGGCGTCCAGCAGGGAGTCCCGCAGATAAGGGGCGGAGTAGCGGCCGTGCGCCCAGCGCCGGCCCGGCTCCTCGCCGAGGGGTGTGCCGCCGCAGGCGCGCAGTACGGCCGCGGCCTGCTCGCGCCGGTGGGCGGTGTCCTCCTCGGTGCCCTCGTAGCCGGTGATCGCCAGGCAGCCCGCGTCCTGCGGGAGGGAGCCGCCGATCGCGTCGGGCTGGGCGAGGCCGACCAGGGTCTCGGTCTCGTCCGACAGCCGCAGCACGGTCGGGCGCGGGCCGTCCTGCGCGAGGCGGCGCAGCGCCGCGGCGCCGTCCTCGAAGGAGGCGAACCGCCAGCCCTCGTACACGCGGGCCTGCGGGACGGGCCGGATCCGGACGGTCACGGACGTGATGACGCCGAACGCGCCCTCCGAGCCGAGCAGGAGCTGGCGCAGGTCGGGGCCGGCCGCCGAGCGCGGGGCGCGGCCGGTGTCGAGGGTGCCCTCGGGGGTGGCCGCGGTCAGGCCGAGGACCATCTCGTCGAAGCGCCCGTAACCGGCGGACGCTTGGCCGCTGGAGCGGGTGGCGGCGAAGCCGCCGATGGTGGCCCACTCGTAGGACTGGGGGAAGTGGCCCAGTGTGAAGCCGTGTTCGGCGAGCAGCGCCTCGGCCTGCGGGGCGCGCAGGCCGGGTTGCAGGGTGGCGGTGCGCGAGACCGGGTCGAGGGCGAGCATCCGGTCCATGCGGCGCAGGTCTAGGGCGACGAAGGGACGCCGGCGGGCGGGCGCGAGGCCGCCGACGACGGAGGTGCCGCCGCCGAACGGCACGACGGGCAGGCGGTGTTCGGCGCAGGCCCGCAGGACCGCGACCACCTCGTCGTGATCGGCGGGCAGCACGACGGCGGCGGGGATGTCCCCGTCGACCTGGCCGTCGCGGATGCGCAGCAGGTCGGGGGTGGACTTGCCCCGGGTGTGCCGGACGCGCGTCTCGGCGTCGGTGCGGACGTGCTCCGCGCCGCCGGCCGCGGTCGCCAGGGCCTGGAGCGCGGCGGGTTCGAGCCCCGGCTCGGGCACGGCGATGTCCGCGAGGGCGACCGGCGCGGTGCCGCGCGGCTTGACGCCGAGCAGGTCGCGCAGCAGCCCGGTCACGGTCTCGGGCAGTGGCGCCGCTTTGGCGGGGTCGCCCCAGCCACTCCACAGCATGTCCATCGGCTGTCGTCCTCACGGGTCGAGTCGGGCGATGCCGTGTCCCGGACGGCCTCGCAGGCGTTACACTGTGACACATGACGCCTATTCGTCACAACCAGTCGGACGGTGACGCGGTCCTCGACGCGGTGCGGGACTGCGTCCTCGCCGTCGGAGTCCGCCGTACGACGATGACCGACGTGGCCCGCCGCGCCGGGGTCTCCCGGATGACGCTGTACCGGCGCTGGCCCGACGTGCGCTCCCTGGTCGGGGACCTGATGACCCGCGAGTGGGTCGCGGCCGCCACCGGCGCCATGCCCGAACGGCGGCCCGGGACCCCCACCCGCGACGTGATCGCCGACGGGCTGGTCGCCGGAGTGGCCGCGTTCCGCGCGCACCCGCTCTTCCGCAAGATCGTCGACGTCGATCCGGAACTGCTCCTGCCGTACGTCCTCGACCGGCGCGGCGCGAGCCAGGAGGCGCTGCTCGCCCAGCTCGCCGGCGTGCTGCGCGAGGGCCACGCCGACGGGTCGGTGCGGCAGGGGCACGTCGAACGGCAGGCACGGGCCCTGCTGCTGATCGTGCAGTCCTTCGCCCTGTCCCTGCGGACCATGACCGACGCGGACGACCCCGAGCTGAACGGCGACGCCTTCCTGGCGGAGCTGCGCGGCATCCTCGAGAGGACCCTGACGCCATGAGCACCGTCACTCCCCCGCCCGGCGCGGCGTCGCTGTCCGCCGCCCGGCGCACCCGCGAACTCGCCGCGACCGTCGGCGGCCCGGCCGTCGACGTCCTGGTCGTCGGGCTCGGCGCGACCGGCGCGGGCGCCGCCCTGGACGCCGCCTCCCGCGGTCTCACGGTCGCCGCGATCGACGCGCACGACCTCGCCTTCGGAACCTCGCGTTTCAGCAGCAAGCTCATCCACGGCGGGCTGCGCTATCTCGCCTCCGGCCAGTTCGACGTCGCCCACGAGAGCGCGGTCGAGCGCGGGGTGCTGATGGAGCGCACGGCACCGCACCTGGTGCGGGCCCAGCCCTTCGTGCTGCCCCTGACCCCGCTGGTCTCCCGCACCCAGTCCGCGCTGGCCTGGGCCGGCTTCCGGGCCGGCGACACGCTGCGCCTCGCGGCGCGCACCGCCCGCACCACCCTGCCCGCCCCGCGCCGCCTCTCCGCGGTCGAGACCCGGCACCTCGCCCCCGCGCTGCGCACCCAGGGCCTGCGCGGCGGTCTGCTCTCCTGGGACGGCCGCCTCACCGACGACGCCCGGCTGGTCACCGCCGTGGCCCGCACCGCCGCCGGGCACGGCGCCCGCGTCCTGACCCGGGTCCGGGCCCTGGAGCTCGGCGCGTCCGGAGCCCGCGTCCGAGACGAACTGACCGGCGAGGAGGGCGAGATCAGGGCCCGCGTCGTCATCAACGCCACCGGCGTCTGGGCGGACGGCCTGGTGGAGGGCATCCGCATCCGCCCCTCACGCGGCACGCACCTCGTGCTGCGCTCCGACCGCCTGGGCCCGCTGCCGGCCGGGCTGCACGTGCCCGTCCCCGGCGCGGCCAACCGCTTCGTGCTGGTCCTGCCGCAGGGCGACGGCCGCGTGTACGTCGGCCTCACCGACGAACCCGTCGAGGGCCCCGTCCCCGACGTCCCCGAGGTGCCGGAGACCGACATCGGCTTCCTGCTCGACGTGCTCGGCTCCGTCCTCGACACGCCGGTCGGACGCGAGGACGTCGTCGGCGCGTTCGCCGGACTGCGCCCGCTGCTCGACACCGCCGCCGAGGGCGGCTCCGGAGCCGCCCGCAGCGCCGACGTCTCCCGCCGGCACGCGGTCCTCACCTCGTCCGAGGGCGTGATCACGGTGGTCGGCGGCAAGCTCACCACCTACCGGCGGATGGCCGAGGACGCCGTCGACGCCGCCGTGGCCACCGGCCGGGTCGGCGCCGGGCCCTCCCCCACCGCCTCGCTCCCGCTCGTCGGGGCCGCCTCGCCCACCGCCCTCGCGGCCGTCAGGGCACCGCGCCGCCTCGTCCAGCGCTACGGCACCGAGGCCGCGGCCGTCGCGGCGGCGGGCGCCCGGAACCCGCGGCTGAACGAGCCGGTGCTGCCCGGGCACCCGGTCACGGCCGCCGAACTGCTGTGGGCGGTACGCCACGAGGGCGCTCTGGACGCGTCCGACCTGCTCGACCGGCGCACCCGCATCGGCCTGGTCCCGGCCGACCGGACGGCCGCCCTGGACGCCGTGCGCGAGGCCTTGGGCGAGGAGGCCCCGGCAGGGGCCGGCGAGGGCTGACCCCCGGCGGGGGCGGTAGCGGCGGAACGGCCGGCCTCAGCGGCGCCGGAACCTCCACACATGGTCGTCCCGGTGACCCTCCACGCCCTCGGGGGACCTGTGCGGGCCGCGTACCGTCTCCCGGGTCAGGACCGTCCACTCCGCCCCGGGCAGTGCCAGGTCCTCGTCGACGCTGTCCAAGGTCGGGAAGTCCGCCTCGAAGGGCGGCTCGGTCTGCCAGGACGGCCAGCCCGCGTGCAGGACGATCAGCAGGGTGCCGCCGGGCGCCACGGCGCCGGCCGCCCGCCGCAGGACGAGGCGCTGGTCGAGCGGGACCGGCGACTGCAGGAACTGCGCGTTGACCAGGTCGAACGTGCCGCGCGGGAACGTCTCCCCGAGGACGTGCCGCTCCCACGCCGTACGGTCGGCCACCCCGGCGTCGGCGGCGTGTCCGGCGGCCCGCTCCAGGGCCGTACGGGAGATGTCGACGCCGGTCACCCGCCAGCCGTGCGAGGCCAGCCACACCGCGTCGGCGCCCTCGCCGCAGCCGAGGTCGAGCGCGGTGCCCGGGGTCAGTCCCTCGGTCTCGCGGACGAGGAGGGTGTTGGGGCGGCCGCTCCACAGCGGGCCGCCGTCGCGGTACCGGGCCTCCCAGAACTCGGCGGCCTCCACGGCGTTCGTCTCGGTCACGGGTGCCTCCCGGTGCGTAGGAAAGGGGCGCGGTCGCGCTCCTCAAGCCTGCGGGGGCGGATTCCTGGCTGACAAACACCCTTGCCGTTTCGGCAAATCGGGGTGGGCGGGGACCTCCTACGGCGCCTCCAGCCAGAATCCCGCCCGGGCCCGCCAGAGGTCGAGGAGTGCCGTGTCGCCCCGCGTCGTCACGGCCGGTGCGGGCCGCCGGTAGAAGTACAGGAGGAGGTCGGCCACCGGGCCGCGCGCGATCGCCACGGGGGCGCCGGACCCGGCCCGCAGGAGGGGCCGTCCGCCGGTGAGGTCGACGTGCCAGGTCCCCGCGTCGGTGGCCTCGAAGCGCAAGAGGCGGCCGGGGCCGAGCAGTTCGGGCAGGTCCGGCCGGGGCGCGTACGCCTCGGGGAACGTGGAGAACTCCAGCCACTCCTCCACCGCGTCGGCGGCGAGGCCGGCGTCGAGTGTGAACGGCGCCCCGGTCGCCAGCGCCGCGTCGGCCCGGTGCACGGCGGTCTCGTACGCCATCCGCCGGGCCCAGAACCGTACGGGCGCCGGCCGGTCCGCGGACGGGTTCCACGCGAGGGCGCAGGGTCCCGCGGCGCGCAGGGTCGCGCTCAGGCGCGCCGCGCCCTCGGTGAGCCACGGCAGCAGGGTGGACGTGTCCGCCCGCGAGTCGGCGCGGGGGTCGTCGACCAGGGCGTCCGCGACGGGTTCGGCGGCCCGCGTCCGTACGATCTCCTCGGCCCACCGGTGGGCGCCGCCGACGTGCCGCAGCAGTTGCCCGAGGGACCAGCCGGGGCACGTGTGCACCGGGGCGGAGAGGTCGGCGCCGCGCACGTGGGCGGTGAGCCGTTCGGTCTGCGTGACGATCTCGTCGCAGTGGTGCTCGAAGGCGGGCGGGGTCATCGCCTCATGATGCCGCAGGGCCGCCGGGCCGCCCGTCCGGCGGCTCGGCTACGGTGAGCCGGCTGATCAGGAGCGGGTGGGGAGAGACCATGCGGGTGCGGGCGGGACGAATGCGGCGCGGGGTGGCCGGGGCGGCCTTGCTGGGCGCGGTGCTGACGGGCTGTTCGGGAGGCTCCGGCGAGGAGCCGGTGAGCCGGGCGAGCGCGTCGGCCGAGGCGTCCGGCGCCGGGTCGGCGGCGGCGAGGCGCGGCGGGAGCATCGGCGCCGCCGGGTCGGCCTGCGAACTCCCGGTGACCTTCGACACCGCCGCGTCCTGGAAGCCGAAGGCCGTCGACACGGAGCCCGCCGGAGGCGACGACGAACTGGCCCGGGAGCTCGCCGACGCCCTGCTGCACCAGGGGCCGGTCACCGCGGCCTGTGAGATCGACGCCAAGCCGGCCGGGAACATCGGTTTCCTGCGGGTGTGGACGGGCGAGCCGGGCGATGCCGACGCGCGCACCGTCCTGAAGGAGTTCGTCGCCGCCGAGAAGGGCGCCGAGCAGGCGAAGTACCGCACCTTCGAGACGGCTGACGGGGTCACCGGCGCCGAGGTGACGTACCGGTACACCAGTGAGGCCCTGGACGAGACGAAGGAGGAGCGGGCGCTGGCCGTCACCACGCGGCGCGGCCCGGTCGTCCTCCACCTCGGCGGACTGGACACGGAGGAGCACCGGGCGATGCTGCCGGCCTACGAGCTGGCCAAGCGGACCCTGCGCGTCGGCTGACCGGCGGTGCCCCCGCGCCCGTTCAGCTGCCGCCCGTGAGGAAGCGGTCGAGGACGGCGGTCAGTTCGGCCGGCTTCTCCAGGGGCAGTTCGTGACCGGCGTCCAGCACCCGGACCACCGCGTCCGGGTACGCCGTGGCCAGGCGCAGCATCGGCGCGAGCGGCAGCTGGGCGTCGTGGTAGCCGTGCACCATCAGGGTCGGCGCCTGGATCGTGCCGAGCCGGTCGGAGACGTCGAAGGCGCGCATGGCGTCGTACAGCGTCATGACGACCTCGCGGGGGGTGCCGGCGGAGGCGCGGATGTACGCGCGGACCTCCTCGCGCGGGTAGCCGGGGGCGAAGGCGCGCTGGATGTTCGCCGCGACGAACAGCTTGAACGGCACGAGGGTCGAGGCCGCCATCAGCAGGGCGCGGCCGCGGCTGTAGGCCATCTTGCCGATGGAGTTGACCAGCACCATGCGTTCCACGCGCTCCGGGTGCGACAGCGCGATGGTCTGGGCGATCATGCCGCCCATCGAGTGGCCGACGATCACGAACCGCTCGATCTTCAGATGGTCCAGGAGGGCGAGGACGTCGGCGGCGAGGTCGTCGATGCGGCGCGCTCCCGCCCCGGTGCTCTCGCCGTGTCCGCGCAGGTCGAGCCGGACGACCCGGCGCGTCTGCGAGAAGTGGGCCGTCTGGTGGTCCCAGCGGTGCCGGTTCGCCGTCCAGCCGTGGACGAACACCAGGGGCACCCCCTCGCCGTCGCGGGGGCCCTCGTCGTCGTACGTGAGGGTGGCGCCGTCGACTTCGAGCTGCGGCATGGAGGGCCTCCTGGGAGCGAGCCGGTTACTGACCGGTACGGTATCCGGCCGTGCGGCCCGCCGTCACCGGCGTTCGCCGAGGAAGTCCAGGATGTGACCGAACACGTCGAGGGCCGCTCCCCGCCCGAGGAACGTGTCCAGGTGCCCGTAGCCCGGGATCTCGGTGTAGCGCACGTCCAGCTCGGGCCGGCGGCGGGCCAGCACGTCGTGGCACAGCTTCTGCGAGTCGAGCCACAGCCCGTTCTCGCTGCCGGACAGGAGCAGCACCGGGGTGTCGATGCGGTCGGCGGCGTCCAGGGCGTTCTGCGGCAGGGCGCGGTAGCGGTGGTCGGTGTCGTGCCAGCGGACGACCGTACGGGCCAGTTCGATCCGGCGCAGGTGCGGCAGGATCCACAGCGGGGCGGGGCCGAGGAGTTCGGCCAGCCGGTCGTGCGTGGCGGCGGACAGGTGCTCGTGGACGAACAGGGAGGCGCCGGTGCCCCAGGCCGAGTGGTGCAGGATCTGGCAGGTGGGGTCGGGGCAGTCCGCCCCGCGCGAGGCCAGCGCGAACAGCGGGGTGTACTTCGACCACAGGCCGACCTTGCGGAAGTCGACCGGGATGTGGTCGACACGGGACTTCAGCAGCTCGCCCGCCAGGGTCATCCGCACAGAGGTGCGGCCCGCGAGCTTCGGCGTGAGGAAGACGCCCTGGGACACCACCCCGGCCAGCCCGGGCACCAGACCTGCCGTCATGCTCAGCGACAGCGTGAGGGAGCCGATGCAGTGGGCGACCACGAAGAGCGGCCGGTCACCGATCCGCGTCCGGATGTGGGAGACGGCCGCGGGGATGTCGTGCAGCGCGACGTCGTCGTACGTGTAGCGGCCGCCGGTCTCGTTGTACGGCAGCCGGCAGCTGCCCCGCCAGTCCAGCAGCCAGGGCTCGTAGCCGTCGTCCAGCAGGACGTCGACCAGATTGCGGGTCTCCGGCAGCAGGAACATGTCGGCGGAGGCGGTGTGCCCGTGCAGCAGCAGCACGGCGGGCCGGCCGCGCTCGCCGCGGTCCACGCGGGTCAGGCCCAGGCGCACCCCGTCACCGGCCCGCAGCGGGATCTCCTCGACGGCGGCCGGGTCGAGGCGGTGCCGCAGGGGCCGGGGCGTCACGGTGCTGCGGACCCTGCGCAGGGCCGGCCGGGTCGTGCGGGAGGCGGTCGTGCGGAAGATCATCGGTGGTTCTCCGTGGGGTTCGGGGTGCGGCGCAGGTCGAGCAGGTCCGCGGCGGCCCGGGCGAAGGGACCGGCCAGGCCCCGGCTCATCTCCAGCCCGAACCAGGCGAGCCAGGTGAGCTTGGCGGCGCGCTTCTCCCGGCCGGTGAGGCGCGGGTCCACCCGGATGCCGTCGATCTGGTCGCGGACGTAGGTGCCGGCGGGGACGACGACCTCGCCCGCCAGGCTCGCGGGTTCGCCCTCCCGGCCCAGTTCCACCGTCAGGGTCCGGGTCTGCCGCCACAGGTCGCGGCGCGCGCGGGCGTACTTGTGCCCCTCCAGCCACCAGCGGCCCCCGTCGGCGTCGGTCAGCTCCAGGCGGTAGCGCAGCAGCGGGTGGCGCAGGCCGTGGCGGTGCGGGATGCCCTCCTCGGGGCGGACCCAGACGTCGCCGCGGGCCACGGTGAGCGGCGCGGAGTGCGCGGCCGGGCAGATGACCTCGCCGCGGACGTCGACGCGCCGCTCCGTCACCAGCTGGTGCATGCTCGCCACGGACAGGGTCAGGGCCATCGAGCAGGGCCCGTCGGGGGCGGCCCCCACCGGGCCGACGCCGCCCTCGGTGGTCTCGGAGAACCACAGGTAGGGCTGGTCGTCCTTGTGCGGCAGCCGGGCCAGGCCGTCACCGGCGAGGCGTTCGAACGTCTTCAGCTGCGCCCGGGCGTCGTAGCGGGCGGCGGGCGGCAGGCCGAGCGCGTCGACAAGCGCGTCGGTGCGGTCGGCCGTGGCCGCCGGGCCCGTCAGGGTGGCCTCGCACAGCTTCAGGGCGGTCGGGCTGCGCAGCACCCGGGTCAGGAAGCCGAGCGCGGGGACGGGCTCGGCCTCCAGACGGGCGAGCGTGTCGGCGCGCCACTCCTCCCAGTCCCGCACGCGCACGTGCATCCCGCCGAACGCCATGTCACGCACGACGTCGTCGAGCGTGTTGGGGACGCCGGTGAGGTGGTAGTCGAATCCCCAGGCGTCGGGTTCGCAGATCGCGGCGACCGCGACCCGGCTGACCCAGTCGACCGGGGCGGCGTTGAGGTGCCGGAAGGCGGGGACCGAGCGGTAGCGGGCGAACGCCGACAGCAGGCCGCTGCTGAGGTCCTGGGCGTTGTAGGCACCGGTCCTCGTGTGCCCGCCGATCCCGCCGGGCCGCAGGGCCGTGACGACCAGGCCGTGGTCGCGGGCGCGGCGCAGGGCGACCTCGGCGGCCCACTTGGACTGGTCGTAGCCGGCGACGAGGCGGTCGATGTGCGCGAGCGGGTCGTCCTCGCCCATGGAGGGGATGCCGACCTCGTTGAAGACGGCGACGGAGGAGATGTGGTGCAGCGGCTTCGGGCGGCCGGTCGCGGCGAGTTCGGCCAGCGTGAGCGCGCCGAGCACGTTGCTCGCCCGCAGCGACGGGTAGCCGCGCAGGAAGTCCACGGCGGCGGCGACCGAGACGACGCTGTCCAGCTCCCCGGCGAGGCGGTCCCACAGGTCGTGGGACAGGCCCAGGCGGGGTTCGCGGATGTCGCCGGGGACGACGGTGACACGTCGGCGGACCTCCGACGACCAGGGCAGCGCGTAGCCCTTGAGCGCCTCGCCCAGCCGGGCCAGGGCCGCCTCCTCGCCGGCGGCACGGACCAGGCAGTACACATGGGCGTCGCTGTGCCGCAGCAGGTCCAGGAGCATATGGCTGCCGAGGAACCCGGTGGCACCGGTCAGCAGGACCCGGCGGGGCGGGGTGGGTTCGGGCGCCCCGACGAACGGCAGCCGGTCGGCCAGGGAGAGGTCGGCGAGGATCTGCGCCAGGTCCTCGGGCCGGGCAACCGCGTCGGAGAGGCCGGCGGGAGACGGTACGGGGAGGGCGGGTGCCCGCGGTGCGGGGACGAGGAGTCCCGGCGCGGCGGTCCCGGCCTCGGTCGTCGCGTGGGGGGCGGGCTCTTCCACGACCGCCACGACCCCTGTGCCCCCGGCCGCGCGCCGGACCAGGCTGGCGGGCCGCGCGTCGGCGAACACCTCGTCCAGTTCGATCGTCAGGCCCAGGTCCGCCTCCAGTGCGGCGACCAGTTCGACCGCGTGGACGGAGGTGCCGCCGGCGTCGAAGAAGTCGGCGTCCGGCGGCAGATGACCGGCGGGGACGTAGCGGCCTGCCAGGGCGGCTACGGCAAGGACGAGGGCGGCCTCGTCGCGGGGCGCGGCGCAGGGTTCGGGGCCTGCGGGCGCCGCCGGGTGCGGCTGCCGCGCCTCCGGCGGCGGCTCGGTCCCGGGCGCGACCCTGGCCAGCAGGTCGGTCACCGAGAGGCCGATGCCGCCCCGCTCGATCGCCTCGGCGGTCGCCCGCCGGTCGGCGGGCACCGGCCCGTTGTCGTTCACCTCACGCACCGAAGTTCACCTCACGCATGGAAGCCCTTCACAAGTCGCCTTGCCTCTTTGTCGATCGCTTCGGCCCCGGTCACGGCCGCCGCCAGGAGCGGAACGCCCGGAGCCGGTCAGGGGTGACGACGGCCTCCAGACGGTCGCCGTCCAGGTCTCCTCCGCCCAGCGCCGCGAGCAGCCGGCGCGCCGGTGTGTTGCGGGGGGTGCGCTGCGCCGTCAGCCGGACCTCGGCGCATCCCAGCTCCTCCGCGCGTCCGGCCAGCCAGTCCAGGAGGCGTTCCTCGACGCCCCGCCCGAGGGCGCGGCAGCTCAGCAGCCAGCCGGTGACGTCGAGCCGGTCCCCCTCGGTGCGCAGGGCGAGGAGGCCGATCTGGCCGTAGTCGCCGAAGCGGTCGCGGGCGGACGCCGTCCACACCTCGCCGTCCTCGCGCCAGCGGCGGACGTCACCGCCGTCGGCGGAGCGGGCGCGCAGGGTGAACTGGTTGGTACGGCGCACGAGTTGTTCGGCGCGGCCGACGTCGGCGTCGGTCAGGGCCCGGACGTCGACCTCCAGCCGCAGCTGGTCCAGGAACTCCTCGAACCCGGTCTCCTCGCGCACGGCGTCCCGTTGCCGTTCCTGTGCGTAGAACCGCGCGCGCAACGCGTCCTCGGCCGTGGCCGCCACCGGGACCACCGGCCACAACCGGTCCAGGAACGCGGGCAGTTCGCCGGCGTCCGGGCAGGTCACCGAGAGCACCTGGGGTGCGGCGGCGCGCATCCGGGCGATCTCGGCCGGGTTGTCGTCGAGGAACAGGAAGCTGTCCAGGCCCAGGCCGAGGGTGCGGGCCGCCTCGGCCAGGCGGTCCGGCTTCGGTTCCCAGGCGGCGGAGATCACGCTGAAGTGCTCCGCCTTCAGCAGGCTGTCGGGGCGGTCCAGTACGGCGCGGACGGTGTCCTCGTCGTTGTTGCTGACCAGGGCGAGCAGCGCGCCCGCCGCCCGCCACTGCAGGAGCCGGCGGGCCAGCAGGGCCCGTGCGCCGCCCGGTTCGACGCCTTCGGGACCGGCCTCACCGGCCACGCCGTCCCACAGGGTCCCGTCGCCGTCGACCGCGATCACCTTGGGTGCCGGGCGGTGCGCGGCACGGACGGCCTCGGCCAGGCGCAGCGCCACCGCGGCCTGGAACGGCGCGGTGAACGGCAGATGGGCGAGGCGTTCGGTGCGTTCGTCGAACGGCTGGTCCACGCCGTGGTCCCGGGTCCACGTGTCCGGTCCGAGGACGGCGACGCCGGGCACCTCGGCCAGGTCGGCGGCGACCTCCCGTTCCCATCGGGCGAGGCGTTCCTCGGTGTGGGCGCAGGGCAGGACGCCGACGATCAGCGGGGTGCGACCGCGTTCGGCGGCGGCGCGGACGGCGGCGGGGTAGGCCGTGCGCAGTTCGGCCAGGCGGTCGTCGTCGACCGGGCCGAAGCGCTGCAGGTCGGTGGCCCGCAGCAGGACGACGCCCGCGGTCGTGGCCGGGTCGGCGAAGACGCCCGACGGGTCGCGCAGGGCGGCCGGCACCTGGTGGTACGGGGCTTCGGCGACGCCGACCGGGGTGCCGGGGGTCACCGCGCCGACAGCCGCCTCGCACATCCGCGGCAGGTTGCCCAGGGCGAACGTGGCGGCGAGGGCGAGCCGGTGGCCGGGCCCGGCCACCGGCGCCTGGGTGCGCACCGGGCCGGACGGGTCGTCCGCCGTGTCCGCGAGGAGCCGCAGCAGCTCCTCGCCGAGCCCGGTGACGGCGCCGGCGTCCAGGATGTCGAGGTTGTGGTCGAGCCGGATCCGTCCGGCGTCCGGCGTCATGGTGACCATCAGGTCGAGGTCGGAGTAGCCGGTCCCGGCCGGCAGCACCTCCAGGGCCTTCAGGCCGCCGCCGGAGCGGACGTGGTTGAAGTACACCTCGACCAGGGGCGCGTCGGCGCGGTACAGGCCCTCCTCGGCCAGCACCGGAAGCACGTCGGAGAACATGGCGCCCTTCGTCAGCACCTTCTCCAGGCGTCCGTCGGTACGGCGCAGCACCTCCTCGATCCGCTCCCCCGCCCGCGCCTCGGCGGGGAAGGGCACCGGCACCCCGAAGAAGCCCACCGCGTCGTAGGCGTCGGCGTGGATACGGGTGTCGACGGGCACGGCGAGGACGAAGCGCTCCCGCTCGCGCCTGCGGGCCAGCAGCACGGTGAGCACGCCCAGGCAGAAGGCGGCCGGGGTGACGGCGAGCGCGCCCGCGGCGGCCGCGATCCGTGCGGGCAGTCCGTCGGGGATCGGCAGGGTGACGCTCCCGGCCCGGTAGGTGCGCGTCGTCGGGCGGGGCCGGCTCAGGGCGAGGTCCAGGCGCGCGCTGCCCCGGAACGTCTCCTGCCACTCGTCCGTCCCGCCGGGCCCGTCGGCGCGCTGCGCCTCGATCAGCTGGTGCGCCTCACGGTTGGTGAGGGTGTCACCGAGGGGTCCTGTGGTCAGCTCGGCGTCGATCTCGCTCGCCACCAGCAGCAGCGACTGCAGGTCGCTGACGGCGTGGTGGGCGCCGTAGACGAGGATCTGGCCGCGCTCGCCGCCGTCCAGCAGCTCGAAGCGCCACAGGGGTGCCGTGGCCAGGTCGAAGGGGGGTTCGAGGAGGGCGCGCAGCCCGCCCTCGGCGTCCGGTTCCGTGTCGTCGGGGACGACGGTCCAGCGCAGCGGTGTCGCCGCGAGGTCCCGTCGCACACGCAGCACACGTCCCCCGCCGTCCGGGTCGGTGACGGCGGTGCGCAGTGCGGCGTGCCGTGCGACGAGGCGGTCGACGACGCCGGTCAGGGTCGCGCGGGTGACGGGTGCGGTGAGACGTACCGCGAGGCCGACGGCGTGGGCGGCCTCGGGCATGCCGGGCGGGGCGCTGCGCAGCAGCCGTACGACGTCACGGGTCGCGGGGAGGCGTTCCTCGGCCGGGACCTCGGCCGTGCCGTCCGCCTCGTCCCGTGCGGTGGCCGTCCGTTCGGGCAGGGCGGTGCGCAGCGCCTCGGCGAGGCCGCGCAGGTCGGAGGCGGAGAAGACGGTGGCGGCGGGGAGTTCGACGCCGAGGTCACGGGCGAAGGCGTTGCGCAGCCGCACCAGCATCAGCGAGTCGAGGCCGAGTTCCTTCAGGGCGGTCGTCGCCGGGACCTGGGCCGCGCCACCGGAGATCTCGGCGATCCTGGCGCGGACGTACGCCTCCAGCCGGACGGCCCGTTCGGCGTCGTCGGTCGCCGCGAGCACCTTCTCGACGAGCTCGTCGGCGCCCGTGGCCGGGGCGGACACGGTCACCAGGTCGGCGAGGATCGGGCGGGTGCGGACGGCGTCCGGGTCGAGGGCCAGCAGCTCCCAGTCCAGGGCGAGCGGGGCGAGCTGCCGGCGGGACGTGGTCAGCACCCGATCGAACAGTTCACCGCCGTCCCCGGCGGAGAGGGCGACCAGTCCGGAGCGGGCGGTCTGCGCGGCGCGGGCGTCGGACCCCGCGACCATGCCCACACCGGCCCAGGCGCCCCAGTCGAGGCTCAGGGCCCGGCGTCCGCGCAGGGCGAGGTGGTGGGCCCACGCGTCGAGGAAGGCGTTCGCGGCGGAGTACGCGCTCTGCCCGGCGGAGCCGAGCAGCCCGGCCGCGGAGGCGAACAGCACGAGGTCCTCGGCCTCCGGGACCAGTTCGGTCAGCAGGGCGGTGCCCAGGACCTTGGGGGCGAGCACGGACCGGACGCGGTCGGCCCCGAGGTGCGCGAGGGTGGCGTCGTCGAGGACACCGGCCGCGTGCACCACCCCGGTGATCGGGCCGAGCGCCGCGCGCACGCCGTCCAGCGCGGCCGTGAGAGCGGCGCGGTCGGTGACGTCGGCGCGGGCCAGGTGCACGGTGACCCCCCGCTCGCGGAGTCCGTCGATCCAGGTGAGGGCGTCGTCGTCGGGGGCGCTGCGGGCCAGCAGGGCCAGCCGGCGGGCGCCCCGCCCGGCCAGCCGTTCGGCGACGATCCGGCCGAGGCCACCCAGGCCGCCGGTGATCAGGTGGGCGCCGGACGGGGCGGGGCGTCCGGAGTCGTCCGGGCGGGTCCGGGCCAGCCGGGGAACGTGGCGTCCGTCGGGGCGCAGGGCCACGAGGCGTTCGTCGTCGGCGTGGCGCAGCTGGGTCCACAGGGCGTCGGCGCCGCCGGTGGGCGGCAGGTCGACCAGGGTGGTCCGCAGCTCGGGGTGCTCCTGGGCGACGGCGAGGCCGAAGCCCCAGGCGAGCGCCTGCTCGGGGTGGGTGACGTGGGTGCTGTCGCCTGCGGCCTGGCTGCCGCGTACGACGATGTGGAGGCGGGGCGTCCAGGCGCGGTCCGCGAGGGCCCGGACCAGGTGCAGGGTGCTCAGGCAGCCCAGCCGGGCCGCCTCCCCGGCCGTGGGGCCGTCCTGGATCGCGGGGGCGTCGAGCGCGGTCGACTGCACGACGTGCCGGGGAGGCTCGTGCGGGAACGCCTCGTCGAGCAGCCGGGCCATCTGGTCCGGGTCGGCCGGGTCGAGCACGTAGCGCCCCGGCCCTTCCTCGGCGAACTCCGTGCCCGCGCGGGCGACGACGTGGGGTACGGAGCCGTCCAGGCGCCGGGCCAGGTCCGCGGTGACGCCGGACGCGTCGGCGAGGACGAGCCAGGTGCCCGGTGCCGGGGGTTCGGCGGCGGCCGGGCGGGGCTGCCAGCGTGTCTCGAACAGCGCCCCGTCGAGCGGGGAGAGGGCGGCGAGCCGGAAGTCCCTCGCCTCCAGCAGCAGCCGGTCGTCCTCGTCGTACAGGCGCAGGTCCAGGGTGGCGGTGTCGCCGGAGACGGACCGCAGGGCGCAGGTCACCCGGGCGGGGGTGGTGCGCAGCCCGGTGTGGCGGAGGTCGCCGACGCCGGCCGGGACGAACGCGCGGCCCTGCGGGGCGTCGGCGGGCAGGGCGGCCGTGTGGAAGGCGGCGTCGAGGACGGCCGGGTGGAGGAGGTGTCCGGCGGCGGGCCGGTCGGTGAGGCGGGCGACGGCGGCGGTGGGGGAACGGCGGCCCGACTCCAGGCCCTGGAAGGCGGGGCCGTACTCGATGCCGAGGGTGGCCAGGGTGGCGTGGAGGGCCGTGAGGTCGACGGGTTCGGTGCAGCGGGCGCGCAGGGCGGCCGGGTCGTCCTCGGTGGGGGCGGCGGGGGCGGTGGTGACCCGGCCGGTCACGTGGCGTTCCCAGCGGGCGTCCGGGTCGCCGGCGGGTGCGGCGGAGACGGTGAAGTCCCGGACGCCGTCGACGGCGGGCCGCAGCACGAGTTGCAGCCGGACCGGCCGGGACGCGTCCAGGCGCAGCGGCTGGAGGAAGCCGACGTCGGTGAGCCGTACGTCGCCGTCGTCCTGGACGGTGCGGGCGGCTTCCAGCGCCATGGTCAGGAAGGCCGCGCCGGGCAGCCACACCTCGCCGGTCACGCGGTGGTCGGAGAGGTAGGCGAAGCGGCCGTCGCGCAGGTCCACCTCGGTCTGGAAGAGGTGCCGGCCGGGTTCGTCGCTGGCCTCGACGTGCGCGCCCAGCAGCGGTGAGGTGCCCGGCGCGGTCGCCGGGGCCGGGGCGAGCCAGTGGCGTTCGCGGGCGAAGGCGTAGGTCGGCAGGTCGGCACGGCGGCCCGTCGGGAACAGCGCCGTCCAGTCGGGGGTGTGGCCGGCCGTGTGGAGCGCGCCCAGGGAACGCAGCAGCGTGTCGCGGCGGCCCGCGCCGCGGCGCAGGGTGCCGACGGCGACCGCGTCGACGCCGGCCTCGGCCGCCACCGCCTCGACGGCGGCGCCCAGCGACGGGTGCGGGCTGAGTTCGACGAAGTAGCGGTGGCCGTCCTCGAGGAGGCGCCGGACGGTGTCGGCGAAGCGCACGGGTTCGCTGAGGTTGGCGTACCAGTACGCCGCGTCGAGACTCTCGCCGGGCAGGGGCTCCGCCAGGACCGTCGAGTACAGCGGGGTCGCCGTGGGCGTGCCCCGGACCCCGGAGAGCCGGGCGAGCAGGTCCTCGCGGACCGGGGCCATCAGCGGGGTGTGCGAGGCGAACGGCGTCGACAGCGGCCGCGCCCCGACGCCCTGCGCGTCCAGGCCGCGGCGCAGGTCCGCCAGGGCGTCGGCGTCGCCGGACACGGCCGTGGCGTGCGGGCCGTTGACGGCGGCCACGAACAGCAGCCCGGCGTAGGGGGTGAGCAGTTCCTCGGCCCGGTCGCGCGGCACGTCCAGGGAGAGCATGCCGCCGCGTCCCGCGAGGGGGACGACGGCCCGGGCGCGGCCGGTGACGACGGCCACGGCGTCGTCCAGGCCGAGGGCGCCCGCGCTGTGGGCGGCGGCGATCTCGCCGAGGCTGTGACCGGCCACGGCGGCCGGGGTGACGCCGACCGAACGCCAGGCGGCGGTGAGCGCCGCGTTGACGGCGAAGAGCACCGGCTGGAGGTACTCGGTGCGCTCCAGCGGCGAGAACTCCTCGGGCGCCCGCAGAGCGGTGAGCACGGACCAGCCGGCGTGCCGCTGCACGGCCTCGTCGATCCGGGTCAGTTCGGCGGCGAACTCCTCCGAGTCGCTCATCAGGTCCAGGGCCATGCCGGGCCACTGGCCGCCGTGCCCGGCGTACAGGAAGGCGACCTTGCCGGTGGGGTCCTCGCGGCGGCCGGGCAGGGTCAGCCGGCCCGCCGCGAGGTCGGTCAGGGCGGTCCTCAGCTCGTCGCGGTCCTCGGCGACGAGGGCGGCGCGATGCTCGAAGTGGCTGCGGTGGCGGGCCAGGGTGTGGGCGACGTCGTGCAGGTCGGTGCCGCTGCCGGCCAGGTGCCGGGCGAGGGCGGCGGCCTGCCCGCGCAGCCCGGCCTCGCCGCGGCCGGACAGCACGAACAGCTCCGGGCCGGTGGGGGGTTCGGCGGGGGGCGCGGGGGTGGGCGCGGGCGGTGCCTCCTCCAGGATCACGTGCGCGTTGGTGCCGCTGATCCCGAAGGCGCTGACGCCCGCGCGCCGCACCCGGTCCGCCGACGCGGGCCAGGCGGTCTCCTCGTGCAGCAGGCACAGCCCGCTGTCCGCCCAGTCGACGTGCCGGCTGGGCGGATCGGCGTGCAGGGTGCGCGGCAGGGTCCCGTTGCGCAGGGACTGCACGACCTTGATCAGGCCGAGGACGCCCGAGGCGGCCTGGGTGTGCCCGACGTTGGACTTCAGCGAACCGACGTACAGCGGACGCCCGTCGGGGCGGGAGGCGCCGAACACCTCCGCGAGCGCGCCCGCTTCGATCGGGTCGCCGAGCGTGGTGCCGGTGCCGTGCGCCTCGACGTGGTCGATGTCGGCGGGGCGCAGCCCGGACTGCTCCAGGGCGCGGCGGATCACCCGCTCCTGGGCAGGGCCGTTGGGCGCGGACAGGCCCTGGCTGCGGCCGTCCTGGTTGACGGCGGTGCCGCGCAGCACGGCCAGCACCCGGTCGCCGTCGCGCCGCGCGTCGCCGAGGCGTTTGAGGACGAGCATGCCGGCGCCCTCCGCCCAGACGGCGCCGTCGGCGGCGTCGGAGAACGAGCGGCAGCGGCCCGTCGGGGACAGCCCGCGCAGCCGGCTGAACTCGACGAAGGTCCCCGGCGTGACCATCAGCGTGACACCGCCGGCGAGCGCGAGGTCGCACTCGCCGGACCGCAGTGCCTGCGCCGCCAGGTGCACGGCCACCAGGGAGGACGAGCACGCGGTGTCGACGGTCAGGGCGGGGCCGTTGAGCCCGAGCGTGTACGCGAGCCGGCCGGAGGCGACGCTCAGGGCGGAGCCGGTGCCGACGTAGCCGTCGAGCTGGTCGAGCCGGGTGCCGGAGAGGTAGTCGCTGCCGAACATGCCGACGTAGACGCCGGTGCTGCTGCCCGCGAGGTCGGCGGGCACGATGCCGGCGCGTTCCAGCGACTCCCAGGCGGTCTCCAGGAGCAGGCGCTGCTGGGGGTCCATGGCCGCCGCTTCCTTCGGGGTGATGCCGAAGAACGCGGCGTCGAAGGAGTCGATGTCGTCGAGGAACCCGCCCTCGCGGGCATAGGACTTGCCGGGCGCGTCCGGGTCGGGGTCGTACAGCGCCTCGACGTCCCACCGTGCGGCCGGGAACGGCCCGACGGCGTCCCGGCCCTCGGCGACGAGCCGCCACAGCCCGTCGGGGTCGCGGGCGCCGCCCGGCAGCCGGCAGGCCATGGCGACGAGGGCCACCGGCTCCTGCGCGGAGGAGGTGTGCGCGGGCCGTGCGGCCTTCGCCGGAACCGGGCGGCCGAGGACGGTGGTCAGCAGATGATCGGTGAGCCGGGCCGGGGTGGGGTGGTCGAAGAGCAGGGTGGCGGGGAGCCGGGCACCGATGCGGGTGCCGACGCGGTTGCGCAGGTCGACGGCGGTCACCGAGTCCATGCCGAGGTCGCGCAGCGGCTGGTCGGGGCGGACCGCGTCGGCCGAACGCAGGCCGAGCGCCTGCGCGGCCTCCTCGCGGACCAGGGCGAGGACGCGGGCGGCGCGTTCGGTCTCGGGCAGCCGGGACAGCCTGTCGGCGAGGGTGGGTCCGCCCGCCGGGGCGGGCGGCCGTGCGGGCAGCAGGGACCGCCACAGGGCACCGGCGGGGGCCGCGGCGCGCAGCCGGGGCAGGTCGAGGGACCAGGCGACCAGGTGCGCGGTGTCGTGCCGCAGTGCCCGTGCGGTCAGGGCGCCGCCCTGTTCGGGGGTGAGGGCGCGGTGGCCGAGGCGGGCCATGCGCTCCAGGTCGGCGTGCTCGGCGGCCAGCCCCTCCCCCGCCCAGGCGCCGTAGGAGACGGAGAGGGCGGGCAGGCCGGACGCGCGCCGGTGATGGGCGAGCTGGTCGAGGAAGGCGTTGGCGGCGGCGTAGTTGGCCTGCCCCGGGGTGCCGACGACGCCCGCGGCGGAGGAGACGAGGAGGAACAGGCCGAGGTCGAGGCCCGCGGTGAGGCGGTGCAGGTGGGCGGCGCCGTCGGCCTTCGGGCGCAGGACCTCGGCCAGCCGCTCCGGTGTGGTCTCGGCGAGCACGCCGTCGGCCAGGACGCCGGCGCAGTGGACGACGCCGCGCAGGGGGGCCTCGTCGCCGACGCGGGCGAGGACGTCCGCGAGGGCGGCTTCGTCGGCGACGTCGCAGGCGGCGACCTCCACCTGGGCGCCGAGCGCGGCCAGTTCGGCCGTCGCCCCGACGGCACGCGGGTCGTCGGGTCCCTGGCGTGACGTCAGCAGCAGGCGCGGCACGCCGTGTTCGGCGAGAAGGCGGGCGATCCTGCGGCCCACGGCACCGAGGCCGCCGGTGATCAGCACGGTGCCGTCGGTGGGGATCGCGGGCTGGGCGCCGGGCGGGGCGGGACGGGCCCGGACGAGGCGGGGCGCGAGGAACCGCCCGTCCCGCACGGCGAGTTCGGGTTCGCCGGTGTCCACGACGGCGGAGAGCGGCAGGTCCCCGTCGTCCGTGTCCACGTCGACGAGGGTCAGCCCCAGGTCGGGGTGTTCGGCGCGCGCGCCGCGGACCAGGCCCCACAGCACGGACTGCGCGTACCCGGCGGCGGTGTCCGTGTCCGTGGCCGCGACGGCGCCCGTGGTGACCCAGACGCTGCGCGCGGGGGCCTCGTCCGGCGGGAGGGCGATCAGTGCCCGCAGTTCGCCCAGCGCGGCCGCCGCCGTCGCGTGGGCGGCGGCGACCGGGTCGGCACCGGGCTCCGGGGCGGGCCACCGGCGCACCACCGTGCCGGCGGGCGCCTGCGCCGATCCGGTTCCGGCCGTGCTCACCGGGGTCCAGGCGAGCTCGTACAGATGGCGGTCGATCTCCGGGCCGCCGGTCAGCCCGGCCGGGTCCGCGGCCCGCAGGCGCACGCCCTCAAGCCGGCCGGCCGGGAAGCCGTCGGTGTCCCACAGGGTGACGTCCAGGACGACGTCCTCGCCCGGCTCCTGGATCCGGCGTACGACGGCGACGAGGTCCGTGGCGCCGCCGGGCGGCAGGACGCAGCGGGCCATCGCGACCGGCAGCAGCGCCCGGCCGTCGTGCGGTTCGAGGGCGGCGGCCACCTGCAGGGCGGCGTCGAGGAGGGCGGGGTGGACCGGGTAGGGATCCGCGGTACCCCGCGCGGCGGCCGGCAGGGAAAGCTGCGCCAGGACGGTCCCGGCGCCGGTCGCGGTGGCCTCGCGCACGCCCTGGAAGGCGGGACCGTAGCCGAGGCCGAGGGCGGCCAGACGGGCGTAGGTGCCCTCGTCCCAGGCCGGTGCGGACTCCTCGGGCCAGGTGGGCGGTGCGTCGGCGGGCGGCTCGGACGGCTCGGCGGCGGACGCCGTGGCGTGCAGGGTCCAGTCGGCGCTCTCCGGGCCGCGCGGCCGGCTGTGGACGGTGACCTCGGGCGTGGCCCCGGCCGTGCTCACCTCGACGGACACCTCGGTGGTGCCGCTGGCGGGCAGGGTGAGCGGCGTGAGGAGCAGCAAGCCGCAGACGTCGGCGGCGGTGTCCGGGCGGGCCACCGCGAGGGCGGCGCGGCACAGTTCGAGCAGGGTGGTGCCGGAGACGACGGTGCGGCCGTGGACGGTGTGGTCGGCGAGCCAGTCGGCGGTGGCCGCGGACCACTCGTCGCGGAAGGTCCAGCGGGTCTCGTCGGCCGAGCGGAGCTGGATGCCGAGCAGCGGGTGCGCGGCCCGGTCGAGGAGTCCCGGCGCGTCCGCCGGGGCGGCGGACCCGATCCAGTGGCGCTGCTCGTCCCAGGCGTAGGTGGGCAGGTCGACGGGGACGGTGGGCGGCACGAGCCGGCGCCAGTCGACGTCGTGGCCGTGGACGTGGAGCGCGGCGGCGGCGCGGTCGAGGCAGGCGGGGCCGTCCTCGTCGCGGCGCAGTGAGCCGACCGTCACCAGGTCCTCGTCGATGGTGCCCAGGGCGGTCAGCAGGGAGGGGTGCGGGGCGAGTTCGAGGAAGCAGCGGTGGCCGTCCGCGATCATGCGTTCGACGGTGGGCGCGAAGCGGACGGGTTCGCGCAGGTTGCGGTACCAGTAGTCGGCTTCGAGTTCGCCGGTGACGGGCGCGCCGGTGACCGTGGAGTACCAGGTGACGGCGGTGGCCTGGGTGAGCACGCCGTCGAGTTCGTCGAGGACGGCGTCGCGCACCGGCTCGACGCGGTCGCTGTGGGAGGCGTAGTCGACGTCGAGGACGCGGGCGAAGACCTGTTCCCGCTCCAGGCCCTCGACCAGGGTCCGCACCGCGTCCGCGGCTCCCGACACCACGGTGGAGCGGCCGCTGTTGACGGCGGCGACGGTGATCCCGCCGCCGTGCCCGCTGATCCGGCGCTCCACGTCGGGGTGCGGCAGCGCGACGACGGCCATGGCGCCGGTGCCGGACAGCTCGGTCAGGGCCCGGCTGCGCAGGGCGACGACGGCGGCGGCGTCGTTGAGGCTGAGGGCACCGGCGACGCAGGCCGCCGCGACCTCGCCCTGGCTGTGGCCGACGACGGCGTCCGGGCGGACCCCGCGGGCCCGCCACACGGCGGCCAGCGACACCATCACGGCGAACAGCACCGGCTGGACGACGTCGACCGGGTCCAGGTCCGGGGCCGCGGGGTCGCCACGCAGCACGGAGGCCACCGACCAGCCGGTGAAGGGGCGCAGGGCGGCGTCGCAGCGGTCGAGTTCGTCGGCGAACACCGGGTCGCGGTCGAGGAGATCGCGGGCCATGCCGGGCCACTGGGAGCCCTGGCCGGGGAAGACGAAGGCCACCTTGCCGGTGCGGGCCGTCCGGGGTGGGCCGGTGACGACGTCGTCGTCGGCCGTGCCCTCGGCGAGGGCGCGCAGGGCGCGCAGCAGGCCGTCCCGGTCGGCGGCCCGGACGACGGCCCGGTGCTCGAAGTGGGTGCGGTGGTGGGCGAGGGTGGCGGCGACGGCGGGCAGCGGCAGTCCGGGGTGGGCGTCGAGGTGGTCGAGCAGCCGGGCCGCCTGGGCGCCGAGCGCCGGGAGGCTGCGCGCGGACAGCGGGAAGAGGGCGGGAGCGGGCGGGGCGGCGGGCCGGGGCGCCGGCGCGTCGGGGGCCTCCTCCAGCACGACGTGGGCGTTGGTGCCGCTGATGCCGAACGCGCTCACCCCGGCGCGCCGCACCCGCCCGGCCTCCCGCGGCCAGGGCCGCGCCTCGTCGAGGACGCGCAGTCCGCCGTGCGCCCAGTCGATGTGCCCGGTCGGCGTCGCGGCGTGCAGGGACGCCGGTATCCGCTCGTGGTGGAGGGCGAGGACGGTCTTGATGACGCCGGCGATGCCCGCGGCGGCCTGGGTGTGCCCGATGTTGGACTTCAGGGACCCGATGCCGAGGGGCCGGCCGGCGGGGCGGTCCGGGCCGAAGACGGCGGCGAGGGCGCGGCCCTCGATGGGGTCGCCGAGCGGGGTGCCGGTGCCGTGCGCCTCGACGTGGTCGATGTCGTGCGGCTCCAGCCCTGCCGCGTCGAGCGCGGCCCGCACCACGCGTTCCTGGGCGGGTCCGCTGGGGGCGCTCAGGCCCTGGCTGCGGCCGTCCTGGTTGATCGCGGAGCCCTTGACGACGGCGAGGACCCGGTCGCCGTCGCGGCGGGCGTCCGCGAGCCGCTTGAGGAGGACGACACTGCAGCCCTCCGCCCACACGACCCCGTCGGCGTCGGCGGAGAAGGGGCTGCACCGCCCGGACGGCGACAGTCCGCGCAGCCGGCTGAACTCGACGTGCCCGCGCGGGGTGAGCAGCAGGGTGGCGCCGCCGGCCAGGGCGAGGTCGCACTCGCCGCCCGCCAGTGCCCGTGCCGCCAGGTGCAGGGCGACCAGGGAGGAGGAGCAGGCGGTGTCGACGGTGACCGCGGGTCCGCGCAGGCCGAGGGTGTAGGCGATCCGGCCGGAGGCGACGCTGGGCGCGGTGCCGGTGCCGACGTGCCCGTCGAGCTGGCCGAGGCCCGCCGAGGCCAGGTAGCCGCCGTCGTACAGGCCGGCGTAGACGCCGGTGGAGCTGCCGTTCAGGGTGGCGGGGACGATGCCGGCGCGTTCGACGGCCTCCCAGCTCGTCCGCAGCAGAAGCCGCTGCTGCGGGTCCATGGCCGCCGCCTCGCGCGGGGAGATCCCGAAGAACGCGGCGTCGAAGCGGTCGATGCCGTGGAGGTAACCGCCCCGCAGGGAGTACGCCTTGCCCGTCGCCTCCGGATCGGGGTCGTACAGGTCCCGGGTGTCCCAGCGGCCCGCGGGCACGTCGCCGACGGCCTCCCGGCCGGCGTCGAGGAGCCGCCACAGCGCGTCGGGGTCGTCGGCGCCGGGCAGCCGGCAGGCCATGGAGACGATGGCGATGTCGTCGTGGCGCTGCGGGGCCGCGCCGACGGGGTCGCGGGGTGCGGCGGGGGCGGCGGGGCGGTCGTCGAGGGCCGCTTCGGCGAGCGCCATGACCGTGGGGTGGTCGAAGACCAGGGAGGGGTCGAGGGTCCGGCCGGTCAGCGCGGACAGCTCGGCCGCCAGGGTCACCAACTGGCGTGAACCCAGGCCGAGTTCGGCGAGCGGCCGGTCGGGGTCGACGGTGTCCGGGTCGAGTCCGGCCGCCTGGGCGACGGCCGACTCCAGCCAGGCCCGGACGTCCTGCGGGGTGCGCAGGGGCGGATCGGGGAACTGCTTCGGGGACTCGTGCGCAGGCATGGAGACAGATGTCCTCGTGGGTCGCGGAGAGGAGGCCGCGGTGTCCGGGGGCGCGTGGGCCCGCGGCCGCGGTGTGCGTCGTACGGCGCGCGCGGCGGCGTACGGCGGGGCGGGGCGGCGTCAGCCGAGGGCGGGTTCCTCGATCCGGGCGAGGGTGCCGCCCAGGTGGGCCGCCCGGGAGGCGTGGCGCTGGATCTTGCCGCTGGAGGTCTTGGGGATGGTGCCGGGCCGGACGAGGACCACCTCGCGCACCGCGATGCCGTGGGCCTCCGCGATGGCGCTGCGGACCACGTCGGTGATCTTCTCCGCCTCGCCCGCCGTGTCCGGGGCGATCTCGGCGACGAGGACGGCCTGTTCGGTGCCGGCCGCGGTGTCGTCGCCGGCCGGAATGTCCACGCCGAAGGCGGCGGTGCAGCCGGGGCGCAGGGCCGGGTGGGCGGTCTCCGCGGTCAGTTCGAGGTCCTGCGGGTAGTGGTTGCGGCCGTCGACGACGATGAGGTCCTTGAGGCGTCCGGTGACGAACAGCTCGCCGTCGCGCAGGAATCCGAGGTCGCCGGTGCGCAGGAAGCGGCCCTCGTGTCCGGCGAGGCGGGCCCGGAAGGCCTCGCGGGTGGCGAGGGCGTTGCGCCAGTAGCCCCTGGCGACGCTCGCGCCGGACACCCAGATCTCGCCGACCTCGCCGTCGGGGAGTTCCTCGCCGCGCTCGGGGTCGGCCACCACGACGGTGAGTCCGGGCGCCGGGCGGCCGGAGCCGACGGCGGCGGTGTCGGGCCGTCCGCCGGGGGGCGGGAGCAGGGTGGGCGCGGTGCCCGGGGTGCCGCCGCTGACCATGAGGGTGGCCTCGGCCAGGCCGTAGCAGGGGTACAGGGCCTCGCGGCGGAAGCCGGCCGGGGCGAAGGTGTCGGCGAAGCGCCGCAGGGTGGCGGCCCGCACGGGTTCGGCGCCGTTGAAGGCCACCTTCCAGGCGCTCAGGTCGAGGCCGTCGAGGAGTTCGGGAGTGGCGTGCCGCAGGCCGAGTTCGTAGGCGAAGTTGGGGCCGCCGCTGGTGTGCGGGCGGTAGCGGCTGACGGCGGTGAGCCAGCGCTGCGGCTGCTGCAGGAAGTGCAGCGGGGAGAACAGGGTGGCGGTGGCGCCGAGATAGACGGTGTTGAGGACCGGGCCTATGAGTCCCATGTCGTGGTAGACGGGCAGCCAGCTGACGAACATCTCGTGTCCGTGCTCGGCGACGGCGTCCGGGGTGTGCCCCATGCGCTCGGTGATGATCCGCTCGTTGTCGAGCAGGTTGCCGTGGGTGACCATCACGCCGCGGGGCGCGGAGGTGGAGCCGGACGTGTACTGGAGGAAGGCGACCGAGTCGGCGTCCAGGTCGGGTTCGCGCCAGGCGCCGGCCGCGTCGTCGGGGATGTCCTCGGTGGCCACGCAGGTCAGTCCGGCGAGCTCGGGCAGGTGCTCCGTCAGGCCGGTCAGCGTCTCGATCACCTCGCGGCCACCCAGGATCACCTGGGCGTCGGCGTCGGCGATCAGCCGCCGCATCCGGGTCAGGGCGCGGTGGTTCCCCGCGCGGCCGTGCGGGGGGACGCCGGGGACGGCGACGACACCGGCGGCGAGGCAGCCGAGGTAGCCGCAGACGAACTCCAGGCCGGGCGGGTACAGGAGCATGGCCCGGCTGCCCGTCAGGCCGCGCTCCTGGAGCCAGGCGGCGATCGCGCGGGAGCGCCGGGCGAGCCGGCCGTAGGAGATCTCCTGGATCTCGCCGTCGCAGTCGCCGGTGACGAGGTATCGGTAGGCGGTGCGCTCGGGGTGGCGCCCCGAGTGCTCGGTCAGAAGGTCGACCAGGGATCGCACCATGTCGCGAGTCTCACCTGTCTGGATCGGTGGGCGAAGAAGGAAGCTCGAGGGTCACGTGCCGGACACGTGCAGACGCCTCGGTCGCCCGGGCCCCCTTGCCCGGCCGTCCGTCTCGACGACCCGCCGAGGAGTCACGGCGCTGGTCCGCCGTCTCCTCGTGTCCCCCCGCATCAAATGTGCTACCGGTGAGTAGAACCGTAGCAAGCCTGTCCGGTCCGATGGGCCGAACGGATGTAAACCCTACGTGTCGAACGGGTGTTGGCGAAGCGGGGGTCCGTCCGGGGTCTCGTGTGCGCCCGCCCGGCGGCACGCGGCACACCCGATCCGGGACCGCAATTGCGACAGTCCGCGACAGATGCGAGCAGACTCGCGATGCATTTGAACCCAAGTATTCGCCGACCGTGTGAGATCGATCGATGACGGTGTGTACTGTGCTCCGAGCGCCGCGCGTCACGGTCTCGCGACGAGCCCTGCCCGACGGCCCCGAACCGACCTTCTGGGAAACCGACTCGATGATCGAATTACCGGACCTGGTGACCGGCGGGCTCGCCGTCGGCATGCTGTCAGCGCTCGCCCTGGGCGGCCTGCTGCTGCGCGCACAGCGCCAACAGGCCCGCCAGCGGGCCGAGATCGGCAGGTTGCGCGCCCGACTCGACGAGACCGCATGGGCGTCGGCGGACGAGGTCGAGCACCTCGCGGCGCGGCGCCTGCCCGCCGCCGCCCGGCAGCAGACCCACGCGAACGTCGCCGTGCCCGGCCCGTTGCGCCCCCAGACCTCCGGCACCCCCCTGGGCCTCGCGCTGGAGCACGTCCTGGACGCCCTGCGCGCCGAACTCACCGCGCAGCGCACCCGGATCGACGCGGCCGCCCAGGCCGGTATGCGCGGCGCGACACGCGAGATCCAGGCGGCCCTCTACCGTCTGCAGGACGCGCTGCGCGGACTCCAGCAGAAGTACGACGACCCCGAGCTGACGCAGACGCTGTTCCAGCTCGACCACGAGAACGAGCAGTCGCTGCGGCGCGCGCAGGTCGCCGCCGTGGTGTGCGGAGCCTGGGTCGGACTCGCGCGCGAGGAGTCGCACCTGGTGGACGCGGTGACCGGCGGCCAGGCACGGCTCGCCGGCTACCACCGGGTCCGGGTCCACAACCATCTGGAGGCGGGCACCGCGCTGGTGTCCCACGCCGTGGAGCCGGTCGCGATCATCGTCGCCGAACTCCTCGACAACGCGCTGCGGCACTCCGCGCCCGACACGGACGTCGTCGTCAACCTGGAACACGTCCACCACGGGGTGTGCGTCACGGTCGACGACGCCGGCCTGGGCATGACCCAGGACGAACGCGCCCGTGCGCAGCGGCTGGTGGCGGGGTCCGAGCCGATCCTCCTCACCGACCTCGGCGACCCGCCGCGGATGGGGCTGGCCGCGATCGGGCAGCTGACCCGGCAGTTCGACCTGAGCGTCGACCTGTCGTCGCCGGCCCCGTACGGCGGGGTGCGCGCGGTGCTGCGCGTGGACAGCCATCTGCTCGGGCACATCGACCCCGGGGAACGGCCGCCGGCGGCGAGCGCGCCGCGCTCCACCCGCCCCGCGTCCCGGGACGAGCCGGCCGCCGCGCCGGTGTCCGGCGGCACCACCGCCGCACGCCCCGGCGAAGCGTCCGACTCCGCCCACGGCTACGGCAACGACCGGCCCGACGGGGAGGCCGGGGCCGGGCACCGGGAGCAGGGCGGGACCGGGCGGCTGCCGCAGCGCAGACGCCGTACGCGGGTGACCGCCGCGTCGGAGGAGCCCGCCGCGCCGCAGCCCGCGGCCCACCGCCCGGAGCAGGCGGCCGCCGCGCTCGGGGCGCTGCAGGCGGGCACCGCCGCGGCACGGTCGGCCGCCGGCGGGAGCGCCGACGACGCCGGGCCCGCCCAGGCGGAGCCCGACTCCACCGCGCCGACCGACCGGACCGGACCGACCGACCGGCCCGGACCGACCGACCGGACCGACCGGATCGCACCGACCGGATCGACAGACCAGACCGACCGGATCGCACCGACCGGATCGACAGACCAGGCCGACCGGACCGGATCGACCGACCCGACCGACCGGCTCGGACCGACAGACCAGACCGACCGGACCGGATCGACCGACCCGACCGACCGGCTCGGACCGACCGACCCGACCGACCGGCTCAAACCGACCGACCAGACCGCCCGGACCGGACCGACCGACCGGACCGACCACGAACTGACCGACCACGAAGGGGGAACGGCTCGATGACCAGCCGCGACGCGGGAGACACGGCATGGGTTCTCGATCCGATCCTGGAGGTGCCGCACGTCGTGGCCGCCGTGCTGCTCACCCGGGACGGACTCGTGACCGGCTACACCGACGCGCTGACCCAGGCCTCGGCCGAGCGGGTCGCCGCGATCACCAGCACCGTGCAGGGCGCCTGCCGCACCGCGGCCGCCGCGTTCGCCGACCGGGAGCGGGCCGAGGTGCGCCAGGTGGTCATCGAGTCCGACCACGGCTATGTGCTGATCGTGCCGACGGACCACGGCACCTGTGTCGCCGCCTACGGCGACCAGGAGGTACGGCTCGACCTGCTCGCGCACCGCGTGCACTCGCAGGTGGCGCGGCTGGGCGAGAAGGCGATGGCCGCCGCGCCCCGAGGCGGCGACGGCGGCGCGCCGGCATGACCGGCCGCGCCGGTGGCCGCCCCCTGGTCCCCGCGTACCTCTCGACCGGCGGGGTGGCCCGGCCCAGCCGGCCCCACCTGGAGCGGCTGTCGGTGCTCACCCGCACCGACGCGCCCGCTCCCGCCGGTCTGCCCGCCGCCCAGCTCGCCCTGCTGGACGCGCTGGAGGACGGCTCGCTGACGGTGGTGGAGGCGGCGGCGCTGCTGCGGCTCCCGGTGTCGGCGGTGCGTGTCCTGGCGGGCGGCCTCATCGACCGGGAGCTGGCGTCGGCCCGCGCGCCGATCCCGCCTGCCGGACGCTTCGACCCCGACCTGCTGAAGAGAGTGGCCGATGGCCTTCGCGCCCTCAAGCACGCCTAGCGACGTCCGCGCCCGCGCCACCGCGGGCCCGTCCGACGACGTCCATCTGCCCGACACCGCACGGGACCTGGTCAAGATCCTGGTGACCGGGCCGTTCGGGGTGGGCAAGACGACCCTGATCGGTTCCGTCTCCGAGATCCGGCCCCTGCACACCGAGGAGCCGCTCAGCGAGGCGTCCGCCCCGCTCGACGACATCGCCGGGGTGCGGGACAAGTCGACGACCACCGTGGCGGTGGACTTCGGCCGGATCAGCCTGCCCGGCGGGGTCGTCCTCTACCTGTTCGGCACCCCCGGGCAGGAGCGGTTCCGGCCCCTGTGGGACGACATCGCCTACGGCGCCCTGGGCGCCCTGGTCCTGGTCGACAGCCGGCGCATCGACGCCTCCTTCGACGTGCTGGGACTCGTGGAGGAGACGGGACTGCCGTACGCCGTCGCCTTCAACACCTTCCCGGACGCGCCCCGGCACCACACGGAGGCCGAGCTGCGCGCCGCCCTGGACCTGGCGGACGGCACCCCGATGGTGACCTGCGACGCGCGGGACGCCGACTCGTCCGTCGACGCGCTCCTCGCCCTCGTCCAGCACCTGATCGACCGCGACACCCCGGAGGACCGGTGACCGTCCACTCCCCCGACCTGGACAGCTTCTCCCGTGCGACGCCGGTACGGCTGTGGGAGGACGGCTTCGCGCTCGACCCCTACCGCTACTACGAGGCGCTGCGCGCCCAGGGCCCGGTCGGCTGGGGCGAGTTGGCGCCCGGTGTACCGGCGTACGTCGTCACCGGCCGGCGCGCGGCACTGGACCTGCTGCACGACACGGAGGCCTTCTCGCACGACCCCCGGCCCTGGGAGGCGACGGTCGCCGACGACTCGCCGATTCTCGGCATGATGCGCTGGCGGCCCAACACGCTGTTCGCCGACGGCGCCGCCCATGTACGGTACCGCACCTCGCTGATCGACACCTTCGACCGGATCGAACCGCACGACCTGCGGGCCCGCGTGCACCGCGCGGTGCGGGTGCTGGCCGGGCGGTTCGGCCCGAAGGGCGAGGCCGATCTGGTGGGCGAGTTCGCGCGGCCGCTGATGGCGCTGGTCTTCAACAGCCTCTTCGGGCTGCCGGACAGCCAGAGCGACCGGCTCGACGTGGCGCTGGGCAAGATGATGGAGGGCGGCGCCGAAGCCGCCGAGGGCGAGGCGGAGTACGGCGGCTATGTGATGGAGCTGATCGCCGCGAAGGCCGCGGCACCCGGCGACGACCTGCCGAGCCGGCTCCTCGACCATCCGGCCGGGCTCACCCCGGAGGAGGTCACCTGGCAGGTGTTCCTCACCCTGGGCGCCGGGCACGAGCCGACCGCCAACCTGGTGTCGAACGCCCTGTCGCGCATCCTCGGCAACCCGCGGTTCTACTCGACGCTCACCAGCGGCGCCCGCCCGGTGATGGACGCGGTCGTGGAGGTGCTGCACCACGAGACACCGCTGGCCAACTACGGCATCCACTACGCCCGCAGGCCCCTGTCGTTCCACGGCGCCTGGATCCGGGCGGCGGTCCCGCTGGTGATCTCGTACGGGGCGCTCGCCCACTTCGCGGAGCGCGACGCCCCCGGCGAGCGGCATCCCCGCGACGCCTCCCACCTGTCCTGGTCGGCGGGGCCGCACGCCTGCCCGGTGCGGCAGCACACGCTGCTGATCGCCACCGAGGCCATCGAACGGCTCACCCAGTGGCTGCCCGACCTGGAGCCGGTCCTGCCGCGGGAGCGCCTGACCTGGCGGCCCGGGCCGTTCCACCGCTCGCTGACCTCGCTGCCCGTCCGGTTCACCCCCCGCTCCCCCGACCAGCCAGGAGGCCCGTCGTGACCGTGACCGACCGCATCGCCATCGACCCGTTCGGAGCCGACATCCCCGGCGAGAGCGCCCGGCTGCGCGCCCGCGGCCCGATCGTGCCCGTCGAGCTGCCCGGCGGCATCCCGGCCTGGGCCCCGACGACGTACGACACGCTGCGGAAACTGATCCTCGACCCCCGGGTCAGCAAGGACCCCCGGCAGCACTGGCGGCTGTGGTCCGAGGTGGGTGAGCACCCCTCCTGGGGCTGGATCCTGGGCTGGGTCGGCGTGGTCAACATGCTGTCGACGTACGGCGGCGACCACGCGCGGCTGCGCAAGCTGGTCGCGCCGAGCTTCACCCAGCGGCGCACGGAGATCATGCGGCCCCGCGTCGAGGCGATCACCGCGGAGCTGCTGGACGCGCTCGACGAGGGCGGCGACGCGGTCGACCTGAAGGCGGCGTTCGCCCACCCCCTGCCGATGCGCATGATCTGCGAGCTGTTCGGCGTGCCGGACGAGTTGCGCGAGGACACCGCCACACTCATCGCGGCGATCATGGACACCTCCGACCCGACGCCGGAGCACGCCGCGTTCGTGCAGGAGCGGATCGGCTCGGTGCTGGGCGCGCTCATCGCCCACCGGCGGCGGCACCCGGGCGACGACCTCACGACCGAGCTGATCCGGGTACGCGACGAGGACGGCGACCGGCTCAGCGACGAGGAGCTGCTCTACACGCTGCTGCTGGTGATCGGCGCCGGCTTCGAGACGACGGTGAACCTGATCGGCAACGCCGTCGTCGCCCTGCTCACCCACCCCCGGCAGCTGGCGGCCGTGCGATCCGGGGAGATCGGCTGGGACGCGGTGATCGACGAGACGCTGCGCGTGCACCCGTCGATCGCCTCGCTGCCGCTGCGGTTCGCCGTGACCGACCTCCAGGTCGGGGACGTGACGATCCCGGCCGGGGACGCCATCATCACGACGTACGCCGCCGCCAATCTGGATCCCGCGCACTACGGGCCGGACGCGGACGGCTTCGACGCCGCGCGCGGGGCCGACGACCATCTGTCGTTCGGGATCGGGGTGCACCGGTGCATCGGTGCCCCGCTGGCCCGGCTGGAGGCCCTGACCGCGCTGCCCGCGCTCTTCGACCGGTTCCCCGGACTGCGGCCGGCCGCCGGTGCGGAGGAGCTGCGCCAGGTGCCGTCGTTCATCGCGTTCGGATGGCAGGAGATACCGGTGCGGCTGCGCGGCTGACGCACAACCCGCGCGGGGACGCGACCGGTCCCCCGTTCCGGTCGTGCCCCCGCAGTGCGTAGACCGTACGGCTCCCGCGCGCGTCCTGTGTATCGCGTCGGTGCCCGCTGAGCGGCCGCCAGGACTCACCTGTGCACAGCCACGTCCTAAACGCCCGCTTTCGTCGCATGCAGGGCGGGAGGTTCCAGGTCACCGAGCGCCAGGTGCGCGAGGACGACCTCGTAGAGATCGCTGCCGCCGGCCAGGAGCCTGCGCTCCAGGACGGGCTCGGCGCTGCGGACGTGCTCGCGCACGGTCTGCGCGTGGACGCCGAGGCGCTGCGCGGCCCGTTCGGCGTTGCCGCCCTCGGCGATCCAGGCGCGCAGCGTGCGGCGCAGGTCCCGGGTGTCCTGGTCGAGACGGGACAGGAGGTCGTGCGCCCAGGTGACCATGGCGGGCCCGGACAGCAGGTCGCGCAGCGAGACGGGGGCGTCGTGCGGGGCGATCTGGTCGGCGGGCGCGCCGGCCAGGCCCTCCTGGGTGTTGAGGGCGACGTGGACGACGGCCCGGGCGGTCAGGTCGGTGAAGCGGGTGCTCAGCAGGGTCTCGACCCGCTCCATGCGGGCGCGCACGGTGTTGCGGCTGACGCCGAGCACCTTGGCCGCGTTCACGGCGGTGAACTCCAGGCCGAGCCGGGTGGTGGCGAGCAGTTCGGCGCGGGTGTGGTGCGGCAGCGCGTCGAGCGGGCGCAGCACCCGGGCCGTCCAGCAGCGCAGGGCCGCCGGGTCGACGAGGCGTTCGGGGTGGGTGCGTTCGGCGTAGACGGCCGCCTTGTCGGGCCGGAAGTGGGCGACGGCCAGCGCGCTCACGGCCTGCCCGTACGCGGTGGCCGTGCGCACCAGGGCCTGCCGGGCGCTGCCGCCGAGGAAGGTCCGCGGACGCGGGGCGATCAGCGAGCGCAGCTCGCGGGCCTCGGTCTCGCCGGGGGTCACGACGATGACGTGCTCGTCGACCGCCGGGCACAGCACGACCAGCGCCCGCTCGCCGGTGGCGTCGATGCACTCCTCGGCGAGCCGGTCGCGTTCCTCGGCGCTGCCCTCGACGACGTAGACGCACGCGGTGTCGGTGTCCAGCAGCCCGGGCCACAGCCCGGCCGCGACCCGGCGCGCGGACACGGTGTCCTCCACCATCAGCAACTGCAGGATCGCCAGGCGCAGATCGGAGGTCGCCCGTTCCAGACGTCGTCCGGCGGCGGTGGTCTCGCCGGCCCTGAGCAGGAGTTCCAGGACGTGGGCGGTGTGGCCGACGATGTCCGCTGCCCGCCGGTCGAAGGGCTCCGCGCGGGACACGGCGAGGACACCCGCGGCCGGCGGGTCCGGGCAGGCGACCCGGGCCAGCCGCAGATGACGCCCCCGGCCCTCCCAGGCGGCCGACGCGATCCGGCCGGCGGCGACCGCGTCGACCAGCTGCTCCCCCATGGGTGGCCGGGTGCCGGCGACGAGGGCGCCGGAGGGGTCCAGGAGGCAGGCGGTGCCCCGCACGGCGTCCGCGAGCCAGGCCACGACGCGGCCGACGTCCCTGCCGTGCGGCCGCAGGTGCTCCAGCAGCTCCTGCGCCCACGCCGAGGGCCCGGCGTCGTTCACCCCTGCCTGCCCGGCTCCGTCCTCTCCGCCAGCCATGCGGCCTTCACCTCGTCTTGCGGTTCTGCGCTTCGTTCACGTACCGGTCGGGGACGTTACCTCACCCCCGCGCGGCGAGCCGGTGCCGTGGGAGTGCGGGCCCGCCCCGGGGATAGGCTCGGCCAATGGCGAAGTACTACGACGTGCACCCCGACAACCCGCAGCCGCGCACCATCGCGCAGATCGCCGAGAGCGTCCGTGCCGGTGCGCTCATCGCGTACCCGACGGACTCCTGCTACGCGCTGGGCTGCCGGCTGGGCAGCCGTGACGGCATCGACCGCATCCGGTCCATCCGCCGCCTGGACGACCGGCACCACTTCACCCTCGTCTGCCAGGACTTCGCGCAGCTCGGCCAGTTCGTACGGATCGACAACGACGTCTTCCGCACGATCAAGGCGGCGACGCCCGGCAGTTACACGTTCATCCTGCCGGCGACCCGGGAGGTGCCCCGCATGCTGCAGCACCCGAAGAAGAAGACGGTCGGTGTGCGCATCCCGGACCACGTCGTCACCCAGGCGCTGCTCGCCGAGCTGGGGGAGCCGCTGCTGTCCAGCACGCTGCTGCTGCCGGACGAGGAGGAGCCGCTGACCCAGGGCTGGGAGATCAAGGACCGGCTCGACCATGTGCTGGACGGGGTCGTGGACTCCGGGGAGTGCGGCACCGAGCCGACGACGGTGATCGACTTCTCGTCCGGCGAGCTGGAGATCGTGCGCGTCGGCGCGGGGGACACGTCCCGGTTCGAGTAGAGCCGTGCCCAAGGAGCCGGGGCTGCCGGGGGCCGCGGGACCGTGCGTGACACCATGTGCGCGGTCCGGTCCCGCCGGGCCGGTGACCTGTTTCGCCGTGCGATCGCAGAGAGGGCGCCCCGCATGACCTCCGTCCAGGGCAACGTCGTCGACATCCCCACCGAGGACGGCGTCGCCGACGCCTACCTGGCCCGTCCCGCCGACGGCCGCCCCCGGCCCGCGGTCCTGCTCTACATGGACGCGTTCGGGCTGCGGCCCCGGCTGGAGGCGATGGCCGACCGGCTCGCCGCCGCCGGGTACACGGTGCTGGTGCCGAACCTGTTCTACCGGGCCCGCCGGGCTCCGGTGCTCGACCTGCCCGAGTTCATCGACACGGCGGCCCGGCCGGACATCTTCGAGGCCCTCGGGCCGATGATGCGGCAGCTGACCCCCGAGGCGGCGATGCGGGACGCCGGCGCCTATCTGCGGTGGCTGGAGTCGTGCCCGGCCGCGGCGGACGGTCCCGTCGCCCTGACCGGCTACTGCATGGGGGCGCGGCTGTCGCTGCTGACCGCCGGCACCTACCCGGACCGGGTGGCCGCCGCGGCCGGCTTCCACGGCGGCCGGCTCGCCACCGAGGCGCCGGACAGCCCGCACCTGGTGGCCGGACGCGTCACCGCGGAGCTGTACTTCGGGCACGCGGACGGCGACCCGTCCCTGCCGCCCGAGCAGATCGAGCGCCTGGAGAAGGCCCTCACCGAGGCGGACGTCCGGCACCGCTGCGAGGTGTACCCCGGCGCCGGCCACGGCTTCACCCAGTCCGACACCGCCGCCTACGACCGCGCGGCGGACGAGCGGCACTGGGAGGCGCTGCTCGACCTGCTCGACCGCACGTTCTGAGCGGCCGGTTCGGGGTGACGGGGGCGGGCTCCCCCGTCACCCGATCATTGTTACGGTGCACCGGTGTCTGTCTCCTCACGTGATACCCCGGAAGGCGCCGGCTGGGGCGCGGCCGAACCCGGCACCTACAAAGGGCTGATGCCGCCCGGGGGCCGGAAGATCTCCTGGCTCGACCCCCGGATGCTGTGGGCGGCCCGCAACGGCGTGCTGGCCTCCTGGTTCGGGGATCCCACCGGCCGTACCCGCTCCCGGTGGGTGGCCCAGCGGGCGGCCGCCGGCGCACCGGCCGACAAGGTGATCCGGCGCGACGACCCCGACCGGTTCTCCTTCCTCGTCATCGGGGACACCGGCGAGGGCGACGACCCGCAGTACGCGGTCGTACCCGGGCTTCTGAGGGAGGGTCAGGACACCCGGTTCGCGGTCCTCGCCAGCGATGTCATCTACCCGGTGGGCGGCGCCGGCGACTACGGACCGAAGTTCTTCCGGCCGTACCGGGACTACCGGGCGCCCATCTACGCGATACCCGGCAACCACGACTGGTACGAGGACCTGACCGCGTTCATGCGGGTGTTCTGCGACGACGCCCCGCCGCTCGCCCCGGAGCCCGCGCCGCGCCCGCTCAGCCGGGCCTGGCTGCGGTCGCTGCTGTGGCACCGGCCGCGCGAGGACGACGCTCAAGGTCTCGACGAGGCACGGAAGTTGCGGTCGGACCCCGCCCAACTGGCCGTTCAGCCCGGCCCGTACTGGGCGATCGACGCCGGGCCGATCCGGATCGTCGGGATCGACACGGGGCTGCTCGGGACGATCGACGCCGAACAGGGCGCGTGGCTGCGCGAGGTGTCGAGGGACCCCCGCCCGAAGATCCTCGTCACGGGTTCGCCGCTGTACGTGGACGGCGAGCACCACCCCTGCGCCATCGAGGGCGGCGGCACGGTGGACGACATCGTCCGCGATCCGGCCCACCGCTATGTGGCGGCGATCGGCGGCGACATCCACAACTACCAGCGCTACCCGGTGCGGGTGGGCGACCGCACGATCCAGTACGTCGTCGCGGGCGGCGGCGGCGCCTTCATGCACGCCACGCACACCATCCCCAAGGTCGACGTGGCGGGTGTCGGCGAGGACGACTTCCGCTGCTATCCGCTGCGCGGCGACTCCCTGGCGTTCTACAGCGCGCTGTACGGCCGGCGGCTGCGGCTGCGCCGCTTCTTCACCCTGACCGAGGCCGAGGCGGCGGCCGTCGTCGCCGAGCGCCTGGGGATGCGGCTGACCCGCGCACAGCGGGCCACGGCACGCGTCACCCGGCGGGTCCGGCTGGTGGCCTCCCTGCTCGGCGCGGGCCGCCGCCCCGACCGCGCCGCCCGGCTGCGGCTGCCGGTGCGCAAGCTCTACACACAGCTCTTCTCGCCGAGTTCGGCGACGTACAGCCCGCCGTTCTTCAAGTGTTTCCTGCGACTGGACGTCGGCCCGGAGGCCATCCGGCTGCGCTGCCACGCCGCGACGGGGAACCTCGCCCAGGAAGTCGACCCCCCGGTGGAGGACGAGGTGACGATCCCGCTGGTCTGAGGCCCGGGGGCGGGAACATCCCCGTCCGGGAGGGCGTTGCCCGAGCCGTACGGCTTCGATCACGCGGTCATCGGACGACGGAGGGCCTGTGGCACCCATCTCCCGCCCCTTGCGCAAGCTGGGCTTCCTCACCATCGGACTGTTCGACGGGGCGGACCCGGCCCGCGGCCACGAGTCCACCCTGGAGCTCATCGAGCTGGGCGAGCGCCTCGGCTTCGACAGCGCGTGGGTCCGCCACCGGCATCTGCAGTACGGCATCTCCTCCCCCGTCGCCGTCCTGGCCGCCGCCTCGCAGCGCACCCGCCGGATCGAGCTCGGCACCGCGGTGATCCCGCTCGGCTGGGAGAACCCGCTGCGCCTCGCCGAGGATCTCGCCACCGTCGACCTGCTGTCCGGCGGGCGGCTCAACCCCGGGGTGAGCGTGGGCCGGCCGACGCACTACGACCGGGTCAAGGAGGCCCTGTACCCGGACACCGCCGACGCCGAGGACTTCGGGTACGAGCGGGTGCGGCGGCTGCTGGACTTCGTGCGGGGCGAGCGGGTCACGGACTTCAGCGGCACGGAGGGCTTCGAGGTGTTCTCCGACCGGGTGCAGCCGCACTCCCCGGGGCTGGGCGGCCGCATGTGGTACGGCGGCGCCGGGCTGCGTTCGGCCGGCTGGGCGGGCGAACACGGGATGAACCTGCTGACCAGCAGCGTCGTCAAGGTGGAGGACGAGCAGGAGGGCGCACCCGACTTCGCGCGGATCCAGCTGTCCCACATTCGCGCCTTCCGGGAGCGCCACCCCGACGGGGAGCGCGCCCGGGTGTCCCAGGGCCTCGTCGTCATCCCGACCGACTCGGCGACGCCCGAACAGCGGGCCCGGTACGAGAAGTACGTCGCCGAGCGCATGCCCCGCACCGCCTCCCCGCAGGGCCCGGCGCGGCTGCTGTTCGCGCCGGACCTCTTCGGCACCTCCGAGGAGATCGCTGAACGCCTCCACGCCCACGCGGCGTTCCGTGAGGTGGACGAGGTGGCGTTCGCCCTGCCGTTCACGTTCGGGCACGACGACTACGTGCAGATCCTCACGGACATCGCGACCCGGCTCGGTCCGGCGCTGGGGCGTCCGGCGCCTTGAGCCGGGCGGCCGGGACCTCGTGGTCGAGCAGGTGCAGCGGGGCGGCCGCCACCCCGGCCGCCTCGACGGCGTCCCAGTGGGCGAGTGCCCGGGACAGGTCGACCAGGCCGTGCGTCAGCGGCAGGCCGCCGGGGTCACGGCCCGGTTCCGTCGTGCGGTGGGCGTGCAGCAGCGACTCCAGCCGGCAGGAGGCCAGGGTGCCCGGGATGCCGGTGCGCCCGGCGAAGCCGGCGGCGGCGACGTCCGGGAGGTCCTCGCCGAGCCGGGTCCGGGTGGCGCCGACGTCCAGCAGGCCACCGCCTACGACCAGCACATCGCCCCGCGCGGTCATGCGCTCCAGCGCCCGCGCGGTGTCGAAGCAGTGCGGGAAGGAGTCGTCGACCAGGACTGTGCCGGGCCGCAGCCGGCCGACGTCCACGAGCTCCGACGCGCCGCTCACGGCGGTCACGATCACCTCGCCGGCGTAGACCTCGTCGGGCAGTTCGGGGCCCGACTCCACGATCCGTACGGACAGGCCGGGGTGCAGGTCCGTCAGCTCCGCCGCCAGCCGTTGGAGCCGCGGCCCGCTGCCGGGCAGGTCGCACAGCACGAGGTGGGCCGGCGGGCGGGGTGACCGCGCCAGCAGCAGCCGCAGCGCCGAGGTGCCGATCGAACCGCAGCCGACGACGGCGAGGGACAGCCGGTCGAGCCGGCCCCCGGTGGCGTCGAGGGCGGCGTGCACGGTCTTCACGACGGCGACGGTCGTCGTGGCGTGCCCCGTGGTGATCGCCGCGTCCGTCCGGGCCTCCCGCAGCACGTCGAAGCCGTAGCCGGTGAGGGACGGGATCGTCCCGGCGAGCGAGACGCAGCGGGCGCCGAGCGCGGCCGCGTGCTCGACGGCCCGCGCGGTGCGGGCCGCGAGGTCTCCGGCGGCGGCCAGTTCGTCGGCAAACAGCGGCAGCGCGACGAAACCGGACAGGCCCAGCGGGGTGCCGGTGCGCTCCAGCAGCCGGGCCCGGCCGTCCGGGAAGAGCAGGCCGCGGATCTCCTCACGGCCGGGACGCGGGGTGCCGGGCGGCAGTCCGGCGAGGGCGGCGAGGTGCCCCGGGGCGGGCAGACAGCCGACGAGCGCCGCGTCCAGCGCCGGGGCCCGGCGGGTGCGGGCCGCGCCGGCCCGCAGCTCCTCGTGGATCCGTTCGGCCAGCTCGGTGGCCCGGCCGGCCGTGAGCGCCGCCGCGGAGGCGCGGACGGTGACGCGCAGCCCCTGCGCGTCGGGCTCCGGCCGTACGGCCAGGAACACGTCGGTGCCGGGCGGGGGCGGGGCGAGCAGGGTGTCCGACGCGTCGGCGCTCAGCGCCGGCGTGCCGCCGGGCGGCGCGCCCAGCGAGGTGAAGTCGAGGAAGGTGAAGAAGAACTGGGCGTGCCGGGGCAGCCCGGTGGCGAGGTCGGGGCCGGTGGGGCCCTCGGCGCGGGCGAGTTCCGTCTCGGCGGCGATCCGGCGCAGGTCCTCGGCGAAGCCGGGCCGCCGGCCGGGGTCGGCGGGCGGGGCCGGGCGCACCGCGACGGCCTGCGCGAAGGGCCCGAACACCCGGTGCGCGTCCGCGGTGGAGTCCTCGCGTCCGGTGACGGCGAGGCCGATCACCACGTCGCGCTGTCCGGTCAGGGCGGTGAGGGCCCGGTGGTAGGCGGTGAGCAGCGGGGCGTGAAGGGTGCTGTGCGCGGAGCGGGCCAGCCGGCGCAGCCGTCGCGTGGTGGCGGCGTCGACCGTGAACGCGGCGGTGTGGAACCCGGACGGCGCGCCCTCGCTGCCGGACGGACGCAACCCGGGCGGGCTGTAGGGGGCGTTCAGCCGGGCCCGGTACGCCTCGGCCCGGGGGCCGGACGGGCGGGGCCGCCCGGCGGACCAAACGACGTGGTCGCGGAAGGTGCTCTCCAGCGGGGGCAGGCCGGGGGGCATCCCCCGGTCGAGGCGGTCGTACACGGTGAGGAGTTCCCCGGCGAGCAGGGCTGCGCTGTAGCCGTCGCCGATGAGGTGGTGGGCGTGGACGAGGAGGACGTGCTCGTCGGGTGCCGTGGTGAACAGGGCCGCCCGCAGCAGCGGCCAGGCCCAGGGCTCCAGCCGGCGCCGCCCCTCCTCGGCGATCCGTTCCTCCAGCAGGTCGGGGTGGACGGTCTCCCGCAGGACGGGCAGCCGCAGCGAGTCCGGGAGTTCCTGCTGCACGGGCGGCCGGGCCCCGGCGGGGAACACCGTGCGCAGCATGGGGTGCCGGGCCACCAGCACGTCGACGGCCTGCTGGAACAGGTCGGGGCGCAGACGGCCGGTGAGCCGGAACCGGGCGAGCCAGGCGGAGCCGGCGGCCGGGTCGAGGGTGTCGGCGAGGAGGAAGCCCCGCTGGGCCGGTGTGAGGGGGTACGGGCCGGTCGCGGCGGCGGTCGGGACGGCCTCCGGTGGCGGCTCGGCGGCGTCCACGGCCTTCGCCAGTGCGCGCAGGGTGCGGTGGGTGTGGAGGACCGCCGGCCGCGGCACGGCGGGGAGTTCGGCGCGCATCCGGGCGAACAGCTCCAGCACCATGATGGAGTCGCCGCCCAGCTCGAAGAAGTCGTCGTCGGCCGTGACGTCCGGGGCGTCGAGCAGCGCCGCCCAGATGCGGGCGAGTGCGCGCTCGGTCGGCGTGGCGGGCGCCGCTCCCGTGGGCGCGGGGAGCCGGGGGGCCGGGACGGTGGCCTCCGCGGAGTCCCGGGGCACGGGGGCGGGGGCCGTACGCGGGGCACCCGCTTCGCGGGCCAGCCGCTCGCGGTCGATCTTGCCGGTGCCGGTGAGGGGCATCGCGGTGACGCCGTGCACCCGTCCGGGCAGCATGTACGGCGGCAGGGTGCGGGACAGGAAGGCCCGCACGGCACGGGTGTCCGGGACGGGTGCGCCCGGCCGGGGTTCGAGGTGGGCGGCCAGGCGTCCCCCGGCGGGCAGGACGGCGGCGCGGGCGATGTCCGGGTGGGACAGCAGGACGGCCTCGATCTCGCCGGGTTCGACCCGGTGGCCGTGGACCTTGACCTGGTCGTCCAGCCGGCCGAGGAAGGCGAGGGCGCCGTCCGGGGCACGCCGGACCCGGTCGCCGCTGCGGTACCAGCGCCGGCCGTCGCGCTCGACGAACGCCGCCGCGGTGAGCTCGGGTTCGCCGAGGTACCCGGGCGTCAGTCCGGTTCCGGCGATGAGGAGTTCGCCCGCCTCGCCGGGTGCGCAGGGGCGCAGGCCGGGCGTGACGACGTCCACGTGGGTGCCGGCGACCGGCCGGCCGATGGGCACGTCGCGCAGGTCGTCGGCCGGGCGGGCGTCGAGGATGTGGCAGGTGGCGTTGATGGTGGCCTCGGTGGGCCCGTACAGGTTGGCGACCCGGTGGCCCGGTGCGCCGCCGCACGCGTCGAGCAGGTCGAACCAGCGGCGCACCTGTGCGGCGGGCAGGGCCTCGCCGCCGACGTGCACCCAGCGCAGCGCCGACAGATCCGGGGGCGTCCGGTCCCGCCCGGTCCGGCTCTCGGCGGTGGTGAGCAGCCGTTCCCACAGCGTCGGCACCGAACTCCACACGGTGATCCCGTCGTCGACGACGCGGTCCAGGAGGGCGTCCGGGTCGCGGAGCACGTCCCGGGAGACGGTGTGGACGGTGGCCCCGGCCAGCAGCGGTGCCAGCACCTGCCGTACGGAGGCGTCGAAGCAGACGGACGCCGTCTGCAGAAGCCGGTCCCCGGGACCGTAGCCGAAGGTGTCCAGTGCCCAGTCGAGGTAGGTGAGCAGCGATCGGTGGGTGATCGGGACGGCCTTGGGGCGGCCGGTGGAGCCCGAGGTGAGGATCACGTAGGCGACGGCGTCGGGGCCGGCGTGCCGGTCCGGATCGGGGCCGGGCGGGGCGCCGGTGCCGGGCCGGTCGGCGAACACGGCTTCCACGCCGTCGAGTTCGGCGGCCGTCTCGCGGGTCGCGGCGTGGCAGACCACGGTGGTGACGCCGGTCCGCAGCAGGTGCTCCCGCCGGCGTGCCGCCGGGTGCTCGGGGTCCATCGGCACCCAGCCCGCGCCCGCGCGGAGGATGCCCACGATGCCGACCACGACGTCCGGGCCCTGCTCGACCAGGAGACCTACCAGGTCACCGGGGCCCACGCCTTTCACGCGCAGCCGGGCCGCGAGGGCGGCGGAGGCCATGTCGAGGGCGGCGTAGGTGAGCGTGGTCCGGCCGGTGTCGACCGCCACGGCGTCCGGGGTCGCGCGGAACCGGGCGAGGAGCCGGCCGGTGATGCCGTCGCCGGCCGGCGGGAGGGGGTGGCGGGCGTGACCGGCGGCGGCCCGCAGTTCCGCCAGGTAGTCCTCCGCCAGCCGTGCGGTGGTCTCGCTCCGGAACAGGTGGGCGGGGTGGTTCCAGGAGAAGTGCAGGGTCTCGTCCGCCTCCCAGCACAGCAGGCCGAGCCGGGTCGCGGCGGAGGCGGTGGCCGCCGCCGTCGGCGTCACCGTCACGGGCCGGCCGTGGCCGTGGCGCACGGGGAAGCGCGCGAAGCTGAACCCGGCGGGCGCCACCGTGCGGGGAGCGGGCCCGCCGGTGGGCAGGGACGCGGCGAGGTCGGGGCTGCCCGGGGTGCCGTGCGCCTCCGCCTCGCGCCAGATGTGCCGCAGCCGCACGGCCAGTTCGGGCACGCTCTCGGCGGGGTCCACCCGCACGAGGACGGGGAGGGTGTCGGCGAGCGGGCCCACCAGGTGTTCGATGCCGGGCAGGGCCGCCTCCCGGCGGGAGCGCGCCACGTTCACCGCGACCGCCGGCCGTCCGCTCCAGCGGGCCAGGCAGCGGACGTGGACGGCGAGGAGCAGGTGGAAGAGCGACACCTCGTGCCGTGCGGCCAGATCGCGCAGGTCGGAGCTGAGCGCCGCGTCGGCGGTCGCCCGGTGGTGGACGTACGGCGGTGTGGGCGCGGACCGCGGATCGCCGTCGTACGGCAGCGCGTCGGCGGTGTCGGCCGGGCCGTGCGCGGCGATCCGCTCCCGCCAGTAGCGCAGGTCGCGGTCGAAGGCGGGCGTGTCGCGGTCGGCGGCGAGGAGGGCGGCGTACTCCGCGAAGTCGGCCTGCGCCGGGGGCGGTTCGGTGCTGGACCCGGTGTCGGTGAGGGCGGTGTAGAGCGCCCACAGGTCCTCGCACAGCACTTTGAGGCTGTAGCCGTCGGCGGCACCGTGGTGGACGACCAGCAGCAGATGCGCGACGCGGGCGTCCCGGCGGTCGCGGACCAGGACGGCACGCACCGGGTCCTCGGCGGTCAGGTCGAACGGCCGGTTGCACAGCCGCACTTCGAGGTCGGGCAGGACGCGGTCGGCGTCGTCGGTGTCGTGCACGGTGTACCAGCGGGGCGGGCGATCCGCCGGTTCGGCGGGCGCCGTGTACTGCAGCGGGGGCACGGCTCCGGTGACGCGCAGACGCAGCAGGGGATGCCTGGCGGCGAGTCGGGACAGCGCCCGGCCGAGCACGTCGGTGTCGAGGAGGCCGCGCACGGTCTGCCGTACGTAGCCGTGGGCGGTGACGCCTTCGAACAGGGCCTCGGTGGTGAGGAAGGCGCGTTGCAGCGGGGTCAGCGGGATCGGCCCGCCGTCGCCGGGGTGCCGCCGGGCGGGGCGGGGTGCGGGCGGGCGGTCCTCCGGGGGCGCGGTCCGCAGATGGGCCGTCAGTTCGCCGACGGTCCGGTGTTCGAAGAGCAGGGTGGCGGGCAGCGGCCGGCCGAGTTCGCTCTCCAGCCGGCGCGCGAGGTCCACGGCGGTGAGCGAGTCCAGCCCGAGGCCGAGGAAGGGGTCGTCGTCGCCGATGTCGCGGGGCTCGCGGTGCAGGGCCTCGGCCAGCAGACGGCGGACCAGGCCGGCGGTGTCGTCCGGGTCCGGGCCGGCGGAGGCCGGGGCGGGGTGCGGCGCCCGGACGGCGGGGGCCGCCGAAGGCGCCTTGCGCACGGCCGGTCCGACCCGTTCGGGTACCACCAGCAGATGCGGGGCACCGGTCCCGACGGCGGTCCGCAGCGCGGCGATCGCCTCCCGCGCGGTCATCGGCGTCAGCCCCAGCTCCCGCAGCCGCGTCGCGGACCCGGTCCCGGCGGCCGTCCCCGCGTCGCCGACGGGTCCGAAGCCGACGGCCTGCCAGGGACGTCCCGCCGCGTGTTCGGCGGCGGCGAACGCGTCGAGGAAGGCGTTGGCGGCCGCGTAGTCGCCCAGCGCTCCCGCGAGGCCCGGCAGCACCGAGGCGACCGAGGAGAACACGACCCGGACGGCCGGGTCCTGGCCGTGGCGGCGCAGGGCGTCGGCGAGCAGGACCGTGCCGCGCACCTTGGCGGCGAGCGCCTGCCGGATCTCCCCGTCCGGCTTGGAGCGCAGGGTGCCGGGGCGGACCGTGCCGGCGGCGTGGAACACCCCGTCCAGCGCGGGCAGCGTGGCGAAGAGGGCGTCCACGGAGGCCGGGTCGCCGACGTCGGTGACGTGGTGGACGGCCCGGGCGCCGAGGGCCCGCAGCTCGGCCAGCAGCGCCTCCGGGGCCGTCACGGAGCGTCCGGCGAGGACGAGTTCGCGGGCGCCGCCGCCCGCCAGGTCGCGCGCCAGCGCGGAGCCGAGTCCACCGGCTCCCCCGGTGATCAGGTACGTGCCGCCGGGCGGCAGGGCCCGGACCGGCGCCCCGGTGTCCGGCAGGGCGGTCCGCGCACGGCCGAGGCGGCGTCCCGCACGCCACGCGACCGTGGGCTCGGCGTCCGGTCCGTGGGCCGCGCCCAGCTCCCGTTCCAGTGCGTCGAGACGGGCGGCCAGGGGATCGGCGCCGCTCAGGTCCACTCCCCGTGCCGTCAGTCCCCGGTGTTCCTGCGCGAGGGCCCCGGCGAGACCGTGCGCGAGCGCCCGCGCCGGGACCGCCGCCCGCCCCGAGACGCCGGTGGCGTAGGCGTCCTCGGTGACGACGAGCAGGCGTGACGGGTGGCCGGACAGCAGATCGAGGACGCGTCGCAGCGATGCCAGGGTGTCCTCGACGGCCGTGTCCACGTCCTGCGCCTCGCCCGGCAGCCACACCACGGTGTCCGGGGCCGGGCCGTCGTCCCCCACGGCCACCCCGCTGTCCGCGAGCCGCTCGGCGAGGGCCCGGCCCAGTTCCCGGTCCGCCCCGACGAGCCGCACGGCACGGGGCCGCTCCCCCGCTGCCGGCGGGGTGTCGGCCCAGTCGAGGCGCCGGACCACGGCGTCGGTGCGCGGCTCGACCGGCCAGTGGCGGCGGCGCCGGTACGGGTACGTCGGCACCTGCACCCGGGCGCGCCCGGTCCCCCGGTGCGAGAGGGGACGGCGCAGGGTGCCCCCGCGTGCCCACAGCCGGCCCACGGCCTCCAGCAGCGCCCGGGCGTCACCCTGAGCGGGTGTCAGCACCGTGGCGTCGAACGCGTTCCGGGCGGTGGCGCGGACCGCACCTCCGAGGGTGTCGCCGGGCCCGAGTTCGAGGAAGGTGTCGTAGCCGTCCCGCAGCAGCCGTTCGACGGCCGCCCCGAACCGTACGGGCGCGACGGCGTGCCGCTGCCAGTACGCGGGCGTGAGGGCGGGTCCCCAGTCGGCGGTGACGGTGCTCAGCATCGGCACCTCCCCCCGTGCGGCGGTCAGCGGGCGTGCCGCGTCCCGCAACGGGCCGAGGACCGGCTCCAGCAGCGGGGAGTGGAACGCGTGCGAGACCCGTAGCCGGCGTGTCGCGACCCCTCGTCCGGTCAGCTCCGCCAGGGCCTGGTCGACGGCGGTGGCTGAGCCGGAGATCACCACCTGGCCGGGCCCGTTGACGGCGGCGACGGCCAGGGAGCCGCCGGACGCGGCGACGAGCGCGGCGACGGTGTCCTCGTCGCCCCGGACGGCCGCCATGGCGCCGGGGCGGGCCCGTTCCGCGACGAGCCGTCCGCGTTCGGCGGCGAAGCCGACGGCCTCGGCGAGGGTGAGGGAACCGGCGACGCAGGCGGCGGCGATCTCCCCCACGCTGTGCCCGGCGACCGCGTCCGGCCGCACCCCCCACCGGTCCAACTGCCGGGCCAGGCCCACCCCGTACGCGACGAGCAGGGGCTGGGCGACCTCCGTCCTCGCCAGGTCGCCGGGGTCCGCGTGCGGGTCCAGGCACCAGTCGGCGAGCGGGCGCCCCCGCACCGGCCCGACGAGCGCGGACGCCTCGTCCAGGGTCTCCCGGAACGCGGGTGCCGCCTCGTACAGGGCGCGTCCGGGGCCGGGGCGCTGGGCACCCTGGCCGGGCAGCAGGAAGACCGTCCTGGGACGGGAGGGCCGGGCGCGGCCGAAGTCGTCGGTGCGGGCGGCCTCCAGCCGGTCCGCGAGATCGCCGTCGGCGGCCAGGGCGAGGCGGTGGGGGCCGTCGTCGCGGGCCGTCCCGACGGCCGCGCAGACGTCGGCCTCGGACAGCTCGGGGTGGGCGCGGAGGTGGGCGGCGAGCTCGCCGGCGGCGGCCCGCAGGGCGTCGGCGCCGCGGGCGGAGAGCGTGAGCAGGTGCGGGCCCCGGGCGGCCGGCGGTGTCTCGGGGGCCCGGGCGGGCGCCTCCTCCAGGACGGCGTGGGCGTTGGTGCCGCCGAACCCGAAGGCGTTGACGCCCGCGACGAGCGGGCCGGGGGCCCGCCAGGGCCGTACGGTGTCGACGAGCTGGAATCCGGGGGCCAGGCGCTCCAGGGAGGGCGCCGGCGGTGCGCAGTTCGGGGAGGGCGGCAGACTGCGCTGCCGGAGCGCCAGGACCGTCTTCACCAGGCCGGGCATTCCGGCGGCGTTGAGGAGGTGCCCGACGGTCGCCTTCGCCGAGCCGAGCAGGCGCGGGAGCCCGTCGGCGCGCGGCGGGAAGGCGTGCCCGAGCGACTGCGCCTCGGCCGGGTCGCCGAGGGCGGTGCCGGTGCCGTGGGCCTCGACGTACGACACCGTGCCGGGGTCGACGCCGCACTCGGCGTAGGCGCGGGTGATGACGTCGCGCTGGGTGCGCGGGTTGGGCGCCAGCAGGCTAAGGGACCGGCCGTCGTTGTTGACGGCGGTCCCGCGCACCAGGGCGAGGACGGGATCGCCGTCGCGTACGGCGTCGTCGTGCCGGGTGAGCACGAGGGCGGCTCCGCCCTCGCCGGGCACGAGGCCGTCGGCGTCGGCGCCGAAGGGGCGGCTGACGCCCGTCGGAGACAGCGCGCCCGCGTCGGCGAGCAGCCGGTGGCCGGTGGCGGTGAGGGCGAGGTGCACCGCGCCGACCACGGCGACGTCGCACTCGCCGGCGAGCAGGCTGCGGCGGGCCAGGTGGAGCGCCACCAGCGCCGAGGAGCAGGCGGTGTCCACGGCCAGGGCGGGCCCGTCGAGGTCGAGGGCCTGGGAGAGGCGGGCCGCGATCAGGTTGGGCAGGTTGCCGGTGAGCGCGCCGGGGTGGCCGGCGAGGTCGCCGCCGGCCGCCTCGGCCAGCACCTCGCGGTAGCCGCTGTCGCCGACGGCGGCGAACACGCCGACCGTGCGGCCCGCGCGGCGCGGCCCCGCGTATCCGGCGCGCTCCAGGGCCTCGTGGGCGAGTTCCAGGAAGACGCGGGCCTGCGGATCGGTGGCGCGGGCCTCGGCGTCGTCCATGCCGAAGAAGTCCGCGTCGAAGTCCGCCGGCGCGGGCAGGAAGGAGCCGAACCGGCCGGCGGCCTGCGTCCCGTCGCCCCAGCGGCCGGCCGGTACGGCGGTCACGGTGTCCCGGCCGGAGACCAGCAGCTCCCAGAACTCCTCGGGGGTCTCGGCGCCGGGGAACCGGCAGGCCATGGCGAGCACCGCGACCGGCCCGCCACCCGGCGCCGGGGGCGGGCTGTCGTCCGGTTCCCGGCCGGGGAAGGCACCTCCCTCCGGCGGGAGGAGATGACCGGCCAGCGCGGCCACCGTGTCGTGGTCGCGCACGATCCGGGGTTCCAGCGGGACACGGAACGCGTCCTCCAGCGCCGCCAGCACCTCCATGGCCTTCACCGAGGAACCGCCCAGGGCGAAGAACCCGTCCTCGCGGCCGATGTCCCCGGGCGTGAGGTCCAGCACCCGCGCCCAGATCCGCCGGACCGTCTCCTCCGCCTCCCGCCGCGACCGCGGCACCGCCCCCGGCCGGCCGCCCGTCTCCTCGTCCCCGGCGGCGCGTCCGGGCCGGCTTCCCGCCCGCGCCGGCGCGAACCGGTCCTCGACCCTCGCGTACGCCCCGGCCTCGAACCGTTCGCGCATCAGGGCCCGCCGCAGCTTGCCGCTGGTCGTCCGGGGGAACGCCCCGGGAGGCAGCGGCAGGGCCCGGACGTCGTCGTGGCCGAGCGCCATGCGCACGCGGGCCGCGACCGCCTCCAGCACCGGCAGGGCGGTGGCCCGCGCGGGCCGCGCCCACTGGACGAACACGACGACCCGGTCGTGCCCGGTGCCGGGGTCGGTGGAGCCGATGACGGCGACCGTGCCGTCCCGCAGCCCCGGGGTAGCGGCGGCGGTCTCCTCCACGTCGGTCGCGTGGAAGGTGCGTCCGCCGGCGAAGACGACGTCCTTGTGCCGCCCGGTGACGCACAGCCGCCCGTCGTGGAGGAAGCCGAGGTCGCCGGTGCGCAGCCAGCCGCCGGTGAACGCGGCCGCGCTCGCCTCGGGGTCGCGGTGGTAGCCGCGCGCCACCTGGGGGCCGCGCACCTCGACGTGCCCGACCCGCCCCGCGTCCAGCGCCCCGCCGGTGCCGTCGGTGATCCGGACCTCGCAGCCGGGGACAGGGCCGCCCACGTCCATCAGTTCGACGGCGTCGTCCCCGCCGGGGACGGCCCGTCCGGCGCTCAGCGCCCGCCGGTCCAGCCGCAGCGGTACGGCGGTCTCGCCGAGCGGGGGCACGGTCACGGCGAGGGTGGCCTCGGCCAGCCCGTACACGGGGAGCAGCGCCGAGGCGTCCAGGCCCGCCCGGCCGGCCCGGGCGGCGAACTCCCGCCAGACGCGGGGCGCGATCGGCTCGGCGCCCACGAGCAGCAGCCGAACCTGGCCGAGGTCGAGGCCGGCCCAGGCGGCGTCCGGGACGCGGCGCAGGCACAGCGCGAGCGCGAAGTTCGCCGCGGACAGCAGGGTGGCCCGGTGCCGGGCGGCCGTCTCCAGCCAGCGCACCGGGTGTTTGGCGAAGGCGAGGGGTTCCAGCCGCACCTGCTTCAGGCCGGCCGCGAGGGGGACGAGGTGGGTGCCGATGAGGCCCATGTCGTGGAAGTAGGGCATCCAGGTGGCCAGCACGTCGTCGGGGGTGATGGCCAGGGCGGTGCGGATCTGGCGCAGGTTGGCCACGACCGCCTCGTGGGTGAGCTCGACGCCCTTGGGGGCGCCGGTGCTTCCGGAGGAGAACTGGAGGAACGCGAGGTCGCCGGGCGCGCGGCGGACGGGTTCCCGCAGCGGGTCGGCCGCGCGCAGCTCCGCGAGCCGCAGGGCGCGCACGGGTCCGGGCAGTTCGGCGAGCAGCCCTTCGGTGCGGTCGTCCACCATCACCGCGGGCCTGCCAAGGACTTCCCGCACCGGGCCCACTCGGCGTGCCTCGGGGGCGAGCGGCACGGGGACGAGTCCGGCGGCGAGCGCGCCCCAGAACAGGGGCTGGAAGTCGGCGCCGGAGTCCGCGAGGAGCGGCACGGGAGTGCCGGGCGTCAGCCCGGCCGCGTGCAGGCCGCCGGCGACGCGCAGGGCGTCGTCGCGCAGGGCGGCGTGGTGGACGACGTGTTCGGATCCGTCGCCCCGGACGTGGACGATCTCCTGCCCGGGGGCGTCCTCGGCGGCGTGCAGCAGCACGTCGAGGAGCGTGTCGGGGGTGCGGCGTCCGGCAGCCGGCATGTGCGTCCTTCCTCGTCCCCGGGGCGCCCGGGGAGTGCACTGCCGGTCGCGCGTACCCGCAGCGGCGTCGTCGATCACTGCCCTGTACGACGGCCCGTCGCGTCGAACGGTTCATCGGCCGGCCGGAAGCGGTCAGCCCGGGCCGAGGTGGTCGCGGACGGGGCCCAGGGTGAGCAGTCCGCTGCCCGCTCCGGCGAGTTCGTCGGCGGCCGGGGCGAGGGCGGTGCGGGCACGCGTCAGCGCCGGTTCGTCGCCGAGGGCCGCGGCCGCGCGTGCGGTGAGGCTCCACAGGGCCTCCTGAAGGAGGTCGGGCGGCGGTTCGGGGGTGGCGCGCAGGGCGTCGAGGGCGTCGGCACGGCGGCCCCGTTCGAGCAGGAGCAGGGGCCGCGCCCAGGGGGCGTAGGGCCCCCGGTCCGGGTCGTCGCCGGTGTCCAGGGGCAGGCCGTGCCGCAGCCGCAGGCACAGCAGCGCGAGCGGGAGCAGTCCGTGGGCGAGGCCCGGCATGCCGGCGCCGTCGAGGAGGGCCGCCGCGTCCCGGTAGGCGGCCTCGGCCTCGGCGGGCGGGGCGTGCTCCGCGGCGTCGAGCCGCAGCGCGGCGTACCAGCCGGTGAACACGGCGACGAGCGGGCGTTCGTGCCGGGCGGCCAGGGCGCCGGCGGCGGCCGCGTGCCGGTCGGCGGCGGCGAAGTCGCCGAGGGCGCTGCGGGCCTGGAGGCGGACGAGGTGGCCGAGGATCTCGAAGGAGGACAGGCCGTGGCGGGCGGACAGGGTGACGAGTTCCGCCCCGATGGCGTCCCGGCGGGGCGCCAGCCCGGTGCGGCCGAAGCTCTGCATGAACACGGCATTGAGGGCGAAGGCGAGGACGGCCGGGTCGTCCAGCCGGCGGGCGAGGTCCTCGGCCCGGCGGGCGGCCTCGGGTCCGCGCGGGTGGCGGGTGCCGCGGGACTCCAGGGCGACGGTGGCGAGCAGCCGGGCCCGGTCCGCGTCGTGGCCGTCCCCGGGGAGCGCGGCGAGCGTGCGTTCGGCGGCCGCGACGACGTGCCGGGCGCGGTCCGGGTCGTCGAGGCGGGTCCAGATCGCCGGGACGTCGTAGGCGCCGATGATCCGGGCGGTCAGTTCGGGGTCGCCCAGTTCCTCGGCGGCCGTGAGGGTGTCGAGGCGCAGGGCGCGGGCGGCCGGCAGGCCGGTGCCGCCGGTCAGCGCGAGGGTGCGCAGCAGGCCGGCGGTGGAGTCGAGGCGGGCCCGGGCGTCGGGGGCGACGGCGCGGTCGTAGGCGGCGGCGACCTGCTCCCAGACGCGGGCGGCGGGGGTGCCGGCGTGGTCCAGGCGCTCGGACTGGCGGAGGATGTCGGCCTCCAGGGAGCGCAGTGCGGGCCCGGGGTCGACGCCGAGTTCGTCGGCGAGGAGGGCCCGGGCCCTGCGCAGGACGTCCAGCGCGTCGGCCTGCCGGCCGGTGCGGTACAGGGCCAGCGCGAGCAGCCGCCAGGCGTTCTCCCGCCAGGGGTGTTCGGCGGTGTGCGCGCGCAGGTCCGCCGCCGCCCGGTCGGCCTGGCCGAGCGCCAGCAGGGACTCGGCGCGCAGTTCCAGGGCGTGCCGGCGCAGCTCGGTCAGCCGGTCGGCCTCGGCGCGGGCCCACGGCTCGTCGGCGAACCCGGCGTAGGCGGGGCCGCGCCACCGGCCGAGCGCCTCGTCCAGGCGTACGGCCGCCTCCTGGGCGGGCAGTGCGGCGGCGTCGGAGACGTCCTGCTCGAAGCGCCGGGCGTCGACGGAGTCCGCGGGGACCCGCAGGGCGTAGCCGGGGCCGTCGGTGACGAGCAGCCGGGCGGGGGTGCGGGGCGGGCGGCCGGGTTCGAGGGCGCGGCGCAGGGCGGCGACGAAGGTGCGCAGGGCACCGACGGCGTCGTCCGGCGGGTCCGTCCAGAGGTCGTCGACGAGACGGGAGACGGGGACGACCCGGCCGCGGGCGACGATGAGGCGGGCCAGCACGGAGCGGTGTCTGGGGCCTTTCAGCGCGATCGTGCCGCCGTCCGCGTCCCAGGCCGTCACCGGCCCGAGCACCCCGAAGTGAGGACCCAGGTCCGTCATCGCCCTCCTTCGTCGCGGGTCGCCGGCCGCCGGCGGAAACGGCTGGTCCGCGGCGGTTTCCACGATAGTGCCCGGCCGGCCGGGGGTGCGGCGCGCGTGCTCATCGCCTGCTCATCGAGGGCCCCGAGGATCGGTGCGTGTCCCTTTCCCCCGACGCTCCTGGAAGGAGCGCAACCATGACCGCCATGACACCTGTCATCCCCGGCTTCGGCCGGCACCGTGTCCCCGTCGCCGACGGCGTGGCGCTGCACGCCGCCGTGGGCGGTTCCGGCCCGGCCGTCGTGCTGCTGCACGGCTTTCCGCAGACGCATCTGATGTGGCGGCACGTGGCCGCCGACCTGGCGGCCGACCACACGGTGATCTGCCCGGACCTGCGGGGCTACGGCGCCAGCGACAAACCGGCGGAGACCGACGGCTCCGTCTACGCGAAACGGACCATGGCCGCGGACGTGGTCGAGCTGGCCCGCCGGCTCGGGCACGACCGCTTCGCGCTGGCCGGGCACGACCGGGGCGCGCTGGTGGCGTTCCGTGCCGCGCTGGACCACCCGGAGGCGGTGACACATCTGGCGTGCCTGGACGTGCTGCCGACGCTGGACATGTGGGACGTGATGCACGGCGTCGGCGCCGCCGTCGGTTTCCACCTGTATCTGATGGCGCAGCCGCCCGGTCTTCCGGAGCGCATGATCGGCGCGGACCCGGACGCGTTCTTCGGGTACTTCCTGGACCTGTGGACCGCCGACGCGGAGGCGATCCCGGCCGACGTGCGGGCCGCCTATCTGTCGGCCTGCCGGGCCGCGGTGCCCTCCATCGTGGCGGACTACCGCGCCTCGGCGGGCGTCGACGTCACGCACGACCGGGCCGACCGGGACGCGGGCCGCACCCTGCGCATGCCGGTCGGTGTCCTGCAGCAGGACTGGGGCGCGGCCCTGGGCTTCGACGCGGACGCGCTGTGGCGGGCCTGGGCCCCCGATCTGCGCCACACGACGGTGACCTGCGGTCACTTCATGGCCGAGGAGGCGCCCGGGGAGGTGGTGAAGGCCCTGCGGGACCTGCTCGGGCGCTGAGCCGTCACCAGCGGCCCGGTGCCGTGCCGGTGAGGGGCCGCGAGGGTGTGCCGTCGACGCCCACCGGCACGTCGCCGGCGAGCATCACCCGGTGCATGACGCGGGGCGCGTCGAGGTGGGCGGTGTCACCGGGCGCGAGGTGGATGGTGGCCCGGTTGTCCCAGAAGGCGACGCTGCCGGGCTCCCAGCGGAAGCGGACCGTGTACTCGGGCCGTACGGCCTGCTCCAGCAGCATCGTGAGGACGGCGCCGCTCTCGGCGCGTGAGAGTCCGTCGATCTGCTCCACGTAGTAGCCGTTGACGTACAGCACCCGCTCCCCCGTCTCCGGGTGGACGCGCACCAGGGGGTGCAGGGAGGCGACCTGATGGTCCAGCAGATGCCGGACGTAGGCGTCGTCGCCGGGCCGGGGCTGGTAGCCGACGCCGAGCCGGTGCTCGGCTCGCAGCCCGTCCACGAACCGCCGGACGGGTTCGGAGAGCCCGGCGTAGGCGGCGGCCAGGTTGGCCCAGGTGGTGTCGCCGCCGTACGGGGGCACGGCCTCGGCGCGCAGGATCGTCGCGGCGGGCGGATCGACACGGGCGCCGTGGTCGCAGTGCCAGCCGCGCAGCAGGTGGTGGCGGCGGCGCCGCAGCCACTCGTCGTGCTCCATGCCGAACCTGCAGCCGAGTTCCAGCCGGTCGGCCGTCGTCTCGATCTCGGGGTGTCCCTCGGGGGAGGCGCTGCCCCGCCGCCGCAGGACGACGGGCTCCCCGAAGCGGCGCGCGAGCGCCACGTGGGCGGCGTGGTCGAGCCGCTGGTCCCGGAAGAAGACGACCTTCCAGCGCAGCATCGCGGCCCGGATCGCGGCGACCTGGCCGTCGTCCGGCCCACCGGCGAGGTCGACGCCGGTGATCTCCGCCCCGATGTGCCCGGCGACCGGCTTCACCTCGATCGCCGTGGCGCGCGTCGCGTCCTCGGTGGCCTGCTCCCTGGTCATCAGCACACTCCGTCGGTCGTCCGTCATCCGTCGTCCGTGCCGGCCCCGGGGGTGGCGGCCGGCCGTCGGGATGATCGTGGCAGCGTCCGGCGGCCCTGGCGACTCCCCCTGGGGGAGTCGCCGGCGCCGCGGTGGGGTACCCGGCTCGCTCGGGAAGGAGACAGGCGTGGCCGAGAGGGACCGGCTGCGGGAGTACCGCGGCAAACGCGACATCGACCGGACACGGGAGCCGCGCGGACGCGGGGCGTCCGAGGGGCGGGCACCGCGGTTCGTGGTGCAGATCCACGACGCCCGTTCCCTGCACTTCGACTTCCGGCTGCAGGTGGGGGACGTCCTGCGGTCGTGGTCGGTGCCGAAGGGACCGTCCGGGGACCCCAGGGACAAGCGGCTCGCCCTGCCGACGGAGGACCATCCGCTGGAGTACGAGGACTTCGAGGGCGTGATCCCGAAGGGCGAGTACGGCGGCGGCACGGTGATCGTCTGGGACAGCGGGACGTACGAACCGCTCAGCCACGACCGCGAGGGGCGGCCCGTGGACTTCGCCGAGTCGCTGGAGCGCGGTCACGCCAGGTTCCGGCTGCACGGCTCCAAACTGCGCGGCGAGTTCGCCCTCACCCGGCTCCGCCGGGGGCAGGACGACCGGGAGGCGTGGCTGCTGGTCAGGGCGGGCAGGGGCGCCCACGGGCACGGCACGCCGGACCCGTACCGGGCGCGGTCGGTCCGCAGCGGCCGCACCCTCGCCCAGGTCGCCGCGGACGGCGGCACGGGCTGACGGTACGGGCCCGGCCGGACGCGTGCCCGCCGGACGGTGCCTCGTCGGGCGCGCCGCATGAGGCGCGGGCCCGGTCGGCGTGGGTGTCCACCCGCACTTCGCTGCCGCCCCGGCCGATGACGCGGCGGACGCCCGTGAACCCGGTGGCGGCGACCACCACCCTCCGATCAGGGGAAAAGGGCGCCGGGGGCGCGTGAGCGCGGGCGGCGCCGTCGAGTACTGACCCGTGAGCCTGCCCCTGATCCCGCCGATGCTCGCGACGCCCGGCAAGCTGCCGCCCGCCGCGCAGGACGCGCGCTGGGCGTACGAGACGAAGCAGGACGGGCAGCGGGCGGTGCTCTATCTGGACGGCGACGGCGGGCTGGTGCTGCGCGCCCGCTCCGGCGACGACATCACGGCCGCCTACCCCGAACTGCGGCCGCTGGGCGGGGCGCTGGCCGGTACACCCGCCGTGCTCGACGGGGAGATCCTGGCCCTGGACGCCGAGGGGCGCGCCGACTTCCAGCTGCTGCAGTCCCGGATGGGGCTGGCGCACGCGCCGGCGAAGGCGGCCCGGCTGGCCGCCGGCACCCCCGTCCACCTCGTGCTGTTCGACGTGATGCACCTGGGCGGCCGCTCCCTGGTGGACCTGCAGTACTCCCGGCGGCGCGGGCGGCTGGAGGAGCTGGGGCTGCATGGGCCGTTCTGGTCGACGCCGACGGCACTGGTGGGGCACGGCGCCGAGGCGCTGGAGGCCACCCGCGAGCACGGCCTGGAGGGGCTGGTGTGCAAGCGGCTGGACTCGCCGTACGAGCCCGGCGTGCGCTCCCGCTTCTGGATCAAGATCCGCAACATGCTCAGCGAGGACGTGGTCGTCGGGGGCTGGCTGCCCGGCAAGGGGCGGCTCACCGGTCTGCCGGGCGCCCTGCTGGTGGGCCAGTACGGGGCCGGGCGGACACTGCGCTACGTCGGCGGTGTGGGCACCGGCTGGAGCGAGGCCGAGCGCACCGAGCTGGCCGGGCTGCTGCGGGCCGCCGCCACGGCGGACTGCCCGTTCGACCCGGTGCCCCGGGTGGCGGACGCCCGCTGGGTGGTGCCCCGGCTGGTCGGCGAGGTCCGGTACAGCGTCCGCACGAGGTCGGGGATGCTGCGCCAGCCGTCCTGGCTGCGGCTGCGGCCGGACCTGACACCCGAGGAGTCGTCGGCGTACCTGCCGAACGCCCGCTGAGGGCAACGCTGTTCGTTCCTGCACTCTTCACCGTCCGTGGCCCACGGGGCCCTTGGCGCGCGCGGGAAAACCGGGGATGCTGAACTGCCTTTTCCCCCACAGCCGTTGGGCTGCGCCGTATCCCGAGGAGACGCAGTGTCGTCACAGACGTTCCGTACGCACCGCAGGAGGTGGCTCACCGGTCTGGCCGGTGCCGCCGCGCTCGTCGTCGCCTTCCCCGCGGTGGCCTGGGCGGCCCCGCCCCCGGCGCTGCCCGGCAACGCGGAGGCGGCCGAGCGGGCGTACCAGCCCGCCTTCGACTACGACACCGACGGCTGCTACTCGTCCGCCGCCATCGGCCCGGACGGCACCGTCAACAGCGGCCTCAACCCGACGGGCGCGCTCAACGGCAACTGCCGGGACGCCTCGGACCTCGACAACACCAACGCCTACAGCCGCTACACGTGCAACAACGGCTGGTGCGCCTATCTGTACGGCCTGTACTTCGAGAAGGACCAGGCGCTGCCCGGCGTCAGCCTCGGCGGGCACCGCCACGACTGGGAGCACGTCGTGGTGTGGGTGCAGGGCGGCGCCGTGCGGTACGTCTCGACGTCCAACCACGGCTCGTTCACCGTCCACGCGGCGTCGTCGGTGCGCTTCGAGGGCACGCACGCGAAGGTCGTCTACCACAAGGACGGCATCAGCACGCACTGCTTCCGCCTGGCCGGCGCGAACGACGAACCGCCGGAGAACCACAAGGGGACCTGGCAGTACCCGCCGCTGGTCGGCTGGAACGGCTACCCGCCGGGCCTGCGCGACAAGCTGGTCGCGCACGACTTCGGCAGCGCGCACTTCGGGCTGAAGGACGGGAGTTTCACGAGCCACCTGGCGTCCGCGAAACCGTCGGGCATCCCGTTCGACCCGAACGCCTGACGGGTGGGGCCGAACCGCGCCGACGCGTCCGGGCGGTGGCGCGGGAGGGTCTATGGTGGCGGCATGTCCGTGCCTGAACTGATCCGTGTCGTGTCCCGCGACTCACCCATGGCGCTCGCCCAAGTGGAGCGCGTCCGTGCCGAGTTGGCGGCACTGCACCCCGGTGTCCGCACCGAGGTCGTGCCCGTGCGGACGACCGGCGACAAGTGGCTGGGCGACCTGTCCCAGGTGGAGGGCAAGGGCGCGTTCACGAAGGAGGTGGACGCGGCCCTGCTGGCCGGCGAGGCGGACCTCGCCGTGCACTGCCTCAAGGACATCCCGGCGGACCGGCCGCTGCCCGCGGGCACCACCTTCGCCGCGTTCCTCCAGCGGGACGACATCCGCGACGCGCTGGTCCACCCCGGCGGGCTCACCCTGGACGAGCTGCCGGCCGGCACCCGGATCGGCACCTCCTCGGTGCGCCGCGTCGCCCAACTGGCGGCCACGCACCCGCACCTGGAGTGCGTGCCGTTCCGCGGCAACGCCAACCGGCGGCTGGAGAAGCTGGCGGCCGGTGACGCGGACGCCCTGCTGCTGGCGGTGGCCGGTCTGGAGCGCATCGGGCGGACGGGCGTGATCAGCGAGATCCTCTCCCCCGAGACCATGATGCCGCCCATCGGCGCGGGCGTCCTCGCCCTCCAGTGCCGGGAGGGCGACAGCGACCTGATCGACGCCGTCAGCGGCCTCGGCGACCCGGACACGTACCGGGAGGCGACCGCCGAGCGCATGCTGCTGCACGTCCTGCAGGGCCACTGCAACAGCCCGATCGCGGGCTACGCGCGCGTCGACCGCGGCGGCGAGCTGTCCCTGCGGGCCTGTGTCTTCACCCCCGACGGGAAGACCCGGCTGAACGCCCACGAGTGGGCCGGCCGGCTGGACCCGGCGACGCTGGGCACCTCGGTGGCCGTGGCACTGCTGCGGCAGGGCGCCCGCGAGGTCATCGACGGCATCCCGCACTGAGGACGCCGGAAAGGGCGCCGCGTCAGGCGGTGCCCTCCTCGGCCTGCTCCCGCAGGAAGTCGCTGACCTGGAGCGCGAGGCCGTCTCGCAGAGTGCCGGCGTGAAGGCCGAGGGGCTCCTGCAGGCCCACGCCACCGGTCCACAGCCGGCGGTCGGCCCACTCCTCCTCGACCCGCAGCTGGATCTGCACGTCGACCTGGCGCAGGCTGTCCTCGGTGCCCGCCGCGTACAGGACGGCGGTGACGCGGCGCAGCGGGTAGACGTCGAAGCCCTCGATGAACTGCGAGTTCCGCCAGTCGATGAAGGCGGCCTCGCCGTCGCGGCCGATCCGCACGTCGATCTGGCCGTCCTCGAGGTGGATGCCGAGATGCCGCTCACCGCGGTTCTCGACGGTGACACGCAGCCGGAAGTACGTCAGGCCCTCGGCGGCGTCGTCGCGTCCGCGCGGGGGCTCGGCGGCTTCCAGACCGTGGACGCGGACACGCAGACCGGCATGCTCGTCGTACTCGTGCCAGTCCCCGACCACGTTCGGCTCGTACACAGTCCACCTCTCGTCCTGGGCCTGCTTCCTATCTTTGTGCTCAGTGCACTGTCAAATGAGTGGAATGCGCTGTGGCCAGCCCATTCGCACCCTTGATCACCGATCAAGCCGTGGGCAGGAACAATCCGTCCCGGCCTCGGCCCGGCTCGTCGACCACCGTGCCGCACATCACGTTCCCGGCCAAGATCATCGGGCTCGTCGTCCCCACGGGACACACCGTCACCCGACAGCGACATGCAGTGCTATTCACGAAATGCGTTTCAATTGCTGTTTGTACGGGAAGGTGTGGTTATGTGCTTCGGACAGGAGGCACGTCCGTGGGAGCGGGTCAGCCCCCTGGGTGTTTCTCCTCAGGTCCGAGTTCGCGCTTCCCACGGTGTCTGTCCCGTCAGCACCTGCTGAGGGAGGTGCGCTCGGATGAGTGCCCCCACCAGAACGAAGCAGCATCCCCACGACGACGCCCCGGACACCGCCCGCGCCTTCCAGCGCCTGGTGACCCTGTCCGACGGGCCGGAGCGCAAGGCGCTCAAGGACGAGCTGATCCGGTCGTGGCTGCCCATGGCCGAGCGGATCGCGGTCCGGTTCAAGGGCCGCGGCGAGTCGCTCGAGGACCTGTACCAGGTGGCCGCCCTGGGCCTGGTCAAGGCCGTCGAGCACTACGACCCCGCCCGCGGGCACGCCTTCGAGGCGTACGCCGTGCCCACCATCACCGGTGAGATCAAGCGGCACTTCCGCGACCACATGTGGACCCTGCATGTGCCCCGCCGGGTCCAGGACCTGCGCAACCGGGTCCGCAACGCCACCAAGGAACTCGCGCAGACCACCCCGGGCCGCGAGCCCACTCTCGCCGAGATCGCCGCCCACGCCCACCTGACCGAGCAGGAGGTGCGCGCCGGGATGGAGGCCCTGGAGTGCTTCTCCGCGCTGTCGCTGGAGGCGGAGATGCCCGGCACGGACGGGTACGCGCTGGGCGACGCCCTCGGCGGCCCCGACCCGGGCTACGAGGTGGTCGTGGACCGCGTGTCCGTCGAGCCGTGCCTGCGGCGCCTGCCTGAGCGCGAGCGGACCATCCTGTACCTGCGCTTCTTCGGCGGTATGACCCAGAGCCGGATAGCGCAGCAGCTGGGCATCTCGCAGATGCACGTCTCGCGGCTGCTCAGCGGCTGCTTCGCGCAGCTGCGCGAGGAGCTGCTGGCCGAGGCGCGGACGTCCGCGGCTCAGTAGGTCAGTCCTGACCCGACTCCGGGATCTGCGTCGGGCCGTGCCGTTCCAGGGCCTCCTGCAGCTCGACGCGGATCTCGGCGGGCATCTCGCCCTCCCTGCCCCACAGGATGATCAGTTCCGCGACCTCGCGCAGCTTGATGTTGGTGTGCTGCGAGACCTCCTTCAGGACCGCCCACCCCTGCTCGGGGGCGACCCGGCCCAGCGCGACGACCATGCCGATGGCCTGGTCGACGACGGCGTGCGCGCCGACGGCGTGCCGGAGCTGGTCGACCTCCTCCTCCAGCTCGGTGATGCGGGCGTGGTCGTCGGGCGGCTCGCTCGGGTGAGGCGTCACGGCTCCATCCTCTCCGTCCCGCCGGGCCGGCGCCAGTGAAGTCGGGCGGTCGGGCTCATCGTTTCGGCGCCACGCCGGGGGTACTCGACAGGCTGCGGAGCGGTTCCGGTTGGACACTGTGACGAAGACCGGTGGCCGTCGGCCGTGCGAGATCCAGGACGCGACACATGAACGATGCGAGAACCCCCCGGAGCACGGCCGAGGTCGTGTCCACCCACTCCGTGTTCGGCGCGCCTTGCTGGGTGAGCCTGACCAGCCGGGGTCTGGAGGTGGCGCAGGACTTCTACTCGGCGGTGCTCGGCTGGCGCTGGCGGCAGGCCACGCTCGGGGACCGCTTCCGGGTGGCGCTGGCGGACGACGTGCCGGTGGCCGGCATCGCCGCGGTCGCCTCGATGTGGCAGATGGCCGTCGCCTGGACGCCGTACTTCGCGGTGCGCAGCGCGGACGAGGCCGTGGCGCGGGTGGCGGAGCGCGGCGGCACCGCGGCTGTCGGGCCGCTCTCCCTGCCGCCGGGGCGCGCCGCCCTGCTCGCCGACCGTGACGGCGCCACCTTCGGTGTGTGGGAGGGCGAGCTCATCTCCAACTGGGAGACCTGGCGCCGCGCCGCGCCGACTTTCATCCGGCTGCACACCCGCGACGCCTTCGACGCCGCCATGTTCTACGGCGAGGTGCTCGAGTGGGCCAACCAGCGGACGGGATGCTGCGAGGTCCACTACGAGGGCGGCGAGGTCGTACTGCGCAGCCGCGGTGACGTGGTCGCCCGGATCGAGTCGGGAGCCCTGGAGGCGGCGCCCGACCCGACGATCCGGCCGCACTGGCAGGTGCACTTCGCGGTGGCCGACGCCCCGCGGTGCGCGCGGGCCGCGGAGCTGAACGGCGGCAGTGTGCTGTCGCTGGGCCCCGAGGAGGCGGTGCTGCGCGACCCCGACGGCGCCCAGTTCACCGTGACCTCGCGCCGCGGCCGGTAGCGGCCGTCGGCGCGAGGCGTCACGGCTACCGCCCGTCCCGGTCCGGTGCGCGGTGCTCGGTCGCGGCGGCGACGCGGGACGGCCGGGAGAGCAGCACCAGGCTGCGGCGCTCGACCAGGAGGGCCGTACCGGCCTTGTGTTCCGTCTCGTCCGGCGGGTCCTGCGGCTCGGCGGTGTCGATCAGCGTTGTCCAGCGTTCGCCGTAGCCGGTGGGCGGCAGCTGGAACTCGACCGGTTCCCAGTAGCTGTTGAGCAGCAGGAGGAACGAGTCGTCGACGACGGGCCGGCCGCACCAGTCGGGTTCGGCGATCGCGTCGCCGTTGAGGAAGGCCGCCACGGCGCGGGCGTCGGGGCTCTGCCAGTCGTCGTCGTCCATCTCGCGGCCGTCCGGTGAGAACCACACCAGGTCGGGCAGCGGCTGGTCGGGGCGGGTGGCCGTCTCCCCCTTGAAGAAGCGGCGCCGGCGCAGGACGGGGTGAGCAGCGCGCAGCCCGATGACGTATCGGGTGAAGTCGGCGAGCGCGCGCTGCTCGTCGGTGAGACGCCAGTCGATCCAGGAGATCTCGTTGTCCTGGCAGTAGGCGTTGTTGTTGCCCCGCTGGGTGCGGCCGAGTTCGTCGCCGTGGCAGAGCATGGGGATGCCCTGGGACAGCAGCAGCGTGGCGAGGAAGTTGCGCTGCTGGCGGGCTCGCAGCCGGAGCACGGCCGGGTCGTCGGTCTCGCCCTCGGCACCGCAGTTCCAGGACCGGTTGTGGCTCTCGCCGTCCCGGTTGTCCTCGCCGTTGGCCTCGTTGCGCTTGTCGTTGTAGGAGACGAGGTCACGCAGGGTGAACCCGTCGTGCGCGGTCACGAAGTTGACGCTGGCGCGCGGGCGGCGCCGGCTGTGCGCGTACAGGTCGGGGCTGCCGGTCAGCCGGGAGGCGAACTCGCCGAGCGTGCCGGGCTCGCCGCGCCAGAAGTCCCGTACGGCGTCGCGGTACTTGCCGTTCCACTCCGACCACAGCGGCGGGAAGTTGCCGACCTGGTAGCCGCCCTCGCCGACGTCCCACGGCTCGGCGATGAGCTTGACCCTGCTGATCACGGGGTCCTGCTGGATCAGGTCGAAGAACGCCGAGAGCCGGTCCACCTCGTGGAACTGCCGGGCCAGGGTGGCCGCGAGATCGAAGCGGAAGCCGTCGACGTGCATCTCGGTGACCCAGTAGCGCAGCGAGTCCATGATGAGCTGCAGCACGTAGGGGTGGCGCATCAGCAGGCTGTTGCCGGTGCCGGTGGTGTCGTAGTAGTGGGCCCAGTCGCCGTCGACCAGGCGGTAGTAGGAGGCGTTGTCGATGCCGCGGAACGACAGCGTGGGGCCGCGTTCGTTGCCCTCGGCGGTGTGGTTGTAGACCACGTCGAGGATGACCTCGAGGCCGGCCTCGTGCAGGGCCTTCACCATCGCCTTGAACTCGGTGACCTGTTCGCCGCGGGTGCCGCGGGCGGCGTAGGCGTTGTGCGGGGCGAAGAAGCCGATGGTGTTGTAGCCCCAGTAGTTGGACAGTCCGCGGTCGAGGAGCACGCCGTCCTGGACGTACTGGTGGACGGGCATCAGCTCGACGGCGGTGACCCCGAGGGATGTGAGGTGCTCGACGACCGCGGGGTGCGCGAGTCCGGCGTAGGTGCCGCGCAGTTCGGGCGGGACGTCGGGGTGGGTGCGGGTGAGTCCTCGGACGTGCGCCTCGTAGATCACGGTGTCGGCGTACGGCCGCCTGGGGGGCCGGTCCTCTCCCCAGTCGAAGTGCGGGTCGGTCACCACGCCGAGCATGGTGTGCCCGGCGCTGTCCGCCGGGGAGGGGCCGCCCGCGGTGCGCTCGAAGAGGGAGGCGTGGTTGTCCACCTGCCCGTCGACGGCCCGGCTGTACGGGTCGAGCAGCAGCTTCGACGCGTTGCAGCGGTGGCCGAGGCCGGGGTCCCAGGGGCCGTGCACCCGGTAGCCGTAGCGCTGCCCGGGGCCGACGCCGGGCACGTAGCCGTGCCAGACGAACCCGTCGACCTCGGTCAGCGGAACGACGGTGTGCCGGTCCTCGTCGTCGGCCAGGACCAGCTCGACGCGTTCGGCGACCTCGCTGAACAGGGCGAAGTTGGTGCCCTGCCCGTCGTGGGAGGCGCCCAGCGGGTAGGGGTGCCCGCTCCAGGCGGACACCCCTGTGCTCAGGTCCTTGCGGCGCCTGCGTGCCGTCACCGGGCCTCCTCCAGGACGCCGTCCCGGACCCCCGCCGCGTCCGCCAGGGCCGCGACGGGCGTCGCCCGGGGCACGCGCAGCGCCTCGCGCAGGCTGGGCGCGGGAGCGGTCGGCACCAGGGGGGCGCGTTCGCCGGCGCGGGCCCGCTGCGAGAACCAGATGACCTTGCTGCCGGTCTCGGTGGCGCAGCAGCCCCAGCCGTCGCTCATCGCGGCGAGGTGGCGCAGGCAGGCGCGCAGTTCGTGGTCCGGGCGCAGGGCCCGGTCGTTGTCACCGATGGCGGTGATGAGGTGCTGTCCGTTCCACCACATCTCGATCGAGGTGTTCTTGTCCTTCGCGTGCTCGTCGATGGCCCGCAGCAGCATCTCGGTGCCGTGGCGGACGGGTTCGACGAGCGTCTCCAGGTCCCAGTACCTGAGGTGAGCGGCCAGAATTCGGCTGACCTGACCGACCCGTTCAGGGCTGACTTCCACATCGAGGTGGTAGTAGCAGGGCACTGCGGTCTTCACCGTCGTTACCTCCTCACCGCGAAAGCTCCCGCTCTCCTCGTCCCTGCGGGACGGGGCCCCGATTGCGGAGCGTGAGCACTGATCGCCTCTGAGTCACTTCAGAGTGAGTGCTGTACGCCATTCGTGCAACACGAGCGAACGGGTGAGGAAGTAGTTGAAGATCCAACAGGACGCTGCGTCGCCGACCATGCACCATGTGTGAAGACCTCGATGCCCGCGACGGAACCCGTGTGTGCCCGCATGCACGGGTGCCGCCCGACGGTCGGGAGACGCGCCATCGAGCCCGGAAGTGGAAGGTGAGCGGGGCCATGCTGCTACCGGCCAAGACCGAAGTCGCCCGCCTGCTGCGGCGGTACCGGGCCTGGGAACGCGCCATGCTGGCGGCCCCGGCCGACCGAACGGTGCGTGCCACCTTCGAGGACACCGGTTACACCCTTTGCGTCCTGATGGGAAAGCGTTGCGCCCGCGAAGCCGCGGACGCGGCCGAGCAATACCTGCGCGACACCCCGTCGGCCCACCCGCTGGAGCAGGAGCAACGGGCGCGGACGGTGGGCGTCGCGGCCGGGCAGAGCCGGCCGAGGACGCCTCGGCGTTTCCACGCGGGAAGGTAGCCGCCTTCCGGCAGAGTTCGGATCCCCGGCCGGGCCACGTGTCCGGCCTCGAGCACGGTGGAGGTGAACCATGGGCAGGACCAAGAACAGGACCGGCGCCGGCGCCGGGGCCGTAGGCCGTATCCCGGTACGGGACGTCCGGCCGGCCGTGGAGCGCGGCCGGCATCCGGCGAAGGCGATCGTCGGGGAGACCTTCGAGGTCACCGCCACCGTGTTCCGGGAGGGCCATGACGCGGTCGCCGCCAACGTCGTGCTGACCGATCCGAAGGGCCGCCCGGGTCCGTGGACGCCGATGCACGAACTCGCGCCGGGCAGTGACCGCTGGAGCGCCAAGGTGACCCCGTCGGCGGTGGGGACCTGGACGTTCCACGTCGAGGCCTGGAGCGACCCGGTGGCCACCTGGCGGCACACCGCCCGTATCAAGGTCCCGGCCGGCATCGACGTCGGGCTGGTGCTGGAGGAGGGCGGCGAGCTGTACGAGCGCGCCGCCGCCGGGGTGCCCGACGCGTCGGAGCGGTCGGCGCTGCTCGCCGCCGCCGAGGCCCTGCGGGACGACTCGCTGCCGCCGGTGTCCCGTCTGTCGGCGGCCTTCGCGGCCAACGTGGACGCGGTGCTGGGGCGGTATCCGTTGCGTGATCTGGTGACGGCGTCGGAGCCGCTGCCGTTGCTGGTGGAGCGCGAACGCGCCCTGTACGGGGCGTGGTACGAGTTCTT
>NZ_JBEYXR010000032.1:0-83406 GCF_040645135.1 Streptomyces sp. NPDC046859
GTCGTTGAACACGACGCGGGCGCACCCGAACGCCTTCGCCAACGCCCTCTGCTGGCCGGTATCCGGGTACAGGCGAAAGCTGTACCGAAGCTGCACGACCGTCACCCTACGCACTTGGGTTATGGATGAGAGGCAGGAGATCAGAACTGGCCGGCACTGTGTTTTCGTGCGAATGAATTCTGGTAGCGCGGGTCGCCGCCCGCGGCGTAGCGCTCGTGCAGCACCTGGTTGAGAGTCGTCAGCGGCGAGACGGGGTCCGGGTCATGGAGGGCGGAGGCACGCAGGGTGTACCGGGTCAGCGAGGTGAGGGCTGCCGCCTGGGGCCCTTGCCGCAAACGTCGCCGAGGAAGAACCCGAACCGCTTGCCGTCCAGGGGGAAGACGTCGTAGAAGTCGCCGCCCAGCCGGTCCGGGGACGCAACAAACGGTGCCGACAGGGGATGTCTGCCGTGACGTCCGCGCGCGTGACAGTGCCCGGGTGACCAACCCGCGCGGACGTCAGGGTGTGCGCTGGAACCCGAACGGAAGTGAGCGCACTGGAGAGTGGTTCATGAGGGCGTCATCAGGTGGACAGCCCAAGAAGAGGCCCGACCGGGCCCTCACTTACAAAGAGCCAATTCGGGGCCCACTTTTGAAGCGATCCGCCGAGACTGAGAGGCAGGTCACCCGCAGGTCGGAGCGAACCCCTCTACTTACCGGTGGCAGCAAGCGGTCCGGATTCTGCGAGAGCTGCCGAGACCGCGATGCGGCTCACACGACTGTCAGACCCTCGGCCTACCGTGGACAACATGACCCCGCAGGAAGTGGGAGCCCGCTTCGGCGCGATGATCCTTGGGGCAGAACTGAGCGAGGAGCCGCCTCCCGCAGACTCGCCCCTCGGCCGGATCAGGGCATGGGGTGAGGAGTACGGCACGGAGAGGCTGACTCCCGAGCACGTACAGGCAGCCATCGAGGGTCAGCCTCTCCTGCCTCCCGAGTGAGGCCTGAACACGACAGAGCCCCTGCCTCCTCACCTTCGGGGGACAAGGGCTCTCAGCTTGCCGGGGTCAGCGCGTCTGGGTGCGCCGCAGGAACTCGGCCGTCTCCAGCGCCTCGGGGTCGACACCCAGCCGCTCGCCTCGCAGTCGCGCCACCTCGACCGCATCGGCCACGGCGTGCGCCAGGAAGCGAACGGCCATCTTCAGCTCGGCTCGGGATGAGCTCATTTCTTCGGCCACGGAGAGAGCTCGGGCCATGTCCACCTCGGCCGTGGTCAACATCCCCTCTTCCATCGTGTCCGCCATCCTGGCCAGGAAGGATGACCCTTCATCGGTCGACAGGTAGGCGGTCTTGCCGTCCTCGCGCCACGGCAGGCGTCGGAGCTGAGAGGGTGCCGGCTGGCTCTCGATCTCGCTCACGCGGCACGCTCCTCGACCCGGGCCTGTCGGGCTTGCTCCTCGAACGCCAGGAAGTACGGCCGGACGAGCGCCACCTGTTCCGCGTCCAAGACGTAGCGAGGGGACGGCTGTGCGCTCCTGTGGCGGACGATGCGGGCTCCGCGGACGATGGGGGCCAGGGGTGCTGAGAGCGCGACTGTGTGGGGTGCGTGTGCCTTCCTGTGTCTGCCTCTGCCACGGGCGATCAGGGCCAGTAGAGTCCGGAGCATCGTTGTTCGACTCCTTGCAGTCGATCGGCGTAGAGCCTCGGTCGGGTCGCTTCCGGCCGGGGCTCGCTTCGTGTTGGTGCCTGCCCACAGAGTAAATGCGTCATGCTGCGGCTGTCTGCGTCATACCGCAGCCTGCCCAAGCGGGCTCCTGTCTACCGCCGCAGCATGAGTGCATGACCGAGAGCGCAGGACTCCCCATGTACCGGTGGCAGGAGATCGCCCAGGACATCGAGGAGCAGATCAGGAGCGGACGTCTGCCGTTGGGTGGTCGACTCCCTGGCGAGCGGCTGCTCTGCGAGGAGTACGGGGCTGCGCTCGGGACTGTGCGCCGTGCCGTACGAGAGCTGAGGGAGCGCGGCCTCATCGGGGTGGTGCCAGCCAAGGGGACCTACGTCCTCAAGAAGCCGCAGGACAACGAAGAGATTCCGCCTGCCAGCGAGTGACAGACGGGGGCATGGTTACTGCGGGTCGACAGCCGGCCCGACTCTACGTAGTCGCCAGCGCTCGGCCCTTCGCCCACTCGCCGAGTAGCACGGGCCGTGTCAGGGCCACCCTGCCGACGTGCTTGGTCACATCGCCTTCCCTCTGCCCGATCTCCACCAGGGGCAGCACCGGGGGAAGGTCTTCGGCGTGGACGGTGACCCTCACGCCAGCCTCGACAAGTTCTCGGTAGCGCTCCGTCGAAGTCTCCAGCCTGGCCCACATCTCGGCGTAGGTCTCACCCGTAGGGATCTCCCGCCAGGTGTCTGGCACGGTGGGCACGCTGGCCAGCTTCTCCCGTCGCTCCTCCAGCCGGGCGTACCTCTCGCGGCAGTCGCGCTTGCCTCGCTCCGTCGAGAAGATGCCCGCTTCCCGGTCGTCCACCAGGTCGGCGACCGTCGGCGCCGTCGTCACCGCGTGGCGGGGGAGGCCGGCCGACCAGCCCGACGAGTCCGTCGGCGACTGGCGCTGGTGGCCCCTGGACGCGCTGCCGCCCGGCCTGTTCGAGTGCAGCGCGCAGATCCTCACCGCCTGGCGGCCCGGGCTGCCCATCGACCACGCCCCCGCCCACTTCACCCCGTTCGCGGTCGCGCCCTGAGGGGGCCGGCGTCAGGGACGCGGTCCGGCCGTGAGGGCGGTGACCTGCGAGCGGATCACGTCCCAGGCGGGGGCCGGGAGGTCGTCCAGGGCGGTGGACCGCAGCTCGTCCAGGGTCTGCCCGGGGTCGTCCGACGCGGTGGCCTCCGCGCCGACCACCTCGTAGCCGTCGCGGACGGCCACCCGCACGCCGGCCGGGCCGTCGTCCCCCGTGTGTACCGCCGTGGCCACGACCAGCGGCGGCTGCCCGCCCGGCACGCTGTCCAGTTTCTCGAACGTGCTGGCGAGCGGGGGGCGCCAGCTGAGGCTGAGCAGCAGCGGGCGCTTGGCCACCAGCTCGGACAGGTCCGTCTCACGGACCCCGTCGCTCTCCAGCACCGTCGCCCGGGCGTCCAGGACGAGGGCCGCGGGGAGCAGACAGCGCAGTGTGCTGCCGACGACGTTGCCGCCGACGGTGGCGCTGCGGCGGACCGCCCCGGTGCCCACGCCGGCGGCGGCCAGCCGCAGCACGTCCGGGACGCGGTCGTCCATCCTCGCGAGGATCACGGCGCCCCCGACGGCGTCGCGCTCGAGGACGTTGGCTTCGGGCACGTGCCGCAGCGACATGGCCGTCTCGGGGAACCCGTCCCGTTGCCAGGTGGCCCACAGCAGCGTGGCCCCGCCGATCGGCACCGCCCCCTCCGCCAGACACTCCCGCGCTTCGGCCACAGACGTGGGCAGACGCAACAGCACCGTGACCACCCTGCCTCTCTCGAGTTCCGGATCAGGACCGCGGACGGCTGCTTCCGGCCACCCGCCCCGCCGGTAAGACAATCTCCGGGAAGGGGGGCGCGTACAGGGCTCACACGCGCACGCGGTCCTGTCAGCTCCTCGCCTCGTCGGCCAGGAAGGCGCCGAGGCTGTCGAGGAGCATCGTGCTGCCCTGTTCGGACATGTCGCGCTCCTCGGCGGTGGGGCTGGTCTGGCGGACGACGAGGTCGGTGCGGTCGCCGTCCCGGGCCTCGAACTCGACCGTCATCACGGCCGGATCGGGTCGTCCGGGCACGTCCATGCCGACGACCAGCCGCCGGTCGGCGACGACGTCGAGGTAGGAGCCGGTGAGGGGGAACGTGCTGCCGTCGGGGGTGACCATCGTGGCCTTCCACGCCCCGCCCGGCCGGACGTCCATCTCGACCGAGCCGGGCTCGGCGCCCGCCCACCGGCCGTACTGGTCGGCGATGGTCCAGGCCTGCCAGACGGCCTTGACGGGCGCGTCCAGGGTGCGGGTGAGGGTGTAGGAGAAGCCGTCGGCCGGGGTGTTCTGCTGGGTGCTCATGTCCGTCTCCTCGGTACGTCGTGACGTGTGTCGCCCTGGTAGACGTCGGCCGGTCCGGAAACTCATCGGCGCACCGGGTCCTGTCGCTCGTGCGGGGCCGGCCTCACCGTTCGTCGTACACGTCCCCCTGCGCGGTGACGACGACGGCCTCGCGCGGCGGGAAGGCGCCGGGCGGGATGCCGGGAATGGGTCCCGTGGGGGCCGCGTGCTCGTGGGGTGCGGGCACGCCCAGGGTGAGCCGGGTGACGATGCGGTAGCGGTCGCCCCGGTAGAGGGAGTGGACGTACTCGACGGCCCGGCCGTCCGTGTCGTAGGTGAGGCGCTCGAAGAGGAGCGCGGGAGACAGGTGGGGGACGCCGAGGATCTTCGCCTCCGCCTGGCTGACCACGGTCGGCTCCATGGTCTGCACGGCCTCGCTCACCCGGACCCCGTGGCGGTCGTGCAGATGCTCGTACAGGTCGCCGGCCTCCAGTTCGCGCTCGGTGAGCGCGGGCACCAGGCCGGCCGGGATGTGCAGGTGCTCGATGGCCATGGGGGCGCCGTCGACCAGGCGCAGCCGAGCCACGTAGACGACCTCGGCGGCGGGTGACAGCCGCAGCTTGCGGCCGACGCGGGCGCCGGCGGCGATCGTGGTGAACTCCAGCAGGCGGCTGGTCCAGACACCGGGGGCGCGGGGGACGGCCATGGTGCGCTGGTCGGGCACCAGCTCCTGGGTGATCTTCTCCGGTGCCACGAACATGCCGCGCCCGTGCTCACGCACCAGCAGGCCGGCGGCGACGAGTTCGTCGACGGCGGCGCGCAGGGTCGGCCGGGACACCTGGAGCGCGGCGCACAGCGTCCGCTCCGAGGGGATGGCGTCGCCCGGGCGCAGCGACTCCATGAGCCCGAGGATGTGGTCGCGGACGCGCTCCCGCTTGAGCACCGCCCCCGGATCACCCGCTTTCATACCGCCGCCCCCACCCTCGCTCGCCCCGCACACCTGACCAGTTCACCCACTGGTCAGACGCAGTCTAGCCATCAAGTCACCGCCGAAGCAGGGCCGTACGAGATCCGGAACCGTCAACAAAGGCATGTGCGAGGAGGGTTGACGCCTCAATTGGTCTATGCCACCTTCATCGACCAGTGAGAGGTCACCTCACCAGTGGCCCAACTGGTCAAGTCGCTCGGCACAGGTCCACCGAGACGGGAGACATCCGTGCCCGCACCCACGCCTCCGGCGCTGCCGCTGGTCCCCCGCCCCACCCGGGCCCACGCCCGCGGCGGCCGCTTCACCCTGGACGCCGGTACCGGCGTACGCGTCGGCGACGGCGCCGAACCCGCCGCCCGAATGCTGCGCGAACTGCTCGCCCCCGCCACGGGACTCCCGCTGCCTCCCGCCGAGGACGGGGCCGTCGTGCTGACGCTCGACCCCGCGCTCACCGGGCTCGGCGACGAGGGCTACGGGCTGACGGTGGGGCCCCGCTCGGTGCTGCTGCGCGCGGCACAGCCCACCGGACTGCTGCACGGCGTCCAGACGATCCGTCAGCTCCTGCCCAGCGAGGCCCTGTCGGGGGCACCCCGGGCCGGGGTGCGGTGGTCGCTGCCGTGCGCCGAGATCACCGACGTCCCGCGCCACCACTGGCGCGGCGCGATGCTCGACGTGGCCCGCCACTTCCAGCCGGTGGAGTACCTCCGCCGCTACGTCGACCTGCTCGCCCTGCACAAGATCAACGTCTTCCATCTGCATCTCACCGACGACCAGGGCTGGCGGATGCCGGTGCCGGCGTACCCCAAGCTCACCGAGATCGGCGGCCACCGGTCCCGCTCCCCGGTCGGCGCCGAGGGCGATGCCTACGACGACGTGCCGCACGGCGGCGCCTACACCCGGGCCGAACTCACGGGCCTCGTGGCGTACGCGGCGGCCCGTGGCGTCACCGTGGTGCCCGAGATCGAGATGCCGGGCCACGCCCGGGCCGCCCTCGCCGCCTACCCGCACCTGGGCAACCGGCCCGGCCGGACCCTGGACGTATGGACCAGGTGGGGGGTCTGCGACACCGTCCTCGGCGTGCACGACGAGGTGTTCGACTTCTGCCGCACCGTGCTGGACGAGGTCATGGACGTCTTCCCCTCCCCGAGCATCCACATCGGCGGCGACGAGGTGCCCGTCACCGAGTGGGCCACGAGCCCCGAGGCCGCCGCCCGTGTGCGCGAGGCGGGCCTGGAAGGGCCCGGGGCGCTGCACGGCTGGTTCCTCTCCCGCGTCGGCGCGTTCCTGATCCGCAACGGGCGCCGCCCGGTCGCCTGGGCCGAGACCGGCGCCGACCTGCCGGACCACTTCGCGGTGATGGCCTGGCGGGACCCCGCGCACGCCCTCGCCGCCGCGCGGCGCGGCCTCGACGTGATCAACGCCGACCACCGCCGCACCTATCTCGACCACCCCCAGCGCGGCGGGGCGCAGGAACTGCCGGCCCAGCCCGGAGCCGTCGTCACGCTCCGGGACGTCCACGCCCACGACCCGGTCCCCGAGGGGGCGTCCCCGGAGGCCGCCGCCCATGTCCTCGGCGCGCAGGCCCAGGTGTGGACGGAGTACGCGACGACCCCCGCGCGCCTGGAGTACCTCACCTACCCCCGGTTGTGCGCCCTGGCGGACCGCGCCTGGAGCGGACCCACCCCCTGGCGCGACTTCCGCTCACGTCTCGACCGGCACCTCCCGCGCCTGGACGCGCTCGGCGTGCCCCGCCACCCCTGAAGCCGCACCCCCACGGCACGGCCCTGACCTCCCGAGCACGACGAACCCCACATCCCGTCCGGAAGGAATCAGCATGACGTCCCGAACCACTCCGAGCAGACTGCGGGTCGCCCTGGCCGCGGCCGTGGCCACCGCCCTCGGCACCGCCGGTCTCACCGCCCTGTCCGGCTCCGCGAGCGCCGCCGCCGCGGGCGTGACCGTCCAGTACCGGACCAGCGCCACGGGCGCCACGGCGGACCAGGCGGAGCCCTGGCTGAAGGTCAGGAACACCGGCAGCGGTGGCCTGCCGCTGAGCTCCGTCAAGGTGCGCTACTACTTCAAGGCCGACGCGGCCGGAACCGCCTACCGCTTCGCCTGTTCCTGGGCGGTGAAGGGGTGCGCCCACATCACCGGGACGTTCGGGACACCGGCCAACGCGACGGCCACCGCCGACCGTTATCTGGAGATCGGCTTCACCGCCAGGGCGGGCACGCTCGCCCCGGGCGCCGACACCGGGGACATGCAGCTGCGCTTCCACCGGGCGGACTGGCAGACGCTGCGGCAGAGCGACGACTACTCCTTCGGCGCCTCCCAGACCTCGTACGCGGACTGGACGAAGGTCACCGCCTCGGTGTCGGGCAGCACCGTATGGGGCACCTCTCCCGGCGGCGACGACCCGACCGATCCCCCGACCGACCCGCCCACCGACCCCCCGGCGGGCGGGCAGAGCCTGTTCGACGACTTCGACTACAGCACGTCCGGCGACCCGAGGATCTCGGCGAACGGCTGGAACGTGCGCTCCAACGCGGGCGGCCCCGGCGTGCCCGGCGCGACCTGGGCGCCGGAGAACGTCACGTTCGCCGCCTCCGGCGGCAACTCCGTGATGAACCTGCGGACCTCGACCGCGGGCACACCGGAGAGCACCAGGCAGACCGAAGTCCTCACCAAGGCGATGAAGTTCCGCAACGGCACGTACGCGGCACGCGTCCGTTTCTCCGACGCACCCGTGTCCGGGCCGGACGGGGACCGCCTGGTGCAGACGTTCTTCACCATCAACGACCTGAAGGCCCCCATGGCCGACGACTACGCCGAGTACGACTTCGAGTACCTGCCCAACGGCGGCTGGGGCGAGCCCGCCAACATCCTGTACACGACGTCCTGGGAGACGTACGACCCCGACCCCTGGCAGGCCGTCAACCAGCACAGCGAGGCGCGCACCAGCTTCGCCGGCTGGCACGACCTGGTGCTGACCATCGACGACAGCTCCATCAAGTACTACGTCGACGGGCAGCTGTCCGGCACCCACGACGCCGCCTACCTGCCCGAGCGGCCCATGTCGATCAACTTCAACCAGTGGCTCATCGACCTCGCCGGCCAGACCAGCACCACGCCCCGCTCCTACGACGAGCAGGTCGACTACGTCCTCCACGTCAAGGACCAGGTCCTCACCCCGGCACAAGTCACCGCCAAGGTCAGCGCCTACCGGGCGGCGGGCACGACCTTCGAGGACAAGGTGCCCGGCTGACGGCACGAAGCCGCCCGATCGGCGCGCTCCTCCGGGGGGCTCCGGGACGGCGGGACGTCAGGCGGCGAAGCCGATGTCGGTCACGTACTCGTACTGGCCGTTCAGGCGGGCGAGCAGGTGGCGGGCGACGTTGTGGCGGCGTACGGACCGGTACGCCGCCTCGATGTTCTCCAGGTTCCTTAGTGCAGCCGGGCGAGCAGACCCGCGCTGGGTGATCGGCGCGGTGACGAATCCGGCGAAAGCGTCGAGCCGGCGGGCCACCGCCTCGGATCTGCCCTCGGCCGTGAGCTGACCCACCGCGGCGGTGCGCACCGCCGGGGCCACCCGGGTCAGTCGCGGGCGGGACGCCACCCTTCGGGGCCGCCGCCCCGCCACTCGATCAGCGCGGACTGCCGTACCCAGTCGTCGTCCACGTCGTCCAGGCCCGCGAGGCGCAGGAACTCGACGATGTCCAGCAGGCCGTAGGCCATCCCCACGAACTGGTCGTTCACACGGACGCGCCGGCCGCCGTCCTCGGCGGCCGGGTAGATGACGATGGGCTGTGCGCTGACCATGGGACCAGCGTGCGGCCTGGGCCGGGTGCGCGCATGCGGGGCGGCCGGGTTGACCGAGCCGCTGACGACGGCCAAGCCGGTCGACGACATCACCGGCACCCGCTCCTCCAGGACGCGGAAGTCGTCGTGTCGCACGACCTCGCCCTCGGTGGCGTCGCCGGGTCCGTCTCCGCCACGGTCGTCTTCGCCCGGCGCGTCGCCCGTCCGGCCGACGTCCTGACGGCCGCGTGCGGTGCCCGGCGCCGCGCGCTCCGATCGCGCCCCTGCCGCGCCGCGGGTGAGGATGGCGGCAGGAGAGAGCCGGCGCGCCGTCCGCGCGCCGGTCGTCGTACGCCGTCCGTCCGCCGTGGGCCGTCCGCCTGCCGTCAGGGGCCGGACGGCCCGGCCGGTTCGGGAGGTGGCCACGCTGGGCACGGTGCTCCCCGTCGTCTTCGCGGTCTGTGCCGCCCTGAGCAACGCCGTGGCCACGGTGCTCCAGCGCAAGGCAGCGCTCACCGTGCCCAGCTCGCAGGGCCTGCGGGCCGGGCTGATCCTCGATCTGCTGCGCCGGCCGGTCTGGCTGCTCGGCATCCTCGCCGTCATCGGGGCCGCGGTCTGCCAGGCGGTCGCGCTGGCGACCGGGCCGCTGACGATCGTGCAGCCGCTGTTCGTGCTGGAGCTTCCGCTGACGCTGATCGTGGCGTCCCTGCTGATGCGGCGGCGGCTGCCGGGCTCGGGCTGGGTGGCCGTGGCGGTGGTGGTCGCGGGCCTGGCGATCGCGCTCGCCGCCGCCGCGCCCTCCGGCGGCCGCACCCGGGTGTCCCTGGATCGGTGGATCCCCGCGCTCGCCGTGTGTGCGGGCCTGGTCGGCGCCCTCACGGTGATGGCCCTGAGACGCCCGCGGGGGCCCGCCCGGGCGGCCTGTCTGGGGGCCGCCACCGCGATCAGCTACGCGATGACGGCGGCGCTGCTCAAGGCGTCCACGCACCTCCTCGACGAGGAGGGGATCGTCGCGTTCCTGACCGCCTGGCAGACGTACGCCTTCGCCGTGACCGGGGTGTGCGCGCTCTTCCTGCTGGAGAACGCCATGCAGGCCGGCCCTCTGGTCGCCTCCCAGCCCGCCCTCACCCTGGGCGACGCGGCGGTCAGCCTCGCCCTCGGCATCACCCTGTACGAGGAGACCGTCCGCTCCGGCTGGTGGCTCGTACCGCAGTTGCTCGGCGTGGCACTGATCGCGGCGGGGATCGTCGCCCTCTCCCGGACGGCACTCAACCAGTCGCTGGTGGCGGCGGACGAACAGGAACCGGTCGCGTAGGGGCGGGCCCGCTCACGTGGAGCGTGCCTGCCACAGGTCGCGGAGCAGGGCCATCTCCGCCATGTGGTGGATGAACTCCAGGTTGGCTCCCCAGAGCACGGCCGCGTACGGCTCGTCCGGGTCGGAGCCGTACGGGTACTGGGAGAAGCCGATCGTGTCGAGCTGTTCCTGGGTCACCGTGCCGACGTCACGGCGCCAGCGGTCGACCGACTCCCAGAACCGCTCCAGCGCCGTCGCGGCGGACGGGCTGAAGTCGACCATCCGCTTGGGGTCCTGGCGCCGTTCGCCGAAGGCCCACTCCCAGTGCCCGGCGAAGCCGTAGTGCAGATGGCCCAGCCGCCAGGCGATGGTGGTGACCGGCGTCCGGTCGGGCTCCACGGGGCCGGTGTGGGCCAGGACCTCCTCGACCCGCTCGACGGTGACGCTCCAGTCCTCGGCGACCTTCTCGACGCTCATGCCGTCGGCGACCTGCCGGGCGACCTCGGCGTACTCGCTCGCCGGGATGTCGGCGGCACCCAGGTCGAGCAGCCACTCCCCCGGCCCGAACGCCCTGGGGGTCGTCGCCTCGCCCCGGCGGCGGATCGACCAGCAGCCGGGGACGGGCTCCCACAGGTACTCCTCGTCGGTGAGCCCGGTCAGCCGGACCTCCGCCATCTCCCGGGCGCGGTCGAACTGGTCGAGCAGCAGTCCGAGCCGGTCCGTCCTCATGCCGCCGATCTCCATGCCTCGCCCCTTCGCCGGTACGCCGCCCCGCAGTCATGTCCCTCTGTGGGCACGCCACTTCACGGACGGACGGAGGCTAGTGGCCCGCCCCGCCCGGGCGCGAACGATTTCCGCGTCAGGGCACGTCCACCTCGGCGAGCAGCGGATGGTGGTCGGAGTACACGGTGGGCCGCACCCCGTGCTCGACCGGGTCGACGCCGCGCAGGAACACGTAGTCGAACTTGCTCTGCCAGTCCGTGGTCGGCTCGCACGGCCCGGTGGGCGTGGGACGGCACTCGGGGTCGACGTCGGTGGCGACCTTCCACATCGCCCCGAGTTCGGGTGCCTCCGGCACCGCGTTGAAGTCGCCCATCACTATGGCGCGGTCCTGGCGGGCGACCTCGCGGGCGAGCACGGGGACCTGTTCCGCCCGGACGGACTCCTGACGCCGTTGCGCGAGGTGGGTGTTGAAGACCCGGATCGAGTGGCCGTCCACGAGGGTGGTGACCGCCAGATAGCCGCGGTCCTCCGAGCCGCCGTCGGCATACTCCCGCCGCACCACGTCCGTCATCGGCGCGGCGGAGAGGATCGCCTGCCCGAATCCGCCGGGACTCCACGGCACTCCGCCGCAGCGGCTCAGGCTGTCGAGCACCGTCCCGTACGCCACGTGGTACTTGAGGCCGTAGTAGCCCTCCAGGAAGTCCCGGATCCGTGCGACGTCCCGGTCGCACGCCTCCTGCACGGCGATGACCTGAGGCGCGTACGTGGCGATCTCCGCCGCCCGGTCGACGTCGCTCACCCCGCAGGGATTGCAGAGGTTCCACGTCATCACCCGGTTCGGGACGACGGCCTCGGCCGCGTCCACGGGCAGCGTCCTGGCGAAGACGGCCCCGCTGGGCGCGCTGGGGCCGACGAGCACCACGCAGGCCACGATCATGGCGGCCACGAACAACCGCGTGCCCCGTCCCCGCACCCTCGCCTCCTCGCAGCGAACGGACGCGTCTTCGGCGTCCTCAAGGCACGAGGTTAGAAGACGGCCCTGTCAACGCCGCGTGAGAGCGGGGTGCGAGGGCGGGGAAAAGCACTGGCGTGACGCGGGGTACCGGCGCAGACTCCTGCCATGGGTGACATGGGGGCGTTCCAGGAGGCGGTGACCGCGTGGGCGGCCGGCGGGGACGGCGAGCCGGCGCGGGAGCTGGCCGCGCGGCTGCCCGTACGGGTGGCGGTGCTGCTGGAGGGGCCCAGTGACGCGGCGGCGGTCAACGCGCTGGCCGAGCGCCGCGGGCGGGATCTGGCGGCGGAGGGCGTCTGCGTCCTGCCGATGGGCGGCGCCATGAGCGTCGGCCGCTTCGCCGAACTGCTCGGGCCGTCCGGTCTGGGGCTCCGCCTGGCCGGGCTGTGCGACGAGCGCGAAAGCCCCTTCTACGCCCGCGGTTGGCAGCGGGCGGGTGCGGCGGCGCCCGGCTTCTTCGTCTGCGCGGCGGACCTGGAGGACGAGCTGATCCGTGCGCTGGGGGTCGGGCGCGTGGAGGAACTCGTCCGCGAGGAAGGGGACCTGCGTCCCCTGACGACGTTCCTGCGGCAGCCGGCCCAGCGGGACCGCACCGCGCAGCAGCGTCTGCGGCGCTTCTTCGGGACGACGAGCGGGCGCAAGATCCACTACGGCCGGGTGCTCGTGGAGGCCCTCGACACCGACCGTGTCCCGGCCCCGCTGGAGGAGCTGCTGGCCGTCGTCTGAACCGGGCGGCGCGGTTTCGCCATCGCCTCGCAGCGGGGCGGCCGGATCCTCGACAAGCAAGGGGCGCGCCCGGCCGCCAAGATGGGCGGCGTGCCGGGAGCGGTCGGGTTCACGCTGTGGGCCGGCGAGTCGACGGATCGGTCGACGCACGACCAGTGGCCGTACCCGCCCTCCTGTGCGCCCTGCGCCGTCCGGGCCGTGACGGCGGCGGAGCAGGAGGAGTCGGCGCCGGCGTCGCCCGGCGCGAAGCAGCCGGACCAGTGGACGGGTTCCTGAGCGGGGCCGGCTGACGGGTGGCGGGACCCGTGCGGGCGTCAGCCGTCGCCCGACAGCTCCTCCACCCGCCGGGTCGCCTTCTGCGCCTCGCGCTCGGCGTCGCGGACGCGGCGCTCGGCCGCCCTTGTCTCCTCGCGGGCCGTACGGTCGTCCGAGCGGGCCCGGGCGAGATCCGCCTCGGCACCCTTCAGCTCCTTCGACAGGGTCTCCACCCGGTCCCGCAGCTCGGCGACCTTCTCCTTGGCCTCCTCCGCCCGCTGGGCGGCCTCCTCGGCCTGCGCGGCCCGCACCGTCCGTTCCCGGTCGGTCTCCTCGGCCGCCTTCCGGGCCTCGGCGAGCTCCCGGCGGCGCCGCCGCTCCGCCGCGGACTTCCCGGCCTCGGCCGGGGCGGGCCGCTTCGCCCGGTCCGGCTCCACCGGGCGGCGGGGCGGCGCTTCGCCGCTCGTGGCGGGGAACCCCGCCGTGGGGGTCAAGGACTTGGTGAGGCGACCCGAGGCCCACTGCCGGGCGGCCTCGGCGTCGGCGAGGACCGCCTGAAGGGTGTCCTGCACCTCGCGCTGGGCGTCCTGGCCGAGCGGGTGCCCGGCGTCGGCGGCGAGCTGGGCGGCCTGCCGTGCCAGCGCGCCGATCAGCAGGCGCTGCTGGTGGACGAGGTCGCGCAACTGCGCCGCGTCCAGGTCGCGGTGGGCCTGCCGCAGGGCCTCGCCGAGCCCGACGAGGGGTTCGACCTGGTCACGTCGGGCGCGGACCAGGGTGTTGCTGGCCCAGGCGGACAGGCTGGGGCGGCGCAGCCGGCCGATCTCGTCGGCGAGCGCCCGGTTCCCGGCCGAGCGCGCCGCCGCGACACGCTCGTTGCGGGCGGCGGTGAACTGCTCGGGCCGCAGTCCGTACAGCTCGTCGGCCACGGCGTCCAGGTCCACGGGCTCCCTCTCGGCGAACCGACTGCTCACGCGGAGATTTTCCCACGTCACCCGCTGTCCGACAGCGCGGACTCCGGCACCGTGCGCCTTCGCGGGGAGTTTGCCGGACCGGCAAACGCGCTGGCCGCGCCGCCGGGGTGCTCCGCAGGATCGACAGGAGCGCAGGGGCGGAACCCGGCGGCCCCCACGGGGGCCGTACGGGCGAAGAAGCGACGTCCGCAGGAGGGCACATGGCACGGCAGGGCGGCTCGGAACGGCTCATCCATCGCACGGTCCTCGGCCCGGCCGGCCGTATCCACCTGGTGGAGCAGGGCACCGGCCCGCTCGTGCTGCTCGTGCACGGCTTCCCGGAGTCCTGGTACTCCTGGCGCCACCAGCTGCCCGCCCTCGCCGCGGCGGGGTACCGGGCCGTCGCGCTCGACGTCCGCGGCTACGGCAGGTCCGCCAAGCCGGCCGCGACGGAGGCGTACCGGATGCTGGACCTGGTCGACGACAACGTCGCGGTGGTGCACGCGCTCGGGGAGGAGTCCGCCGTGGTCGTCGGGCACGACTGGGGCGCGGCCGTCGCCTCCAGCTCCGGGCTGCTGCGGCCGGACGTCTTCCGGGCGGTGGGGCTGCTCTCCGTGCCGTACACGCCGCGCGGCGGTCCGCGTCCCCGTGACGTCTTCTCCCGGGTCGGCGGGGACGAGGAGTTCTACGTCTCGTACTTCCAGGAGCCGGGCCGCGCCGAGGCCGAGATCGAGCCCGACGTACGGGGCTGGCTCGCCGGCTTCTACGCGGCGCTGTCGGCCGACACCATGGCCGGGCCCGGCGCCCCCGATCCGCACTTCGTCGGCGCGGGCGGCACGCTGCGGGACCGGTTCCCCGAGGGCCGGCTGCCCGGCTGGCTCGGCGAGGCGGACCTCGACGTGTACGCCGGGGAGTTCGAGCGGACGGGCTTCACCGGCGCGCTCAACCGGTACCGGAACATGGACCGCGACTGGGAGGACCTGGCCGCGTACGACGGGGCGCCCCTGACTCAGCCGTCGCTGTTCGTGGGCGGGTCCCTGGACGCCTCCACGACATGGCTGGCCGACGCCATCGAGGCGTTCCCGGTCACGCTGCCGGGGCTCGTCTCCTCCCATGTGCTCGACGGCTGCGGCCACTGGGTGCAGCAGGAACGCCCCGAGGAGACGAACCGGCTCCTCGTCGACTGGCTCGCCGTGTGCCGGGAGCCGGGTGCCTGACCCGCGCCCGGGGCCGGGCGGTCACTGGGGCTGTGTCGCGATCTGGATGAGGTTCCCGCAGGTGTCGTCGAGGACGGCGGTGGTGACGGGCCCCATCTCCAGGGGTTCCTGGGTGAAGCGGACGCCGAGGGCACGCAGCCGCTCGTACTCGGCGCGGACGTCGTCCACGGCGAACTGGGCGAGCGGGATGCCGTCCTCCACGAGGGCGTCGCGGTAGGTGCGGGCGGCCGGGTGGCCGAGGGGCTCCAGCAGGAGTTCGGTGCCGTCGGGCTCCTCGGGCGAGACGACGGTCAGCCAGCGGTCCGTCTCGCCCATCGGGACGTCGTGCTTCGTCCGGAAGCCGAGGATCTCGGTGTAGAAGTGCTGGGCCGCGGCCTGGTCGTCGACGAAGACACTGGTCAGACGGATCTTCATGAGGTGTTCTCCTCGGGTGCGGAGGTATCGGGCAGGGGCCAGCGCTCGGTGATCTGCCGCAGCGGGGCCGTGTCGAGGTCGTGGAACTTGTAACGTCCCTCCCGCCTGGTCGCGACGAGACCCGCGGCCTCCAGCACGGCGAGGTGCTGGGAGACGCCCTGCCGGGAGATGCCGAGTCCGTGTTTCATGGCGAGGCGGCCGCAGATCTCGAACAGTGTCTGTCCGGACCGTTCCGTCAGCTCGTCGAGGATGATCCGGCGGGTCGGGTCGGCCAGGGCTTTGAAGAGGTCGTCGGCCACCCCGCCACCATAGGCAAGCACCTACTTGCCTATCAAGCCGAACCGCGGTGTTCCGTCACCGATCCGGGTCCGGGTCAGTCCTCTGCCGGGTAGACGCTGGCCACCTTGCCGTGGGGGTCGGCCACGAGGTAGCCGGTGCCGTAGTCGTCCGCGAGGTACACGGCCATACCGGCCGGGGTGCCGAAGGTCGTGCTGGGCGACTTGAGGATCACGTAGCGCCGAGTCGGCTTGTCGACGTTCAGCTTCTTCTCCGCCTGGTCGAACAGGGCGGGGACCTTCGTCCAGTCGAAGCCGTCGAGGCGGACGGGCCGGTCGCCGCCGATGATCGTGCCGCTGCTGATGCCCTTCTCGACCCCGCGCCCCGGCCGGTAGGTGTAGGAGTCGTACTTCTTGTCGCTGCCCTCGACCATCAGCTCGGCGGAGGCGTGATCCGGATAGACGGTGAAGTCGGCGTACCGGTCCCGGCCGGTCGCCTCCTCGAACGCCTTGATGGCCGCACGGATGCCGTCCGAGGTCAGCAGGCCGCCCGCCGGGACCGTGTCCGCCACCCTCGACCGGTCTGCGGCCGGGGTCCGCGCGCTGGACGTGGTGGTCCGGTCGGCAGGGGCGGACGTGGTGGTCCGGTCACCGGCGTCCGCCTTGTGGGCGCCGGCGCCGAGCGGCAGCAGCCACCACAGCAGCGCCAGCGCTCCGGCGAGCGAGGCGCCCGTGACACCGAGCAGGACGGCTCGGCCGCGCGGGCTCCCGGTGGCCGGACGCCGGGGCACGGTCATCGCCTGACCCGGCGGCTGCAGGACGGGCGGCGGCCCGAAGGCGCCGCGGGCGGCGGCGGTGACCGGCGGCGCCGGCGGGTACGACAGGGCCTGACCGAGGGGCGCGGGACCGGTGCGGCCCGACTCGACGGCGGCCAGCGCCCGGTCCAGCGCGTCGGCCGTGGGGCGTGCCGACGGGTCCCGTACGAGCACGCCCATCAGGACGTCACGGAGGGCGCCGGCCCGGACCGGCGGCGGCACGTTCTCGTGGAGGACGGCGGCGAGGGTGGCCAGCGTGGTGCCCCGGCGCAGCGGGTGGCGGCCCTCGACGGCGGTGTACAGCATCATCGCCGGCGACCAGAGGTCGGAGGCGGCTCCCGCCTCGTGGCCCGAGACGCGCTCGGGCGCCATGAAGTCGGCGGTGCCGACGAGGGATCCGGTGGCGGTCAGCGTGGTCGTGCCGCGGATCGCGGCGATGCCGAAGCCGGTGAGGACGGGGCGCCCGTCGGGCCGTATCAGGACGTTGGCGGGCTTGACGTCCCGGTGCTCGATGCCGGCGTCGTGCGCGGCGCGCAGCGCGGCCAGCACCCCCCGGCCGATCCGGGCGGCCTCCGGCGGCGTCATCGGGCCCTGTTCCAGCCGGTCGGCGAGTGAGCCGCCGGTGACCAGCTCCATGACGAGCCACGGGTACGTGCCCTCGCCGCCGTCGACGACGTGGTGGACGGTGACGACGTTCGGGTGGTCGAGCCGGGCCAGGGCCCTGGCCTCGCGCAGCACGCGCTCGCGAAGCCTTCGCGCGCCCTCGGGGTCGTACTCGGCGAGGTCCCGGTCGGGCGGACGCACCTCCTTGACGGCCACCAGCCGGTGCAGCACCAGGTCCCTGGCGCGCCACACCGTGCCCATTCCGCCCCCGCCGAGGCGGGCCTCCAGCTCGAAGCGCCCGTCGACCACGCGTCGCGCGGGGTCCGTGCCGTCCTCACTCATGGGCGGGAGCTCAATTGCCCGGCGGGACAGGGCTGTCAGGCGCCCGGTCTCTCATGCGGGGCGAGGCCGGTGCGCGCTTCGAGGGCGTGCAGGACGGCCACCATGTCCTCGGCGCCGTGCCCTTGGGCGACGGTCTCGCCGAACAGGGCGTAGCAGGCGTCGAGAAGGGGCGTGGCCACCTCGGCCTTGCGGGCGGCTTCGGCGATGAGGCGGTTGTTCTTCAGGACGTCGGTGGCGGCCGCCTGGACGCCGAAGTCGCGGGCGACCAGTTGGGCGCCCTTGCCGCGGGAGACGGCGCTGGCCATCGGGCCGGCGTCCAGGACGTCTCGCAGCAGGCCCTGGTCGAGTCCGTGCCGGCCGGCGAAGTGGAACGCCTCGGTCAGACCGGTGACCAGGGTGATCAGGAACAGGTTGACCGAGAACTTCATCAGCAGGGCGCCGGGGACGTCGCCGCATTCGAAGGTCTCGCCGCACATCGGAGCCAGCAGGGGCCGTACGGTCGCCACGGCGTCGCTCTCACCGGCCAGCATCGCCACCAGCCGACCCTGTTCCGCGGGGATCCGGGAGCCGGAGACGGGGGCCTCGACATAGCGTCCGCCCGCGGCCCGGACGGCGTCCCGCAGCCCGGCCGAGTACTCGGCCGAGGTCGTGCCCATGTGGACGACGGTGTGTTCCCCGACGCGGGCCGCGAAGTCGGGGGTGCCGCGCCCGAGGACGGCGTCCACGGCGGTGTCGTCCGCCAGCATGAGGATCACCGTCCCGGACCGCGCGAAGACCTCGGCGGGGCCCTCGGCGACGTGCGCGCCCGCTTCCCGCAGGGGGGCGCAGCGGTCGGGGGTGCGGTTCCAGACGACGAGGGGCGTCCCCGCACGGGCCAGGTTGAGCGCCATGGGCCGCCCCATGACCCCCAGCCCGATGAATCCGACGTTCATACCGCACCGCCGTTCCGCCGCGTCCGGGACCAGCCCGCACCCCGCCACTATGACAGTCGTCATAGTACGGGGCCCGTATGACGCCGGTCATAGGATGGGTGCCGTGAACCGGATCGGGACGGACGGAGGTCGACGATGACGGTGCCGCCCGTACGAGGGCCACGCGAGCGGATGGTCTTCAGCGCCGCCCAGCTCATACGGCGCGGCGGGGTCGCCGCCGCCGGCATGCGGGAGGTCGCCACCCACGCCGAGGCGCCGCGCGGCTCGCTCCAGCACTACTTCCCGGGCGGCAAGGAGCAACTGGTCAACGAGGCGGTGGGCTGGGCCGGGCGTTACGCCGCACGCCGGGTCTCGCGCTTCCTGGCCGCGCTTCCCGAGCCGACGCCCGGCCGGCTGTTCGCGGCGATGGTGCACCAGTGGACGCATGAGTACGAAGCCGCCGGCTTCGAGGGCGGCTGCCCGGTCGCCGCCGCCACCGTGGACTGCGCCCAGAGCACCGAGTCCACCCGGGAGGCGGTCACCGCCGCGTTCGAAGGGTGGACGGGGGCGGTCGCGGACGCGCTGACGGACATGGGGGTCCCACGCCGGCGCGCCGGCTCGCTCGCCACGCTCATGATCAGCTCGCTGGAGGGGGCCATCCTCATGGCCCGGGCCCGGCACGACGTCCGGCCGCTGACCACGGTGAGCGCGGAACTCGGGCCGCTGCTCGACGCGGCGGTGCAGCGGGACGGCTGACGGGGGTGACCCTGGGGCCTTTCGTTGGGATCGGCCCGGCTGTGGCCGACGGGAGATGGTGACGTGCCCGAGCGGGGTCTGGTGCGTGCAGCCGCAAGGCGGAGGAGGGAGTCGACGCGGAGCGTCGGCGAGTGACGACAACGCCGCAGATGCGCGTGCCAGACCCCGCAACGCTCGTGATCAATACACCTAGGCCCCGGAGCCGCCGGCCTGCGCGTGAGCGGCTTTGCGGATCTCTTCCTCGACGCCGCTCCGTGACACGCCCTGGGCCCGGGCGTACTCGGCCACCGCCGTCTGCAGGTCCCTGGCGAGGTCCCGCCAGGCCCGCAGGGCGGTGTTGTACGTTTCCGTCTGGCGGGCGCTCCAGCCGCCGACCTGCGTCGGTGGACCGTACATGCCGCGCAGCGCCTCCACGCGGCTGTGAGCCTGCTCCGCCGCACGCTGCTTCGCCACGAGCTCTTCGAAAATCGTCGTCACACAAATGGAGCATAGGCGGGTGAATGCCATGATGCGCGGCGAGCCGCGCGACGGCTCAGACCTGAGGCGCCGGCAGTGCGACCCACCCCGCCTCCGGAAGAGCGAGCAGCTCCTCCATCCGCTCCCGCTCGGGCAGGGGACCGGTGTGAGGGTGAGCGGCACGGGCTCACGGGAAGGCTGCGCAACCGGGACACGACCGTGGCGGCCATGGTGCGCGTGTCCCCGCGGACGGGAAGGGGCACCGATTGCTGCTCGCGCCGTACGGCGACCCCTACCTGCGGCTGCCGCCCTGCGAGTCCCGGTCGGTCACGCACGCCCGGCCCGCGTCCGCCCAGGGCCCCCGGTCGGCCGGTGATCGGGGTGGAGGGGTGCAACGTCCCGGCGGCGACCGCGAGCGGACGACGGGCGCGGACGGCGGCGGCCATTCAGAGACGGCGTCGCTGAATGCGATGAAAAGGATGCGTTGGACGCGAGAATCGGGCAGGAGCACAGTGAACAGGTCCCCCACCAGGACCGGACGACCCCGACTGCACCTTGCGGAGACCACTCGATGAACCATGTCGCCGACCCCGGGCGCTATGACGGAACCATGCGGTACCGGCGCTCCGGGCGCTCAGGACTCGACCTGCCCGTGCTGTCGCTGGGCTACTGGCACAACTTCGGTGACGACAAGCCCTTCGAGACCCAGCGCGAGATCGCGCTGCGCGCCTTCGACCTGGGCATCACCCACCACGACCTCGCCAACAACTACGGCCCGCCGTACGGCTCCGCCGAGATCAACTTCGGCCGGCTGATGCGGCAGGACCTGGCGCCGTACCGGGACGAGCTGGTGATCTCCACCAAGGCCGGCTGGGACATGTGGCCCGGCCCCTACGGCCAGGGCGGCGGCTCCCGGAAGTACATGCTGGCCTCGCTCGACCAGTCCCTGAAGCGGATGGGGCTGGACTACGTCGACATCTTCTACTCCCATCGGCTCGACCCCGGCACCCCGCTGGAGGAGACGATGGGCGCGCTCGACACCGCCGTCCGCCAGGGCAAGGCCCTGTACGTCGGCATCTCCTCCTACGACGCCGAGCGCTCCCGGCAGGCGGCCGCCATCCTGCGGGACCTGGGTACGCCGCTGCTCATCCACCAGCCGTCGTACAGCATGCTCAACCGCTGGATCGAGCGCGAGGGGCTGCTGGACGTCGCCGAGCAGGAGGGCTTCGGCGTCATCGGATTCACGGCGCTGGCCCAGGGGCTGCTGACGGGGCGGTATCTGGAGGGCGTGCCCGCCGGGTCGCGGGCCACCCAGGGCAAGTCGTTCGACCAGGGCTGGCTGTCGGACGAGATGCGGGGCCGGCTGCGCGCGCTCAACGACATCGCGGCCAGGCGCGGGCAGACCCTCGCCCAGATGGCGCTCGCCTGGGCGCTGCGGGACCCGAGGGTGACCTCTCTGGTGATCGGCGCCTCGCGCACCGAGCAGCTGGAGCAGAACGTGGCCGCGCTGGAGAACCTCGACTTCACGGACGAGGAGCTGGCCGAGATCGACAAGTACGCCACCGACGGCGGCGTCGACCTGTGGCGGGAGGCCAGGACCGGCCAACTCGGCTGACACCTCCGGACAGACGGCACCGCGCGCACCCGGACCTCCGGGTGCGCGCGGTGCCGTATGCGCGCCGGAACGGCATTCTGCGCATGATATGGACCTGACAGGCCGCCCTGGCTATGCTCTGCCCGACCCGATGAGAGCGCTCTCAGATTGCGGTTGTTCCACCCCCACCTTGCTGGAACGACGGAAGGGCAACTCCCTTGAGACGCAGCAGACTCACCTATGCCTGTCTCTCCGCGCTCCTGGTGCTCGGCGGCTGGACCGCGGCCGGCACCGGACAGGCCACGGCGGACGACTCCCCCACCGCGGCGCGCCCGGCACCCGCCTCCGACGGACTGCTCCGGGCCATGCAGCGCGACCTCGGCCTGTCGGAGGAGCGGGCCGCGGCGCGGCTCGCGGCCGAGCGCACGGCGACGGCCGTCGCACCGAAGGCACGCAAGGCGGCCGGATCCGCCTACGGCGGCTCGTGGTTCGACGCGCGCCGCGAGCGGCTCACCGTCGGCGTCACCGAGGACGCCTCCCCCGCGACCGTGCGCCGCGTCGAGGCGACCGGCGCCACCGTCCGCACCGTCGAGCACACCGCACGGGAACTCGACGCGGCCAAGGCCCGCATCGACCGCCTGCGCGCCCCCTCCGGGGTGAGCAGCTGGCACGTCGACCCGGCGGCCGGCACCGTGGTCGTGAACGTCGTCCGGGGCGAGCGAGCTGACAACGATGTCCGCCGCTTCGTGTCCCGCGCCCGGGCGGCCGGTCCGGTCACCGTCCGTACGGTCGCGTCCGCGCCCGCCACCTTCGCGGCCGGCACCGTCGGCGGCGACCCCTACTACACGGGCAACGTCCGCTGCTCCATAGGCTTCTCGGTGCACGGCGGCTTCATCACCGCGGGGCACTGCGGACAGCCGGGCGCCGGCGTCCGGGGCTGGGACGGCAGCTACATCGGCACCTTCCAGGGCTCCTCGTTCCCGGACAACGACTACGCCTGGGTCAGCGTCGGCAGCGGCTGGTGGACCGTGCCGGTCGTGCTCGGATGGGGCACCGTCCCGGACCAACTGGTGCGGGGATCGGGCGAAGCACCCGTCGGCGCCTCCGTCTGCCGCTCCGGCTCCACCACGCACTGGCACTGCGGCACGGTGCTGGCGAAGAACGAGACGGTCAACTACAGCCAGGGCGCGGTGCGCCAGATGACGAAGACCAGCGTCTGCGCCGAACCCGGCGACTCCGGCGGCTCCTTCATCAGCGGCGACCAGGCCCAGGGCGTCACCTCGGGCGGCTGGGGCAACTGCTCCGGCGGCGGCGAGACCTGGTTCCAGCCGGTCAACGAGATCCTGGGCCGCTACGGCCTGACCCTGCACACCGCCTGATCCGGGTCCCGTGCCCGGCCCCGGCTCCGGCCGGGCACGGGACCTGCTCCCGGACACCATCCCATCGGAGTGAGTGCTCACTCATTGACGGAGTGAGCACTCACTCCGTAGTCTGTCCGCATGACTCCCCAAGAGAACCGGACCGCCCGTCGCCGCGCGCCCGCCATGTCGCCGGAGCAGCGCCGCGAGATGATCGTCCGGACCGCGATCCCGCTGATCGCCGAGTACGGCTCCGCGGTGACGACCGCGAAGATCGCCCGCGCGGCGGGCATCGGAGAGGGCACGATCTTCCGGGTCTTCGCCGACAAGGAGGAACTGATCCAGTCCTGTGTCGCCGAGGCGCTCTCCCCCGACCACGCGATCCGCGAACTCGACGCGATCGACATGGCCCAGCCGCTCGCCGACCGGCTCGCCGAGGCAGCCGAGGCACTGCAGGCGCACCTGGCCAGGATGGGCGCCGTGATGGGCTCGCTGGGGCACCGCGGCGGCAAGCACCCCGGTACCGTGCGGGGCGCGGGCCGCGAGGAGTCGATGTCCCGCCTCCGCGCGGCCCTCGCGGATCTCCTGGAGCCCGACCGCGCCACCCTGCGCCGGCCGCCGGAGCAGATCGCGGCCCTGTTCTTCGGCCTGCTGTTCACCCAGCCGCGCACGGACGACGAGCCGGATCTGACGCCGAGTGAGCTGGTGGAGGTCTTCCTGCACGGGGCCCTCGCGGGTGAGGGCCGGTGAGGGCGCGGGGAAGCCGCGCCGTGGTGTGCGGGGCGGCCGTCGCCGCTCCCGTCCTGGTGTGGCTGGTGTCCGACCCGCTGCTGGGCCATCGGCTGAGGATCACCGACGGGGACCGGACCCTCGACCTCGGTGCCGGGCCCGTGGCGTTCGCCGCCCTGGTCGCCTCGCTCGCCGGCTGGGCGCTGCTGGCCGCGCTGGAACGGTTCGGCGTACGGCGCGCCCGTGCCGTCTGGAGCGGGGTGGCCACCGCCGTACTGGCCGTGTCCTTCCTGCCGTTGACCGGGGACGGGATGGACGGCGGCACCCGCGCGTCCCTCGCCCTGATGCACGTGGCGGTGGCGGCGGTGCTGATCCCGGGGCTGGCCGGGCGGGCGACGGGGGCCGCGGTTCCCACCCCCGGCGCCGGCCGGGCCGGAGCCCGGTGACCACGGTCAGGACGCGCTGAAGGTCCGCCCGGCGTGCGCGAGGAAGGCCCGCACCGCCGGGCTCCGGGCAGGCCGCCAGATCAGGGCGAGCAGCGCCGGGGTCTCGACGTCGGCGAGGGTGCGGGCGGTGAGGACGTCGTCGTGGCCGGCGGCCATCGAGGCGCTGAGGACGGCGACACCGAGCCCCCGGGCGGCGAGGTCGGCCAGGGCGTCCGCGGCACTGGCCTGCAGTGCGATCGTGGGCCGCAGACCCAGCGCCGCGCACGCCTGGTCGAACACCGCGCGCAGGCCGGTGCCGGGAGGCATGCACACGATCGGGTGGTCCATCAGATCGCTCAGGACGACCCGGCGCCGCAGCGCCAGCGGATGCCCGGGTGGCACCGCCGCCACGAGCCGTTCACTGACGACCGTGAGGGCGTCCAGCCCTTCGGGTGTCCCGGCGGCGGCGCCGATCAGCGCCGCGTCCAGGGTGCCGTTCCGCACCCCTTCCGTGAGCCGGTCCGAGCTGTCCTCCAACAGGGACAACTCCACTCCGGGGTGCGCCTGGTGGAAGGCGGCCAGGGCGTCGAAGAGCGGTGGCAGCGTGCAGCCGATGACCATGCCGACGGTGAGCCGGCCCCGGATCAGGCCGGTCACCTCGCCGACGGCCTGGCCGACCGCACCGGCCGCGGCGAGCGCCGCCCGGGCGTGTTCCAGGGCGGCCTTCCCGGCGACGGTGAGGGTGACGGTGCGGGTCGACCGGTCGAACAGCTCGGCACCCAGCTCGCGTTCGAGCTGGCGGATCTGGGCGCTGACCCCGGACTGGCTGATGTGCACCCGCTCGGCCGCACGGGTGAAGCTCCGCTCGTCGGCCACCGCCACGAAGTACTCCAACTGCCTCAGCTCCATGACTGTGGATTCTAGGATCCAGAAGATCCATCTGTTGGATTTCTGCTCCCCGGGCGGACAGGCTGGAGGGCGTAGGAGCTTCACCTCGGCCCTCAGGGAGGAAACCGTGCCGGAGTACGAGAAGGCCATGCGGCCGGAGGACATCACACGCCTGTTCGTCGAGCGGTCCAACGCCGGGGACGCGGCCGGGGTCGCCGCGCTCTACGAGGAGGACGCGGTGCTCGCCTATCCGCCCGGCGAGCGGACGGTGGGGCGTGAGGCGATCCGCGCCCTGTGGGAGAAGGTGCTGGCGAACCGGCCCCGCTTCGAGCCGGAGGCGCCGCTGCCGACCCTGGTCAGCGGGGACCTCGCCCTCACCTCCACCCCGCCGAAGGACGGCGCCGGCGCGCGGGCGCAGGTGGTCAGGCGTCAGGCCGACGGGAGCTGGCTGCGTGTGCTCGACCAGCCGGAGTTCGTCGCGCCCGCCCGCTGAGCCGCACCGCGCAGCGCGCCGGAACGGGGCGAAGGCGGCCTTTCACAGCCGGATGTAGGACACTGCGCCCCATGGTCAGGGGTGGGACTCGTCCGGGTCCCCGTTCGACGGAAGGTGTGCTGTGCCCAGTATCGTCAAGATCAACGTGTTGACCGTCCCGCCGGAGCAGCGCGAGACGCTGGAGAAGCGGTTCGCCTCGCGGGCGCACACCGTGGAGAACTCCGACGGGTTCGAGTGGTTCGAGCTGCTGCGGCCGGTCGAGGGCACCGACACCTACCTCGTGTACACGCGCTGGCGGGACGAGGAGTCCTTCCAGACGTGGATGGAGGGCCCGATGAAGGCGGCCCACCAGGGGGGCGGCCAGGAGGGCGGCGAGCGTGCGAAGCCGGCGGCCGCCGGGTCGACCCTGTGGTCGTTCGAGGTCGTGCAGCAGGCGGCGCCCAAGGGCGCGTGACGCCGAGGGGCGGGGTGTCGGCCCCGCCCCTCTTCTCTAGCGACGCGGCCGACGCGATCGGGCGACCGCCGCGAGGACGAACGTGACGCTGATCAGCAGCGACCAGGCGCCGAACTTCTCGACGCCGACCGGCTGCCAGCCGTCGAGCTGGTAGGGGTAGCGCCAGGCGCCGAGGTAGGTGGCGACGTTCTCGGCGACCCACAGGAAGAACCCGATGAGGACGAAGGCCAGGGCCAGCGGCATCCGCAGGCGCCGCCTGCGCACCGTGTAGCGCACCGACGTGCCCGCGGTGACGGCCAGCAGGAGCACGGCGAGCAGCCAGCGGACGTCGGGCAGCCAGTGGTGGGTGAAGAAGTTGACGTACACGGCGGCGGCCACGAGAGCGGTCATCCGGGGCCGGTAGCGGACCGGTTCGAGGTCGAACAGGCGCCAGGCGCGGCAGACGTAGCTGCCGACCGCGGCGTAGAGGAAGCCGCCGTACAGCGGGACGCCGGCGAACTTCAGCACGGCCGGTTCCGGGTAGCTCCAGGAGCCGAGGGAGACCTTGACGATCTCGAAGGCCAGGCCGACCACGTGACAGACCGCGATGACGGCGACGTCCCGTCCGTTCTCCCAGCCCCGCAGCCAGAAGAGCAGGGTGAGCAGCACCCCGTAGACCACGAGCAGGTCGTAGCGAGCCACGGGGAGCCCGTGCAGGAGTCCGGACACGGCGACGCCGGACATCAGGGCGATGGCGAAGGCACACGACCGCGTCTGTATCCACGCGAAGTCGAGCAGGTGGCGCAGGGGCGCGCCCACGGGGCCGGTTGCGGTGAACATGTTCAAAAAGACGATCGCGCCGTGCGTTCGGTTGCCCCGGGCGTGAGGTTCCCGGACGGCGGGTTCCACCGAAAATCCGTTGCGGCGGTCCCCCGCGCCCCTGGACCCTTGGCCCATGCCCTACGCACTTCGCCCGGCCGGCCTCGACGACGCGACCGCCGTGACCGACCTGCTCAATGAGATCGACCGGATCGAGATAGGCCGGCCCGAGACCGACCTGCACACCGTCGAATCCGACCTGAAGCGGCCCGACATCACCCTCGCGCGTGACTCGTGGCTGGCCTTCGACGGTGAACGCCTGGTGGCGTACGGCCTGTTGTGGGACGAGTCGGGCGGCGAGCGGATCGACGTCGACCACTACGTGCTCCCCGACCACCAGCGGGCCGGGGAGCTCCTGCTGGACGCGATGGACACGCGGGCGCTGGCCAAGGCCAGGGAGAACGGCGCGGCCCGGGCGGTGGTCCATCTGCACCTCAACGCCGAACCCACCACCGACAAGGAGCTGTTGGAGCGGCGGGGCTGGCACGTCGTGCGCCGCTACCACGTGCTGCGGCGCCCGCTCGACGCGGCCCGCGACCTGACTCCGTCCGTGCCGCCCGGTGTGCGGCTGCGGGCCTGCGCCGACGAGGCGGACCGCGCGCGGGTGCACGCGCTGCACCAGTCCACCTTCGCCGAGCACTTCGACTTCCAGCCGCGCACCTACGAGCAGTGGCTGCGCGACATCGACGCCGACCTGCTCGACTGGTCCCTGGTGTGGCTCGTCGAGACGGACGACCTGGGCGACAGCGGGTTCCTGCTCGCCCGCGACGACCGGGAGGCGATGGGCTGGATCCGCAGCATCGGGGTGCGGCGCGAGGCGCGGGGGCGGGGCGTCGGCGGCCTGCTGCTGCGGCACGCGTTCGCCGCGTTCGCCGCGCGCGGGCGGGACACGGTCGGACTCGGCGTGGACACCGCCAACGCCACCGGAGCCCCCGCGCTGTACGCCCGGCACGGCCTGGACGTCCACTACGCGGTGGACACCTGGGAGACGGTCCTGAAGTGACGGCCTGCCGGGTGTGCTGACGCGCCCCGGGTCCCGTCACGCGCCGGGCGCGCCCGCGGGCTCCTGCTCCCGCCCGCGCACCCCTCGCCGTTCACGGCGCAGGGCCACGGCCGTGGCCAGCGCGCCGGCACCCTCCCACAGCCCCACCCCCAGGAAGCCGGCCGGAGCCCGGCCGCCGATCACGGCGAGGGTGAAGACCGTGCAGGTCAGCAGACGGAAGGGCACAGTCCAGCGGAAGAACGCCCGCCAGTCCGCGAGGGCCGCCAGCACGTAGTACACGCCCATGTTCAGCGCCGCCATGGACGACGCCGTCACGAAGACCAGGGTGTGGTCCCCCTCGGCGCGCCCCGGTTCCGCCACCGGCGCGAACCCCGTCACCGTCAGCAGGACGTCCGGAGCGAGCAGGCCGACGACGCCCATGACTGCCGCGAGGACTCCGAAGACGGCCATCGTCCAGCCGGCCGGCGAGCGGGGCAGGGAGCGCACGAAGTCCTCCCGGGGGCGGCGGAGTCGGGCCTCAGCGCCGAAGGGCGCCTCGGCGCGCGTTGTTGTACAGACGTAGCAGGTGCTTGGCGACGGCGCACGGGGTCGTGTCGGCATCGCACTGCCGGCAGGTCCGCATGTGCTGCTCGTAGTCGGCGCGCGCCTGCTGCAGCGCCTCTTCGGGAGATGACATCGATGTCCTCGGGAGTGGTCGACGGATGGGACGAGGGTCCACGGGGCGGACGCTGCGGAACGCCGGGGAGACCGCGTGAGACACCCGGGGAGCAAGTTGATCATGTTACTGACGGTAGTGGGAAGTCGTATTTCCCTACTGATCACAAGCTCACGGGTCGCACCCGACGACCGGAAAAGCCTTGGACGGAGCGGGTGTCGGCGCGGGACACTGCCGTACTCACGCCGTGACTCCACGTAGTCGCCTGAACCGAACAGGGGTGGGATGGGAACGCCTGAGACCCGTAGGACCCTGCCGGGCAAGCGCTCGGTTCTGCTCGCACTGCGCCACTACGGCCGGGAACTCGTCCGCCTCAAGTGGCTGACGGCCCCGGCGATGCTGCTGACCTCCCTCGGCAACATCGGCATCAACTACATCGCTCCGCTCATCGTGGCCAAGCTCGTCGGCGACATCGCCGGCGGCGGCCAGGTCACCGTCTCCGCGACCCTGCCGTACGTCCTCGGCTTCATCGCCGTGCTGCTGTTCGCGGAGACGCTGTGGCGCGTCGCCCTGCACTGCCTGAACCGGCTGGACGCCCTCGGCATCGAGCATCTGTACGTGCTCGGGATGGACGAACTGCTCGCCAGGGACGCCGCGTTCTTCCACGACAACTTCGCCGGCTCGCTCACCAAGCGGGTGCTGAGTTTCGCCACCCGCTTCGAGCAGTTCGTCGACACGCTGACGTTCCAGATCATGGGCAGCCTCGTACCGCTGCTCTTCGGGGCCGTGGTGCTGTGGCGGTACGAACCGCTGCTCGTCGTCGGCCTGCTGGTGATGATCTCGGTGACGGCGGTCTGCGTGGTACCGCTCATCCGGCGCCGCCAGGCCCTCGTCGACCAGCGCGAGGAGGCGATCGCGCGGGTGGCGGGCCATGTCGCCGACAGCCTCATGAACATGGACACCGTGCGCGCGTTCGCCGCCGAGGAGCGCGAGGCCGCCGAGCACCGCTCCCGCGTGGCGACCTCCCGCCGGCTGACGCTGCGCTCCTGGGACTACGGCAACCTGCGCATCGACACCCTGGTCGCGCCGATGTCGGTCCTGACCAACGCGCTGGGGCTGCTGCTCGCGGTGACGCTGGGCGGCGGCGGGCACGGCGTGGAGGCCGTGGTGGTCGCCTTCACCTACTACAGCAACGCCACCCGGATCATGTTCGAGTTCAATCAGATCTACCGCCGGCTGGAGAACTCCATGACGGAGGCGGCCCAGTTCACCGAGCTGCTGCTGACGCCGTCGACCGTGCTGGACCCGCCCGTGCCGGAACCGGCGCCGTGCGGCGCCCTGGACGTCCGCTTCGAGAAGGTCACCTTCGCCCACCGCGGTGGCCGCCCGCTGTTCGACGGTCTCGACCTGGAGGTGTCCGCCGGGTCACGGGTCGGCCTGGTGGGCCGGTCGGGCGGTGGCAAGACCACCCTCACCCGGCTGCTGCTGCGGATGACGGACGTCGACGGCGGCCGCATCCTGATCGGCGGTCGGGACATCAGCCGGATGCGCCAGGCCGACCTGCGCGGCCTGATGGCGTACGTGCCGCAGGACCCGGCGATGTTCCACCGCACCCTGCGGGACAACATCGCCTTCGCCCGGCCCGGGGCCAGTGACGCGGAGATCCGCCGCGCGGCCGAGGCGGCGCACGTCACCGAGTTCGCCGACGCGCTGCCGCACGGCTTCGACACCATGGTCGGCGAGCGCGGGATCAAGCTGTCCGGGGGGCAGCGCCAGCGGGTGGCCCTGGCCCGCGCGATCCTGCGGGACGCGCCGATCCTGCTGCTCGACGAGGCGACCAGCGCCCTGGACTCGGAGAGCGAGATCCTCGTCCAGGAGGCGCTGTGGCGGCTCATGGAGGGGCGCACCGCGCTCGTCGTGGCGCACCGGCTGAGCACGGTCGCCGGTATGGACCGGCTCGTCGTCCTCGATCGCGGGCGGATCGTCGAACAGGGCTCCCACGAGGAGCTGATCACCCTGGACGGCGCCTACGCGCGGCTCTGGCAGCACCAGTCGGGCGGCTTCCTGGACGACACGCCCGCGCGGACCGAGGACGCCGCCCCCGCGCGGGCCGAGCTCCCCTGAACACGACCCGCACGGCGGCGACTTCAGCCGCGTGCGGAACGGCGGCGGCGCACCACCAGGACGGCGGCCGCTCCGGCGCCGACGGCGGCGGCAGCGGCCCCGGCGAGGGGCAGGGCCGAGTCGGAGCCGGTGCTCGCGAGGTCACCTGAGACGGCGCCGTCCGTGGAGCCGGTCACGGAGCCGCCCGTGGAGGAGCCGCCGCCGGTGCCGCCGGTGCCGGACCCGCCCGTGGACGAGGAGCCGCCGGCGGACCCGCTGCCGCCGCCGGAGGAGGAGCCGCCGGACGACGAGCCGCCACCGGCCGTGCCCCCGCCCCCGGTCACCTGGAGGGTGATGGCGGCCTTGTCGTTGCTCTGGTCGGTGTCCCAGCCCCCGGGCTCGCCGACCAGCGTCGCCGACCCCTTGGCTCCCGCGACGGCCTTGTCGATGCGCACCTTGAAGGTGCGCGCGTACTCTTCGTCCTCGTCGGCCCAGGGCAGGTCGTAGGGGCAGCGGTAGGTCCCGGAGGACACCTTCTCGCAGCCCTGCTGCTTCGTCACCGTCGTGCCGGCGGGCAACTTGACCAGGACCTCGGCGAGCGGGACACCGTCCCTGTACACCTGCACCCAGGCCGGACCGGCGTTCACGAAGCCGACCCTGAGGTCCACGGTGTCGCCGACACGGCCCTTCAGCGCTCCGCCCAGGACCTGGAAGTCCGCGGTGTTCGCCGCCGTCACGGGCGTCCGCTTGAAGTGCGCGTCCTCCTCGACGGGGGTGCCGGGTTCGTACGGCGTGGCGTCCGGCTGCTCGACCAGCTTCAGGGCGGGGCCGGTTCCCGGCACGGGACCCGACGTGGCCTCGTCCCCGGGGTAGGCCTCGTAGTCGGTGACCGAGACGTCGAGGCGCTCGTACAGCGCCCGGTCCATGGCGCCGATCTTCAGCCCGCCCTCGGGCGCGTAGACCACACCCGGCTTCAGTGGCTGGTCGAACTCGCACAGCGCCATGGCGCCGGTCGGGATCTCGTCGTAGCCCCAGGTCTTGAAGGCACGGCAGTTGGACGGCACTTCGCCCAGGCTCAGCCCGTGGCTGACGGTGTACTTCAGCCACACCTTGCCGAGCGCCTCGGTACCCGTGTACGCGAAGCGGGCGGGCACCGTGAACGTGCCGCCCGGCCGGACCCCGTCGATCGGGGCGATCTTCTCCAGCACCAGGCCGGGTGCGGGGGCCGGGTCGTCCGCGGCGGCGGGGGCCGCGCACACGGCCAGCAGGGCGACGGCACCCACCGCGGCGGCGGTCCTGCGGTGCACTCGAAGCCCGGGGGCGGTGGGGAACATGAGGTCCTCTGATCGAACGTCGGTGACGGAGGGGTGAACTGCGGCGGAACGCCGTTCCACACCCAAGACGTCCGACCGGACCGAAGGGTTGTACGAGCGGCCCCTCACCCGGAGCAGCAGGCGTCCCCGGTACCCGTACCGCCCGTGTCGAGCCGGCAGTAGCAGGACGCCTCCACCGGTACGTCGGCCAGGGCGGCGGCGAGCCGCAGCTGCTGGGCCACCATGTGCGCCTCCCCGGTCCGGCCGAGGCGCACCAGGCACTCGTGGAGGCCGTGCAGGGACCAGACGTTGTTCGGGTGCCGGCAGGGGCGCGGCAGGGTGTCGTCCAGGCCGAGGTCGGCCCGGTAGACCGCCTCGGCCTCGGCGACCCGGCCCTGTTCGAGAAGGAGGGCGCCATAGGCGTGCCGGGTGGGCTGCATCCAGCCCCACGGCTCGTCGTAGGGGAGGTTGTCGTCCAGTGCGATGGAGCGTTCCAGCGCGGCGAACGCGGCGACGTGGTCCCCCTTGCGGTACTTCAGCTCGCCGTCGAGCATCGCCCCGGCGATCTCCAGGATGTCGGCGCAGGTGTTGTTGAAGAGCATGCGGGTGGCGGGCACCCGGGCGACCGCCTCGTGGAAGAGCCTTCGCTCCTCCTCCGCCTCCCGCACGCGACGCGTCGAGGAGAGGGCGACCCCGCGCGCGTAGTGCGTCATCGCGGTGGTGACGCTGTACAGCTCGGGGTCGGCGGGCAGCGGCAGGGCCAGGATGTCGTCCCAGCGGCCGAAGCGGATCAGGGCGTGGACGCGCATGGCGAGGAAGCCCTCCAGCCAGTCGGCCATCGGCGGGCTCTGCACCCTCAGCAGGTCCTCGGGGATGGACGCCTCGAGCTGCGCCACGGTGTCCAGGGCCACCTCGCTCTGCCCGAGGAACATCGCCCCGTAGATCTTGAAGTGGTAGTTGTGCGAGCGGTACAGGGTGTAGAAGTTCATCGCCCCGGCCCGCGCGCGGTACTTCTCGTCGGCCGCGATCGCCGCCGTGTTGTCCGAGACCACGCGCCGGTAGTCGCCGCACAGCACCTCCAGATGGGAGGGCATGTGCAGCAAGTGCCCCGCGTCGGGCACCAGGTGGCGCAGCCGGTCGGCGACGGTCAGGGCGAGCTCCGGCGCCGGGGACATCTCCATGAGGTGGACGTACATGTGCGCCACGCCGGGGTGGTCGCGCCCCCGCGGGTCGGCGAGCGCCCGCTCCAGGACCTCCTTGGCCTCCGAGGTGCGCGCGCCCTCGGCCGGCTCACCGGTCCTGAGATCCCACAGCTGCCAGGGGGTGAGGTTCATCAGGGCGTCGGCGTAGAGCGTGGCGACGTCCGGATCGTCGGGGGCGAGTTCGTGGACGGCGCGCATCCGGTCGGCGTAGGGGGCGTTCCAGACGGAGCAGTCCGGCACCGCCCGGCTCTGCGGGTAGCGGGCGCGCAGCGCGGAGATCAGGGCCTGTTCGACCGGGGTGGCCGTCGCGGCCTTCTCGTGGGCGCGTTCCACGGCGGCGTGGGTGCGCTCGACGGTGCCGGCGAGGTCCTTGTCGTCGAAGGCCTCCCAGGGCTTGTTGTAGTTCGGGCCGAGGGCGTAGGCGATCCCCCAGTACGCCATGGCGCAGTCCGGGTCGGCCTCGGCGGCGGCCTCGAAACAGGCGACGGCCTCCTCGTGGTGGAAGGCGTACGTCCAGGTCAGGCCCCGGTCGAACCAGAGCTGGGCCTGCGCGCGGGACGTGGTCACGGGACGGGTGCGGGTACCGAGGTCGTAGGGGTCCATCGTCGCTCTCCTGCCTGGCGGCGCCGCCACCACCGAGGTGCCCGGGGCCCGGTGGCGGGGCGGGGGTGTCGCACCGACAACGGGAAGGGGGCCGCTCCGGTAGCGGGCCGGGGCCCGTCCCGTGGGGCTCCCCAACGCGGACGGCGCGCGGTGGACGCGGCCGCTCGCCCGCCGTCGGTCCCCCTTCTGCTGATGTGCCCGGCCGGCCGGCGCGCCACGCGCCGGGCCGGCGACCGGCGGACCCCCGGCCGGATCCCGGCCGGGGGCTCGGCCGCGGCCGGGACGAGTACGCGCGCGGCACGCGACGCCATGCGATCCGTCCGGCCGCCGTGGCCGGGCCCTGCCGCCCAGGTGCGGGCGAGGTGTGTCCTGGCGCATTCTTGCTGTGTCGCACGCGCGATGGGTACGGACGAGGTAGGACCGATGACTGGGAGCGCCGAGAGCGCGGATCGGAGGTCCGGCAGGCTGGCGGCACTGCTGATCGATGTCTGCGCACAGGCGATCAGTGCGTCCGGCGGCCACGCTGCCGGGGTCTATCTGCGGTCCCGCACGCCCGGGCTGCTGCGCCTCGCGGTGCTGGAAGGGCTGCCGGGTCCCCTGTTCCGGCCGTGGTGGCGGGTCCACGTCGACCGGCCCTTCCCGGTGGCCGACTCCTTCCGGCTCGGCGTCGAGGTGACCTTGCCGAACGCGACGGAGACGATGCGGCGCTACCCCCAGTTCGCGGCGGCCCTGCCGTTCCAGTTCGGCTCCCTGGCCCTGCCCGTGGCCGGGGCCTCGACGGTCTTCGGCGTACTGACGGTGCTGCGGCCCTCGACGACGGACGCCACCGAACTGATGCCGGTGCGTGAACGCCTGAGACGGCTGGCCGAGGAGCTGGGGGCGGCGCTGGAGAAGCTGGACGGCCAGGTTCCGGACAGGGTCGCCTGGGAAGGCGGCCCGCTGTGCGTGCGCCCACCGGCCAGCCGGCAGCCCTCCGGGCACGTCGGGCGTTTCGCCTGGCGGCCGGAGACCGGCGAGCTCACGGTGGACGCGTGGCTGAACGGCGTACTGGACGTGCCGTCCGCGGACCTGCCCGCCACGGCGGAGTCGTTCGCGGCGGCCCTCGCCCCCGCCGACGCCGAGCGGGTCCTGGCGGTGCTGCGCGAGGCGGCCGGGGGACGGACGCCCGCACTGCCGCTGTACGTCCGCGCCCCGCACGGCGGGCCCCGGCTGGTCGAGGTGTGGGGTCCGCGCACGGACGCGCCGGGCCCCGCCGCGCCGCCGGTGGTGCGCGGCGTCGTCCTCGACCCGCGGCCGGGTTCGGTGGCGGACGCGGCCGCCGATCTGCTGCCGGACGGAGTGCTGTGCCTGGACCGGCTGGGCCATGTCGTCTACGCCAACCCGCACGCGGCGAGGCTGCTGCGCCGCCCACGCACCGAGTTGCTGGGACGCACGCTGTGGGAGGGGGTGCCCTGGCTGAACCAGCCGACCCTGGAGGACCATCTGCGCGGCGCGCTGCTGTCCCCGGACCCGGTGCACTTCCACGTCCGAAGACCGTCCGGGCCGGGGCGCGAGCGCCCCCCGCACCCGTTCTCCGGCGACTGGCTCGCCCTGTCCGTCTATCCGGGCGCCGACTTCCTGACCTGCACGGTCCGCCTCGGGCACCGGGTCACGGACGCCTCGTCGGGTCCACCGGAGGAACAGCCGGCCCCCCAGCCCCCGGGGACCGGCTCGCTCTCCCCGCTGTACCGCCCCATCATCCTCGCCATCGCCCTGACCGAGGCCGTCACCGCCCGTCAGGTGTCCGCCGTGGTGATGCGGGAACTGCTGCCCGCGTTCGGCGGCAACCGGCTGGCGATCTACCTGTTGCAGGAGCGGCACCTGTACCTGGCGTGGGAGACCGGCTTCCCCAAGGGGTTCCTGGCGCCGTTCGAGGGGGTGGGGATGGACGAGCGGCTGCCCGGTGTGGAGACCCTGACCGGCGGCCGCCCCCTCTTCTTCGAGTCGATGCGGCAGCTCGCCGAGGCCTATCCGGGGATCGCCCTGGACGCGGAGGAGGGCTCGCGCGCCTTTCTGCCGCTGATCGCCTCCGGGCGCCTCGTCGGCTCCTGCATCCTCGGCTTCGACCGGCCGCGCAGCTTCAGCAACGAGGAACGCACGGTCCTGACCGCGCTGGCCGGGCTGATCGCGCACGCCATGGAGAAGGCGCAGCGCTACGAGAGCGAGGCGGCCCTCGCCCGTGGGCTGCAGCAGGCGCTGCTGCCCCGGCGGCTGTCGCAGCACCCGCTGATGGAGACCACCGGCCGCTATCTGCCCGGCACCCAGGGCATGGAGGTCGGCGGTGACTGGTACGACGTCGTGGCCGCCGGGGACGGGATGGCTCTGGTCATCGGCGACGTACAGGGGCACGGCGTTCAGGCGGCCGCCACCATGGGCCAGCTGCGCAGCGCCGTCAGGGCCTTCGCGCTCGGCGACCGGCCGCCCGACGAGGTCATGAGCGGCACCAACCACCTGCTCATCGACCTCGACGCCGGGCTGTTCGCCAGCTGCTGCTACATCCGGCTCGACCCGGCGACCGGGCTCGCGCACGCGGCGGTGGCCGGGCATCCGCGCCCGCTGCTGCGCGGCCCCGACGGCCGCACGCGGGTGCTGGACCTCCCCGGCGGGGTGGTCCTGGGCGTGGATCCGCAGGCCCGGTACCCGGTCACGGAGCTGCGTGTCGAGCCGGAGGCCGTGCTCGCGCTGTACACGGACGGCCTCGTGGAGCGGCCCGGCGTCGACATCGACGTCGGGATCAGCGCGCTGCGGGTGGCGCTGGCCCGGTCCGATGCGCCGGGCGGACGTCCGGGCGGGCGCTCGCTGTCGGCCATGGCCGACCGGCTCACCTCGGCGGCCCGGCACACGGCGGACCGCCCCGACGACATCGCCCTGCTGCTCGCGACCCGGCGTTCCATGCCGCTGCGGCCGATGTAGGGGGGGTCTCGCCTCGCGGGGCGCGGCAGTGTAGACATGGGCACATGGTCCGACTACGGGGTCGCTCGGGGGCCCGGTCGGCCCGTCGTCCCGACGGTCGGCGCGCCCGTACGGCGCCCGGCCGCATCGCCGTCGCGCCCGGACGCGGACCCGCCCCGGCGGAGGAGCCGGGGCGGCACCAGGGGTGGTTCTCCGCGGTGCGGTCGACGGTCGGCGGGCGCAGTCTGGCCGGTCAGGTGTTCGTCCTGCAGGTCGTGATCGTGCTGCTGCTGGTCGTCGCCGCGGTGGTCGCGCTGGTGCTGCAGGTGCGGTACGACAGCACGCGGGAGGCCCGCAACCGTTCGGTGGCGGTCGCCGAGGCGTTCGCGAACGCGCCGGGCACACGGCAGGCGCTGGACGAGCCCGATCCCACCGCCGTCCTGCAGCCGAGGGCCGAGGCGGCCCGCAAGGCGACGGGCGTGGACTTCATCGTCGTCATGAACACCGACGGCCTGCGCTACACGCACCCCAAGCCGGACCGCATCGGCAAGCGTTTCGTCGGCACGATCGAGCCGGCGCGGGCCGGTGACGTCGTGGTCGAGGAGATCAACGGGACGATCGGCCCCCTCGTGCAGGCGGTGGCGCCCGTAGAGGATCCGGCCGGCCGGGTGGTGGGGCTGGTGTCGGCGGGGATCACCACGGACACCGTGGGCGGCACCGCCGACCGGCAGCTGCCGCTGGTGCTGAGCGCCGCGGCCGCCGCGCTGCTGCTGTCCACGGCGGGCACGGCCCTGGTCAGCCGGCGGCTGCTGCGGCAGACGCACGGCCTGGGGCCGGACGAGATGACCCGCATGTACGAGCACCACGACGCGGTGCTGCACGCGGTGCGCGAGGGCGTCGTCATCGTCGGCGACGAGGGCCGGCTGCTGCTCGCCAACGACGAGGCGCACCGGCTGCTCGACCTGCCCGAGGGCGCGCAGGGGCGCCGGGTCCTCGACCTGGGGCTCGCCCCCGAGACCGCCGAGCTGCTGCACTCGGGCCGGACGGCCACGGACGAGGTGCACCTGGTCAAGGACCGTCTGCTGGCGGTCAATCAGCGGCCCACACATCTGCGCGGCCGCCCGTCCGGCAGTGTGGCCACGGTCCGGGACTCGACGGAGCTGCGGGCTCTGTCGGGCCGGGCGGAGGAGGCCCGCGAGCGCCTGGACATGCTGTACGACGCCGGCGTCCGCATCGGCACCTCTCTGGACGTCACCCGAACCGCGGAGGAACTGGCGGAGATCGCCGTGCCCCGGTTCGCGGACTACGCGACCGTCGACCTGTTCGACGCGGTGCTGGACGGCGGACAGCCGGAGACGATGACCCTGGTCCGGCGGTGCGCGCTCAGCGGGACACGCGAGGGCGCGCCGCTGTACCCGGTGGGCCGGCAGATCCGGTTCGTGGACTCCTCGCCGCAGGCCCGGGCGCTGAAGGGCGCGCACGCCGTGGTCGAGCCGCGGCTGGAGGAGGCGCCGGGCTGGCGCGCGCAGGATCTGGAACGGTCGGCGCAGGTGGTGGAGTTCGGCATCCACTCGCTGATCACGGTGCCGCTGCGGGCGGGTTCGCTGGTGCTGGGCGTGGTGAGCTTCTGGCGGGCGCACAAGTCCGTGCCGTTCGACTCGGAGGAGCTGTCGCTCGCCGAGGAACTGGTCGCCCGGGCCGCCGTGTCCATCGACAACGCCCGCCGGTACACGCGTGAGCACGGCATGGCGGTGACGCTGCAGCGCAGCCTCCTGCCGCGCCGGCTGCCGGAGCAGAGCGCGCTGGACGTCGCCTACCGCTATCTGCCGGCGCAGGCGGGCGTGGGCGGCGACTGGTTCGACGTGCTGCCGCTGTCCGGGGCCCGGGTCGCACTCGTCGTCGGGGACGTCGTCGGCCACGGTCTGCACGCGGCGGCCACGATGGGCCGGCTGCGCACGGCGGTGCACAACTTCTCGGCCCTGGACCTGCCGCCCGACGAGCTGCTCGGGCTGCTGGACGAGCTGGTGGCCCGGATCGACCAGGACGAGGCGGAGGACGCCGACACCGCCCCGGTGACCGGCGCGACGTGCTTGTACGCGGTCTACGACCCGGTCTCCCGGCGGTGCACGATCGCGCGGGCCGGGCATCCGCCACCGGCCGTCGTCCGTCCGGACGGCTCGGTGGAGTTTCCGGACGTGCCGACGGGGCCGCCGCTGGGTCTGGGCGGGCTGCCGTTCGAGACGGCGGAGCTCGAGCTGGCGCCGGACAGCCGGCTCGTGCTGTACACCGACGGGCTCGTGGAGGACCGCGAGCACGACATCGACGAGGGCCTGGAACTGCTGCGGCAGGCGCTGGCGGGCGCCGGGCGGACCCCCGACGAGACCTGCCGTGCCGTGCTGGAGGCGCGGCTGCCGGACCGGCAGAACGACGACATCGCGCTGATCGTGGCGCGCACCCGTGCGCTCGGGACGGACCGGGTCGCCGAGTGGGAGGTGCCGTCGGACCCGGCGGCCGTGGCTCGGGTGCGGGCGGCGGTGACCCGGACCCTGGAGGAGTGGGGGCTGGGCGAGCTGACGTTCGCCACGGAGCTGATCCTCAGCGAGCTGGTGACCAACGCCATCCGGTACGGCGGGGAGCCGATCCGGGTGCGGATGCTGCGCGACCGCAGCCTGATCTGCGAGGTCTTCGACAGCAGCAGCACCTCGCCGCATCTGCGCTACGCGACGATGACGGACGAGGGCGGCCGCGGCCTGTTCCTGGTCGCCCAGCTGGCGGAGCGCTGGGGCACCCGCTATCTGCCTTCGGGCAAGGTGATCTGGGCGGCGCAGCCCCTGCCGTAGCGGTCCACCGCCCCCAGCCGCACGGCCTCTTTGTGCATAGGTACGAACCTTTGACGCGCCCGCTGTTCGGCATGTCCCGCGTCTGATAGGAAACCTTCCTATCAGTGCACGTACGGCCCTTCCTCCCTCCCCCACGATGAATCGGAGTCGCCGTGAAGCACCCCACACCCGTGCCCCGACGCACCCTGCTGACCGCGTGCGGCGCGGCTCTCGCGTCCGTCCCGCTCCTGAACGCCCCGCCCGCCGCCGCCCGTCACGCGGCGGCCGGACTCGACGACCCGGCGAAGAAGGAGGTCGCCATGCAGCTCGTGTCGAGCGCCGAGAACTCCTCGCTCGACTGGAAGGCGCAGTACCGCTACATCGAGGACATCGGCGACGGCCGCGGCTACACCGCCGGCATCATCGGCTTCTGCTCCGGCACGGGCGACATGCTCGACCTGGTCGAGCTGTACGCGGACCGCCGCCCCGGCAACATCCTCGCCCGCTACCTGCCGGCCCTGCGCCGGGTGAACGGCACCGACTCGCACGACGGGCTCGACCCCGACTACCCGCGGGACTGGGCGCGCGCCGCCGGGGACCGGGCGTTCAAGACGGCGCAGAACGACGAGCGGGACCGGGTGTACTTCGACCCGGCCGTCCGCCAGGGCAAGGCGGACGGACTGCGCGCCCTCGGCCAGTTCGCCTACTACGACGCCATCGTCATGCACGGCGACGGCACAGACCCCACGAGCTTCCGCAGCATCCGCCGCCGCGCCCTGGGCCGGGCCCGCCCGCCCGCCGAGGGCGGCGACGAGACCGCCTGGCTCGACGCCTTCCTGGACGCGCGGGTGTGGGCCATGAGGCAGGAGGAGGCGCACAGCGACACCAGCAGGGTGGACACCGCCCAGCGGGTCTTCCTGCGCGCGGGCAACCTCGATCTGCGGACCCCGCTGGACTGGAAGGTGTACGGCGACAGCTTCCACATCGACTGACCGGGGGCGGGCCGCCGCCTCCGCAGCCGGCGGCCCGCACACCCCGAACCGGTCATAGAATTGATCTATGAGCTCATAGACCGGACCCGTGTACCGGGTAAGGTTTGCCTTAGTTTAGGCTTCCCTCGAGTCGATCTATCGCCTCTCGAAGGGAACCTGATCATGCCCCGCCCCCTGCGGGTAGCCATCGTCGGAGCCGGCCCCGCCGGGATCTACGCGGCCGACGCGCTGCTCAAGTCCGAGGTGGCCGCCGAACCCGGTGTGTCCATCGACCTGTTCGAGCGGATGCCCGCGCCCTTCGGACTGATCCGCTACGGCGTGGCCCCCGACCACCCGCGGATCAAGGGCATCGTCACGGCCCTGCACCAGGTGCTCGACAAGCCGCAGATCCGCCTCTTCGGCAACGTCGACTACCCCAATGACATCAGCCTGGACGACCTGCGCGCGTTCTACGACGCCGTGATCTTCTCCACGGGCGCGACGGCCGACCGCGAGCTGCGCATACCGGGCATCGACCTCGACGGCTCGTACGGCGCGGCCGACTTCGTCTCCTGGTACGACGGGCACCCGGACGTGCCGCGCACCTGGCCGCTGGAGGCGGAGAAGGTCGCCGTCCTCGGTGTCGGCAACGTCGCGCTGGACGTGGCCCGCATCCTGGCCAAGACCGCCGACGAGCTGCTCCCGACGGAGATCCCGCCGAACGTCCACGAGGGCCTCAAGGCGAACAAGGCCGTGGAGATCCACGTGTTCGGCCGCCGCGGCCCCGCGCAGGCGAAGTTCTCCCCGATGGAGCTGCGGGAGCTCGACCACTCCCCCACCATCGAGGTCATCGTCGACCCCGAGGACATCGACTACGACCCGGGCTCGATCGAGACGCGGCGCGGCAACAAGCAGGCCGACATGGTCGCCAAGACGCTGGAGAACTGGGCGATCCGCGACGTCGGCGACCGGCCGCACAAGCTGTTCCTGCACTTCTTCGAGTCGCCCTCGGAGATCCTCGGCGAGGACGGCAAGGTCGTGGGCCTGCGCACCGAGCGCACCGCCCTCGACGGCACCGGCAACGTCAAGGGCACCGGCGAGTTCAAGGACTGGGACGTCACCGCCGTCTACCGCGCGGTCGGCTACCTGTCCGACAAGCTCCCCAAGCTGCCGTGGGACATCGACTCGGGCACCGTCCCCGACCAGGGCGGCCGGGTCGTCCAGGAGTCCGGCGAGCACCTGCGGTCGACGTACGTCACCGGCTGGATCCGGCGTGGCCCGGTGGGCCTCATCGGCCACACCAAGGGCGACGCGAACGAGACCGTGGCGAACCTGCTGGACGACTTCGCGAACGGCCGCCTGCAGACGCCGGCCTCGCCCGAGCCGGAGGCCGTCGAGACGTTCCTGGCCGAGCGTGAGATCCGCTTCACGACGTGGGAGGGCTGGTACAAGCTCGACGCCGCCGAGAAGGCGCTGGGCGAGCCCCAGGGCCGTGAGCGCGTGAAGATCGTCGAGCGCGAGGACATGCTGCGGGAGAGCGGCGCGTAAGCGCGCACACGCGAGCACGACAGGAAAGGGCCGGGGCCGCGAACCCCGGCCCTTTCCCATGGGAACAGCGGGCCGCGAAGATCACCTCCTGCCGGCCTCCCCGGGCGTTCTCGCTTCTCGAACCCGGGACGAAGAGGGACTCGGCACGACGGAGCGGCCGGGCATCGTCCAGGGTGCCGTCGCGGCGGCCGTGCGCGGGGAGTTCGGCGCCGTGCGGTTCACCGAGCCGACCCGGGGCGGCGAACCGTTCGTCAATTCGCTCATGGCGCGGCACTTCCGCCTCGACGCCACCGTCCTCGCCCGGGGCAATCGAGGAGTTCGGCGACGGACTCCCCCGTCGACGGCCGCCGCGGGCATACCCCCACCGAGGCTGCCGCGTCTCACGTTTCCGTGAAGTGGACGGCACAGTCGGCATGGTTGTATACACTCCTGATCTTCACACAAGCTTCATACAGGCGGGATGTTTCTCCATGCGCATACGCACGATCGCCACGACGGCCGTCGCCGCCGGCGCCCTCGCGGCCCTGACCGCCGCCCCGGCCCAGGCCACCGAGTACTCGTCGGCGCTGAAGGTCCGTGGCGTCCAGTACGACGCGCCCGGCAGCGACTCCAACAGCTGCAGCACCGGGAACACCGACGAGGAGTACCTGACGGTCAAGAACTACTCGTCGGGCTCCACGGTCGATCTCAAGGGCTACGTGGTGAAGGACAAGGCCGGCAACAAGTTCACGTTCACCCGCAGCCACTACCTCCAGCCGGGTGACTACGTGAAGCTCCGGGGCGGCCGCGGCACCGACTCCGACGCGGGCAACGTCGTCTACCGCAACAACTGCAACTTCATGTGGAACAACGACAAGGACACGATCTACCTGTACAAGCCGTCGGGGGCGGGTGCCGACTCGCACTCCTACACCAAGAGCCAGAACGACCGGGACGGCAACGGGTACATCACGTTCCACAGCTGACCGGCCGACCGGCCGACGAGGGGACCCGTCCCGATGCGGATGGTGGACGGGTCCCGCTCACCGAGCCATTGTCACGGCCGCCCACGACCCGGACCACGAGTGAGCGCCGGCCGGTCGGTGCGCGCGACACACACCCCGTGTGCACCCCCGCTGACCCGTTCCGGGCGCGCGGTGACGATACTGGACGGAGCACGCGCCCCCGGCCACAGATGGACTCATGCCCAGCTCCTCCCGCACCCGCCCCATGACTCCCCCCACCGTGTGGTCGGCCCGCGGCCGGCACCGAGGACCCGCAGCGCGGGACGACCTGCTGACCGCCCTCACCCGGCACAAGGACAGCGGCACCCTCGACGACTTCCGGGAACGACCCGGCCCCGACGGAAGCGACGCGACGGCCTTCGAGGCCCGCTGGCGGGTCGCCGGCGCGGTGACCGTCCGTGCCCGGCTGGAGCTGGCGGAGAGCGGCGGCGACGCCCGCGTGTGGACGCTCGCCGCGGAGGCCGAGGCACCCTGGGACCCCCGGTGGCCGTCCCCGGCCGCCCTGTTCTGGCCCGAGGAGGACGACGCGCCCTGGGCGCACGACGCAGCCACCGGCCTCCCCCTGGGCACCGTCAACCTCCTGCCCACGGACGACAAGGCCGTACGGCGCCTGCTGCGGGACGCCGTCCGGGACGGCGGGAGCGTCCACGTCCTCGTCCACGAGGCCATGACCACGGACGAGCGCGGCCGCACCCCGCTGGCCGGCATGCTGCCGCCGGGCCTGCGGCACCGGGTGGTGGAGCACCGGGCCGTCCCCAGCCAGCTGCGCGTGGTCAACTACGCCCTGCGCGACCTCGGCCCGCAGCTTCCGCGCGGCGGCGCCGTCGTGCTCCCCGCGACCCCGGCGCCGTCCGGCTACGACCCGGACGACTTCACCGTCCGCACCGTCTTCCTGGACGGCACCGAGCCGGCCGAGCTCATCCACGCCGTCACCCGCTACGCGGCGCTGCCGCACGCGCTTCCGGCCGGCGCCGACGGCACCCTGACCGCGCTGCGCGACGACTGGAGCCTGCTCACCGTCGAGGAGGAACTGCGGCGCGAGCGCGAGCTGGTGCGGATGTACGCCGAGGCGCTCGACGCGATGACGAAGTCACGGGACCTGTACCGGGAGGCCGCCGAGGAGGCGCACGCCGCGCTGGCCGCGTTCCGGGAGTCCGCGGACGCCGTGGCCGCGCTGCCGCCCGCGCCGCCCGCAGACCCCGCCGCCTCCCCGCTCCAGCAGCTGACCCGCACCTTCGAACGGCTCAAGGCCTCGGCGTGGGTCCGCAAGCAGGCCACCGCCCCCGAGGAGGCCGCCGAACGGCCCCGGGAGAACGCCGACCGCTGACGGCCCGCCGTACGGCCTCTGCGCCGGATGCCCCGGGAAGGCGTACCGCAACGGTCGGAGGCGCTTCGGTGGGGCGCTGGACGGTTTCGTACGCCGGCCCGAGCAGGTGACCGGGCTCGATCGCGCGTCTTCCGTCCTGACGGGTGACGTGATGCGGCCGGGTGACCGCCGTCATGCCATGTGCGCGGCGTGAGGGGGAATCCGACTTGCGGAGCGTGTGGCGTGCGCCACCGCCGGGAGGAGGACCCCGTGGAGCTGAGCACCACATGGATCGTCGCGGCGGCGGCCCTGGCGGCCGTCGTGCTCGCCGTGGCCGTCGCGGTCCTGACGCGTCTGGTGCGCACCCGGCGCATGATGCGCCGCGCCGGGCTGCCGACCGGCCCCCGCTGGGTCTTCTGGGGAGCCGTCCTGTATCTCGTGCTGCCCACCGATCTGATGCCCGATCCCGTGTATCTCGACGACGTCGGCGTGCTCTTGCTGGCACTGCGCACACTGCGCCGTTCGCCCGGGACGGGCCACCGGACGCCGTTGGTCACGGAAAGTAAGGAAACCAACCACTCGTTCGATTCGTTTAAGTAAGTGGAAACCGAAGGGCGTCGGGCAGCGTGACGCCGCTGGGTGACCAGGCTCGATCGGAGCAGCACCTGTGAGGGAGAGACGATGCAACCGTTCGCGCTCAACTACGCACGGCCGGCAGCGGAGTTGGATATCGCCGCTGTGTACGTCTACGACTCCGGTCTGCAGTTGAACGTGCTGTGTGACGGGCGCATAGCCGCCAGCGATCACGCGCTCCTGCGGGAATTGGGCACCACGACATCGACTGCGGGTTCCAAGACTCACTTCGACGACTGAACACAGGACGCCGAAGATGACCGTCTTGATTCTGACCAACGAAGAGGACGTGACGGCGGACATGGTGGTCGTGCACCTGAACGCCGCCGGCGTCCCGGTGGTCCGGCTCGACCCCGCCGACCTGACCGGTGATGTGGCGCTGTCCGGCGAGTACGCGCACGGCACCTTCCACGGCCATCTGTCGTCCGGTGGACGGCTGGTGGCCCTGAGCGGGCTGCGGTCGGTATGGGTACGCCGGCCGGGTGCCGCAGCGGCGCGGGCCGCCGCTCCCTCACCCTGGCTCGCGGAGGAGGGCGGTCAGGCCCTGTACGGGATGCTGCGGGCCAGCAACCTGCGCTGGATGAACCATCCGGACGCGGCCCGCCGGGCCCGCTACAAGCCGTGGCAGCTGCGGCTCGCCCAGCGCTGCGGGCTGGCCGTGCCCGCCACGTTGATCACGACGTTCCCGCAGGCGGCGAGGGAGTTCGCCGCGCGTCACCGGGATCTGGTGGTCAAGCCGGTGTCGGGCGCGCATCCGCAGGACCCGCCCCGGGCGGTGCCGACCAGCAGGGTGGCCCCGGACGCGGACTTCTCCGCGGTGGCGTTCGGTCCGACCCTGCTGCAGCGGCGGATCGCCAAGCGCGCCGACATCCGGCTCACCGCCGTCGGCGGGGAGTTGCTGGCCGCCCGCAAGCCGGCCGGTGCCGACGCCGAGGTGGACGTGCGGTTCGCGCCGTCCGACAGCCCGTGGCGGCCCGTCGAGGTGGGGGCGCGGGTCGCCGGGGGCGTCCACGCCTATCTGCGCGGGGCCGGACTCGCCTACGGGGCGTTCGACTTCGCCGAGGACGCCGACGGGACGTGGTGGTTCCTGGAGTGCAACCAGTCCGGTCAGTTCGGATTCGTCGAGGTGGACACCGGACAGCCGATCGCCCGGTCCATCGCCGAGTGGCTCGCCACCCCGGTGCCGGGACGGCCGGCACACAGTGGTGACGCGGACGCGACGATGGTCTGACGGGGCGAGTTCAGAACGACGCGGGCCCCGGCGGCAGGGCGGTGCGCTGCCAGACCGGGGCCGGCGCGGCCTGGCCTCCGGACACCGGCGGGCGGCCCGGGGACCGGAGCGGCTGAAGGACGAACTCCAGGTCCCTGCTCACCCGTTCCGCTTCCCGGCGCACCTGCAGGGGGATGTCGCCGCGCTCCGCGATGAGCCGGTCGTAGATGGGGGAATCCTGGAACACCCGTCAACGCGCCTTTCCTGTCGTAGCCCTGTGTGCATTTTGGGCACGGCGGTGAAGTCTAGGCGCCGACGCACACTGAAGTACGAATTCTGCCAGAGTGCTTGGACGGGCGACGAACCGGTGCTATGTGCCGGGCTCAGGTGCCTGTGGTGGAGCCCGGCCGCACGATCATCAGGACGGTGACCGTGGCCCACAGCAGATTGAAGACGCCGGTGAACAGGGCGAGCCGGACCGTCGCGGGCCGCTCGACGGTCCGCCCGGCGTCCAGTTCCTCCAGCAGTTCGTGCTGCCCGGGCAGGACGAACGCGATGAGGAGCCCGGCGGCCGCCGCCGTCAGTGTGATCGACGTGATGAGCCAGCCGCTGCCGAGCACGCCCATGGCCAGGGCGGTGGCGAGACCGAGCACCGGGACCGATATTCCGAGGGCCGCGTACACCCGGCAGATGCGGTGCAGCAGGCGGACCGTTCCCACCGCGACGGCACCGTCGGCGGCGGGGACGCGCCGCGCCGCGGGCGGGAACATGCTGGCGGCCACGGTGACGGGTCCGACGGCCACGATCGCGGCCAGGACGTGCAGGGTGAGCAGGAACGTGGTCATGGGGAGCCGGGTTTCCTCCGTGTCGGCGGGTGGTCGCGCCGCCCACGCTAGAGGTCGTCCCCGGCCGCGCACAGCGGCGTGAACGACAGCTTCCCACGGGTTCCCGCCAACCGCCTCCACCTGTGCCTCGACGGAGTCCACCTCCTGCGACCAGGTGTTCTGTGGGCGGCGGGAACCCGCCTAGGGTGGCCTCCATGCACACCGTGGCGATCCTGGTCCTCGACGACGTGGTGCCGTTCGACATGGCGGCGCCCTTCCAGATCTTCAGCTGGGCGCGGCTGCCGGACGGGCACCGCCCGTACCGGGTCCGGCTGTGCGCGGAGCGGCCGGAGGTGCGGACGGAGGGCTTCGCCCTGCGCATCGACCGGGGGCTGGACGGGCTGGCGGACGCGGACACCGTCGTCGTGCCGGGCACCGACCACTCCGGGCGGCCCTCGGACGCCGTCGTGGCGGCCCTGCGCGAGGCGGCCCGGGCCGGCACCCGGATCGCCTCCGTGTGCTCGGGCGCCTTCGTGCTGGCCGAGGCGGGGCTGCTGGACGGGCTGCGCGCCACCACCCACTGGATGGCGACCGACGAACTGGCCCGGCGCTTCCCGGCCGTGGCGGTGGAACCGGACGTGCTGTACGTGGACAACGGCTCCGTCCTCACGTCGGCCGGGGCGGCCGCGGGACTGGACATGTGTCTGCACATGATCCGCCGCGACCTGGGTTCGGCGGTGGCCGCGCACTGCGCGCGGATGTCCGTCGTCCCGCTCGAACGGGAGGGCGGGCAGGCGCAGTTCATCGTGCACGAGCATCCGCCGGTGCCGCGCGGCTCGGCGCTCGAACCGGTGCTGGAGTGGATCGAGGACAATCTGGCCGGGGAGCTCACCCTCGCCGTGATGGCGGACCGCTCCGGGATGAGCGAGCGCACCTTCAGCCGCCGCTTCCGTGAACAGACCGGGACCACTCCGCTCCAGTGGCTGCTGCGGGCACGGGTGCGGCGGGCCCAGTACCTGCTGGAGAACAGCGACCATCCGGTCGAACGAATCGCCCGGCAGGCCGGGTTCGGCTCGCCGACGGCGTTCCGTGAGCGCTTCCGGCGGGTGGTCGGCACCACGCCCTATGCCTATCGAGCCGCCTTCCAGGGAAGAACCGTCGCGGGAGCGTCTTCGGTAACGGTGGGATAAATCACCCGAGTCTGTATTGGCCTGCCGACAGTTGGGCAAGAGGTATCGATCCTCCCCCCAAGGACGGTGTAGCCCATGAACTGTTCCAGCCGACTCCTCTGCCTCCTCTACCTGGCCACGAGCGCCGGGCTCGCCTGGGTCACCGTCCTGGAGATCCGTTACGGCCCCGTGTGGGCGGCGTGCCTGTTCGCCGCCGCCAGCCTGGTGCCGGTGATCGCCGTGGTGCGCGAGACCGTGATCGGCGAACAGGACCAGTTGCTGCGGGAGTCGGCCGCTCCGGCCGGGCGGATCGGCGACGCCGCCGAGGCCATCGTGCGGGCCGAGCTCGACGCGGCGTGCTGCGAGCGGTGGTGGACCAGCCTCGGCAGTGAGCACGACCTGACCTGCCGGCACCGGATGCCGGACCGCAGCAGCGCCGCCTGACCGGTGGCCGGCTCAGGTCCGCCGTACCACCTCGACCGCCAGGTCGTTGTCGACCGTGTAGTAGGGGCGCACCGCGAACTCCCCGGCCGTTGCCGCGGGATGGACGAAGATCTCCTTGCGGTCCGCCACGTCGTCGAGCAGACGGCCGGCGCGGATCAGGGGGGCGTCGGCGCCGGCCCGGACGAAGACGTCCCAGACGCGGTCGCCCGTCCGGCCCTCGGGGAGCAGGTCCGTGTGGTCGACGGTGAAGGCGAGGTCGCGGCCGTCCGCCCCGGCCCGCGGTGCGGCGGTCCGCTCGACGCCCTTCCCGCCCCGCAGCCGCAGCCGCACCGAGGCCCCCGCGTCGAGCGAGGCGCCGTGCAGGCGGGCCCGGACGGTGGTGGACCGGTCGGTGACGTCGATGCCGGTGACCTCGGCGTGGGCGTCCCGCAGCCAGGTCCGCAGCGCGAGGTACCCGTCCTTGGTGACGTAGGGGATACGGACGGCGACCGGTGACGGCCGGTCCCGGAGGTGCCCGTCCACGAGGACCCGCAGGTCCCGCAGGCCGGGGCGCAACCGCACCCGCTCCCCGTCGGGTGCGGGCAGCAGATAGAGGTCCCAGCGGCCCTCGGGCAGCGCGGGCAGCGGGTTGAGGACGGCGCTCAGCCGTCCGTCGCCGCCGGCGGTGAGGTCGAGCGTCCGGAGGGTCTTCTCGGGCTCCCCCTTCTTGGGGCGCAGCCGCAGCAGCAGCCGGGGGGACGGGAAGGCCGCCGGGTCCGGCGGGGCGAGGTGGAAGGTGATCCGGCCGTCCGCGTCGGCCGTGCAGGCGGCGCGCGGCGCTGTGGCGAGTGCCGTTCCGGTCGTCTTGGTCATCGCTGTCCTCCGCGGATCGTGCGCCGGGCGGCGGAGGCCGCGGCGTAGGCGGCGTCCCGGGCGGCGAACCCATGGCCGGCCAGGGCCCGGCGCACGCGTGCGGGTTCCGGTGGCGCCGGGGGCCGGCCGGTCCGGCGGGCCGTCGCCGCCGCCTCGATCAGGCGCTCGGCCTGCTCGACCACGGGGGCGGGTCCGAAGCGCCGCGCGTTGCGCAGGGCCGTACGGCCCATGCGGCGGCGCAGTTCGTCGTCGCCTACGAGGTCCAGCAGGGCTGCGGCCAGGGCGTCCCGGTCGCCGACGGGCACGAGCCGTCCGTCGGCGCCGTCCTCGATGATCTCGGCGGGGCCGTAGGGGCAGTCGGTGCTGACCACGGGCAGTCCGCAGCGCATGGCCTCGACGATGGTCATGCCGAAGGGCTCGAAGTTGGCGGCGGTCGCGCCGATCGAGCCCTTGACCCACTCCGCCTCCATCGGGGCGGCGGCGCCCATCAGGAAGGCGTTGTCGCTCAGGCCGAGCCGCTCGATGAGCCGGCGCAGCCGGGTGTGCTCCTCGCCCCTGCCGTAGATGCGGAGCTGCCAGTCGGGGTGGGCGGCGGCGACCGGGGCGAACGCCTCGATGAGCAGGTCGTAGCGCTTGACGGGGACCAGCCGCCCGGCGGCGACGATCACCTTGGCGGTGCCGTCGGCGGGAGGCAGCACGGGGTCGGGCACGCTGTTGGGCAGGGCCTCCACGCGGACGCCGGGCAGCCGCATCTTGCGCCGGTAGGCGGCGGCGTCGGCCTCGGTGACGGTGGTGAGCACGTCGAGCCGGCGATAGGCGCGGCGCAGCGTGGTGCGCAGCCGGGGCGGGTGGTTGTCGAGGGTGAGGTGTTCCTGCCCGATGCGCAGGACGTGCTCGGGTGCCTGCCGTGCGAGGTGCACGTTGAGGCCGGGGCGGGTGCCGATGACGACCTCGGCGTCGGTGGTGGCCAGTGCCTCGGCGATCCGGCGGTCCGTCAGCTCGCTGTACTGGTGGTAGCGGTACTCAGCGACGGGGAAGACGCGGGCCGGCCGCAGATGCAGAGGGTGTTCCTTGTCCTGCCGCAGGTCCACCAGAGGGCGGAGCGACACGCGCGGGTCCAGCGTGTGGTTGGGGTGCTCGCGGTGCCGGAGCACCGAGACGATCTCCACCTCGTGCCGGTCGGCGAGCGCCTGGGCCAGGTTGAAGGTGGTGGTGATCGTGCCCCCTATCCCGTAGGCGTTGTGCAGCAGGAAAGAGATCTTCATGGTGGACTAGACCGCGTCGAGACTCCGTCAGTTGCCTTGCGTTATCGCACTGTTGTCTAGGGCCACATGGCCGCCGTGCAGCGCGGTGTACGCGCCGTCGCGGGCGAGGAGTTCCTCGTGGGTGCCGGTCTCCTGGATCCGGCCGTCGCCCATCACGACGATCCGGTCGGCGCCTCGCACGGTGGACAGGCGGTGCGCCACCACGAATGTGGTCCGGCCGCGCAGCAGACGGGCCAGGGCCTCCTGGACCAGTGCCTCGGAGCGGGTGTCCAGGGCGGAGGTCGCCTCGTCGAGGACGAGGACCCGGGGATCACGGATGAGGGCCCGCGCGATGGCCAGGCGCTGCTTCTGCCCGCCGGACAGGCGTGCGCCGCGCTCGCCCACCAGGGTGTCCAGCCCCCGCGGCAGGCGGTCCACGAACTCCAGCGCGTTGGCGTCCCGCAGGGCCGCCCGCACGGTCTCCTCGTCGGCGTCGTCCATGCCGTAGGCGACGTTCTCACGGACGGTGCCGTCGAACAGGATGGACTCCTGCGGCACGACCGACAGGAAACGCCGGTAGGTAAGCAGGTCGAGGGTGTTCATGTCGGTGCCGTCCACGAGGACGCGGCCGGCGGTGGGGCGGATGAAGCCGATCACGAGGTTGAGCACGGTCGACTTGCCGGCGCCCGACGCGCCGACGAGGGCGATGGTCTCGCCCGGCGCCACGGCGAGCGTGAAGTCCCGGACGGCGGGCCGTCCGCCGTCCTCGTAGGCGTGGGTCACGCCCTCGAAGGCACGGCGCCGCGCAGCGCGGTGAGTTCGTCCTTGCCTTCGTTGTCCTCCAGTTCGGGGGCCTGCAGGACCTCGCCGACCGAACGGACCGACTCCAGGCCCTTGGTGATGACGGGCGCCAGACCGGCCAGCGTGGTCGTGGAGTTGGTGAGGGTGGTCAGGAACGCGCTGAGCATGACGACGTCGCCGGGTGTGACGCCCCACACGCCGTAGTACGAGACCAGTGCCGCGCCGGCGAGGACCAGGACGCCGACCACGTTGAGCACGACCCAGGCGAGCGAGCCGAAGCGGCCGTTGACGAGGTCGAGCCGCATGCCGGAGGTGAGCAGCCGGCGCAGGGTGCCGTCCATGCGGCGCAGCGCCTTGCCCTCCAGGGGGCGGGTCACACGGCGTCGAGCTCGGCGAACTCCTCGACGGTGAGCCGCAGTTCGGCCGCGGCGAACGAGTCCCGGATGGTCACGGGCCGGCTGGAGCCCGGGATGGGCACGACCACCGGGGACTTGGCGAGCATCCACGCCAGGCAGACCTGCTGCGGGCTCACCCCGTGAGCCTCGGCGACCCGGGCGAACGGGGCGTAGGCGGAGCCGAGTTCACGGGCCCGGGAGATGCCGCCGAGCGGGCTCCACGGCAGGAACGCGATGCCGCGTTCGTCGCACAGGCGCAGCTCGGGCTCGCTGGAGCGGAAGGCCGGGGAGAACTGGTTCTGCACGGAGACGAGCCGGCCGCCGAGGATCTCGTCGGCCTCGCGGATCTGGTCGGGGTTCGCGTTGGAGATGCCCGCCATGCGGATCTTGCCCTCGTCGAGCAGGTCGCGCAGGGCGCCGACGGACTCGGCGTACGGAACCCGGGGGTCGGGGCGGTGGAACTGGTAGAGCCCGATGGCCTCCACGCCGAGTCGGCGCAGGGACGCCTCGCAGGCGTCCTTGAGGTGCCGGGGGCTGCCGTCCAGCGTCCAACTGCCGTCGCCCGGTCGCAGATGACCGCCCTTGGTGGCGACGAGGACGTCCTTACCGCGGTCGTGGGAGGCGAGGGCCTTGGCGATGAGGGTCTCGTTGTGGCCGACCTCGTCGGCGTCGCGGTGGTAGGCGTCCGCGGTGTCGATGAGCGTGACGCCCGCGTCGAGCGCGGCGTGCAGGGTGGCGAGGGACCGGGCCTCGTCCGGGCGTCCCTCGATGGACATGGGCATTCCACCCAGTCCGATGGCGCTGACCTCGACGTCCCCGATACGGCGGGTGTGCATGGGCTCGTGACCTCTTTCGCTGTCGCGCGGTGGTGAACGTTCCCGGACCTCACCAGCCTGACCGCCCGTGCCGCGCGAGGTCCAATAGAAGAAGGAGAACGCATTCAGCGACGGCGCCGCTGAATCGCCTGGCGGGTCCCCGCCGCCGGGGGCCGCAAACCGGGCCGCTTGCGCGGCGCCCGGGCCGGTGTGGCACGCTCGCCCGGTGGTTCCCGGCACTGTGAGAGGCGGCGGCATGCGCATCGGACTGCTCGGTACCGGCCCGTGGGCCCGGATGGCTCACGCCCCCGCCCTGAGCGGGCACGGCGAGCTGGACTTCGTCGGTGTGTGGGGCCGCCGTGCCGTTCCCACGAAGGAACTCGCCGACGCCCACGGCGTCCGCGCCTACGACGACGTCGACGCGCTGATCGCCGACGTGGACGCGGTGGCGGTGGCGCTGCCGCCGGACGTCCAGGCGGACCTGGCGGCGCGGGCGGCGCGGGCCGGCCGCCATCTGCTGCTGGACAAGCCGCTCGCGCCGACGGTGGCGCAGGCACGGGACGTCGTGTCGGCCACCGAGGAGACCGGGGTGGCCTCGGTGGTGTTCTTCACCGCGCGGTTCGAGCCGGAGATCGAGGACTGGATCGGCCGGCAGGCCGCCGCCGAGAGCTGGTTCACGGGGCGGGCCGAGTGGCTGGGTGCGGTGTTCGGCGGCGAGGACAGCCCGTTCGCGGACTCGCCGTGGCGGCGGGAGAAGGGCGCACTGTGGGACGTCGGCCCGCACGCCCTGTCGGTGCTGCTGCCGGTCCTGGGCGACGCCCGGCGGGTCGCCGCGGCCGCACACGGCCCGGGGGACACGGTCCACCTGGTCCTGGAGCACGCCGGCGGCGCCTCCAGCACGCTCACCCTGAGTCTCACCGCGCCCCCCGCGGCGGCCGGTGCCACGGTGGAGCTGCGGGGCCCGGCCGGGGTGACGCTGCTCCCGGAGTCCACCGCGACCGCGGTGGACGCGCTGCGCCGGGCCGCGGACGCCCTCCTGGGTGCGGTCCGCACCGGCCAGCCGCACGCCTGTGACGCGCGGTTCGGGCTGCGGGTGACGGAGATCCTGGCGGACGCGGAGGCCCGGCTGGGCGCCGGAAGCTGACGAGCGGGGTCGCCGGCGCGACGCGCCGGCGGCTTCTCGGCTCCTCGGCTCCTCGGCTCCTCGGCTCCTCGGCTCCTACAGGTTGTAGCCCCCGGACACCTCGATGGTCTGGGCGGTGACCCATCGGCTCTCGTCGGAGACGAGGGTGGCGATCATCGCGCCGATGTCGTCGGGCTCCCCGACCCGGCCGAGCGCGGTCCGCTCGGCGAGCGCCGGGACGATCTCCGGGAACCGGGTGAAGGCGTCGTCGCCGAGCCGGGTGCGGGTCGCGCCCGGCGCGACACCGTTGACGCGGATGCCGCGCGGGCTGAACTCCTTGGCCAGGCACCGGGTCAGGACGTCCAGGCCGCCCTTGGCCGCGGCGTAGGCGGAGTAGCCGGGCTGCATCCCGGAGGACGTGACGTTGCTGCTCGTGTTGACGACGGAGCCGCCGTCCGCCAGCAGCGGGAGCAGCGTCTGGGTGAGGAAGTAGGGGCCCTTCAGCAGCACCCGCGTCAGCCGGTCGAAGTCGTCCTCGGTCGTGTCCTCGAACATCGCGGTGTGGGCGATGCCGGCGTTGTTCACCAGGTGGTCGAAGGTGTCGCGCTGCCAGGTGTCCCGCAGGGCGTCCGTGACCGCGTCGCGGAAGGCCGGGAAGGTGGCGCTGTCACCGACGTCCAGCGGCAGGGCGACGGCGGTGCCGCCGGCCTTCTCGATCGCGGCGACGGTCTCCAGGCCGCCCTCCTTGTTCCTGCCGTAGGTGAGGACGACCCCGACGCCGCGCCGGGCGATCTCGAGGGCGGCGCCGCGCCCGATGCCGGAGCTGGCCCCGGTGACGATGGCGACCTTCATGACGTCTCTCCTTCGCGAGAAATGGTTCAAATCTGTCGCCCCGGCTCTCACCGGAACAACCTCGATGCCTCCATTCAAAGTCTCTGACCTGCGTAAACGCTAGAACGATCCTCCCGCGGACCTGCACGATCCTCTCGCGTGCGGGAACCGGGGCCCGCGGCGGTGCTGCAATGGGGAGATGGACCTCACCGAGCTCAAGGCGCTGCTGGCCCGGCACGCACGGCCCGACACCACGACCGCGATCGAGGGCGTCCATGTCGCGCGGATCGACCGGTCCGGGCCCCCGGCCCCCGAGACGTCGGGCACGATCCTCGCGGTCATCGCCCAGGGCGCCAAACGGCTCGCCCTGGGCGACCGCGTCTTCGAGTACGGCCCCGGCGAGTATCTGGTCGCGTCCGTCGACCTGCAGGTCAGCGGCCAGTTCACCCGGGCCGACCCCGAGCACCCGGCGCTGGGCTTCGGCATGGTCCTGGAGCCGTCGGCGGTCGCGGAGCTGCTGCTCCAGGCCGGGCCGGCGGCGGGCGCCCGGACCGGCGGGGGCACGCCCTCGGGGATCGCCGTCAGCACGGCCTCCGACGCGCTGCTGGACGCCGTGGTGCGGCTGCTGCGCCTGCTGGACGAGCCGCGCGACCGCGATGTGCTCGCCCCGCTGGTCAAGCGGGAGATCCTGTGGCGGGTGATCACCGGCGAGCAGGGCGCCACGGTGCGTCAACTGGGCCTGGCCGACAGCGGTCTGAGCCATGTCTCGCGGGCCGTGCGCTGGATCCGCGAGCACTATGCGGAGCCCTTCCAGGTCGAGGACGTGGCCCGGATGTCCGGCATGAGCACCTCCGCGTTCTACCGCAACTTCCAGGCGGTGACCGCGATGAGCCCCATCCGGTTCCAGAAGCAGATCCGCCTCCAGGAGGCCCGGCTGCTGCTGGCCACCCGGCCGGGCGACGTCACGGGCGTCGGCCGCAGCGTCGGCTACGACAACCCTTCGCAGTTCAGCCGGGAGTACCGCCGTCAGTTCGGGACCCCGCCCAGCCGGGACGCCGCCCGGCTGCGGCACGCGGCGCGTGGCGGGGCGGGCGCCCCGTCCTGAGCTGCTCGGCTAACGCGCGCCGGGCGGGCGGAAGTTGATCCGTTCGCTGACCACGGGGAAGCCCGCCTTGGCGAAGTGCGCGGCCATGGGGACGTTGCCCTGGTCGGTGGACGCGGTGACACGCTCGGCCCCGTGCCGGACCAGGTGGTGGGTGCACTCGGCGAGCAGGTCGTAGGCGTAGCCGTGGCCGCGCTGCTCGGGGACGACACCGATGAAGCCGATGGTCGGCCCGGACGGGTTGTGCGCGGGGATGTGGATGCCGGCCAGTTCGCCGTCGGGTGTCCGGGCGACCTGCCACCACTCCCGCGGGGAGGGGCACCAGTGGAAGAAGTCCAGCTCCTCCTGGGCGGCCAGGTCGAGGCCGCCCTCCTCGACGGCCCGCAGCGCGTGGGCGTCGAGGGTGGCGGAGTGGATGCGCCGCAGGGCGTCGAAGAAGACGGCGTCGTCGGGATCGGGCTCGAAGCGCAGCCGTCCAGGGCGCTCGGGCAGCCCCAGGTCGGGCGTCCAGCGGTACTGGAAGCGCTCGACGAGCAGGGTGTAGCCGGCCGCGCGTGCGGCGGCGAAGCGGGCCTCGGCGGCCGCCTCGAGGACGGGATCGTCCCGCCAGCCGCCGGGCAGGTTGATCTCCAGCTCGACCTGCCAGGGCGAGGTGCGCAGCAGCGCGGCGCCGGCCTCCTCCTCGCCCTCGGCGACATCGAACCAGTTGATGTTGACCGGCTCCTGGTCGTCCGGGCCGCCCCACCAGGCACCGCGGGCGACGACGGCCCCGTCGCGCAGGGCCACCCGCTTCCACTGGGGGCGGAACACGGTCTTCCGGTGCCCCTCGGCGGCGGAGAGCGGATCGGGGTGGGCGTCGAAGAGCGCGGCGTCGTCGGCGGTGAGCGTACGGATGACCGGATCGGTCATGAAGTCCTCCGGGTTGCGGACGGTGAAAGCCCCCGGACGGTACGTGGCCCTCCTCCACGCCGTCCACGGCATTTCCCCGGTCATCGCACCGTACGGGCGTTTCCGGGAGCGCTCTCAAGGGCTCGGAATGCCTTAAGGCTGCCTTAGACAAGGATTAAACGATCGTGCACGTTTTATGGCCATGGCCGTTTTCGCAGGTCAGAGCGATTTCGGTTCTGTGCGGACCTGTTGGCCCCTGTGGAAGCGATGCGTAACATCGGGGCCCATCGGCGGCACCGCCCCTTCTTTCAGAGAGCGCTCTCACGAGTGCCGGGAGCAGCCGCCCGATCAAGGCACCCGCTCGACACCCCCGGGAGACCCCCCACATGACATCCCGACACCAGCGTCCCCTCGGCCGCCGCCGGCTCCTGTTCGCCCTCGGCGGCGCGGCGGTCGCCGTCCCCGCCATCGCCACCGTGGCGCCGTACGCCCTCGCGGGGACGTCCGAGGACGGTGAGGCGAAGGCCGCGGCGGACACGCTGCCGCTGACGATCGTCAACGACAGCGGCGAGTTCGGCAACGCGAACGTCCACGTCTATGTCGTCGGCAACCAGGACGGGCGTCAGGTGCGCCTCACCCCGGACGGCACCCTCGCGCCGATCGCCTTGTCGGACAACGGTGCCGACGGCTTCACCGACTACGCGATCAGCCTCGCCGGGAGCGGCGAGACCCGGCTGTCCCTCCCCCACATGTCCGGCCGGATCTACGTGGCCCTCGGCGAGAAGCTCAAGTTCAAGGCCGTCGCCGACGGCAACGGCAACGCCGCGCTCCAGTACCCGGCCGGCTGGGTCTCCTCGGACCCCAACTTCCCGGTGCTGCACGACTGCGCGGAGTTCACGTTCAACTCCTCCGGGATGTTCTGCAACACCACCATGGTCGACATGTTCAGCGTCCCGCTGAGCATCCGGCTCACCGGCGAGAAGGACCAGACGACGGGCAGGCTGAAGGCGGGCGGGCGGGCGGGCGTCTTCGCCGCGGTCCGCGAGGCCGAGGACTTCGCCCGGCTCGTCGTGGACGACACCCGGGTCATCGCCCCCGGCCACGGCCTGGACGCCGGCCTGTTCGCCAAGGACTACTTCGCCCCGTACATCGACGAGGTGTGGAGCACGTACACGGGCCGGGACCTCACCGTGAAGACCAACGCGGGCACGTTCACGGGCCGGGTGCGCGGCGACCGCTTCACCTTCGACGGGCCCGCCCAGGTGTCCTTCGCCAAGCCGTCGACCCGTGACGTGCTGTTCTGCGACGGCAATCTGGCCGCCCCCAACGACGGCACCACCGGGCCGGTGGCGGCGATCCTCGGCGCCGGCTTCAACCGCTCGACGCTCCTGAGCCAGCCGGCCCAGCCGACGGCCGACCCCGCCGGGTTCTACGGCACCGGCCTCACCAACCACTACGCCAAGGCCGTGCACGCGGCCACCGAGGACGGCAAGGCGTACGGCTTCGCCTTCGACGACGTCGCCGACTTCGCCTCGTACATCCAGGACACGGCGCCGACCGGGCTGACGCTGACGCTCACGCCCTTCGCCTGAGCCGTCCGGCGCGGGGCGGCCGGGGTTTCCATCCCGCCCCGGAGAGGTACCCCGAGGGTCCGGGGTATCGGTGCCCAGCGGGCCTGCGGGGTCCTCCGGATGCAGGAGGCGCCCCGGCGATGAATGGTGGGTAGCAGACCCGATGACCGCACCGGGCCCGAACCGAAGATCCCCGGATCCGAGGAGCAGAGATGATGCCGACGTCCCAGCCCGAAGCGTCCGGGCCGTCCGAGGAGCGTTACACCCCGGACGACCTGCTCCACACCTACACCGGCACCGAGGTGTCACCCGAGGACATCGTGCTTGCCTCGGGCAAGGACCTCACCGCGGACAACCTGGAATGGGCCAAGCGCAAGATCGACGAGGAGGGGCGCGTCGCCCTGGAAAAGCTGCTGCCGTAGGAGTCCCCGCGCCCACGACCGCGCGGGCCGCCCCGGGTGGGAGCCGGTGCCCGGGGCGGCCCGCGCGCCGCCGTACGCCTGCCGTGGCTACTCGTCCAGGCAGACAACCGGCACGCGCTGCACGAGGTTGTTGGCGAACCCCCCGCGGTTCCAGGGCTGTTCCAGCGGCTGGGTGCGGCCGTCGGCGTCGGTCGCGCGGGCGCTGAGCACGTGCTCGCCGGGGACCGCGGTCCACGTGTACCGCCAGCGCCGCCAGGCCCAGCGGTGTTCGTTCCCCGGTTCCAGTTCCGCCTCCCGCCAGGTGGCGCCCGCGTCCGTGCCGACCTCGACGCGGGTGACCGGCGCGTACCCGGACCAGGCGCGCCCCTCCAGAGTCACCGGGCCGGGCCGCAGCACCCGGGAGCGGGACATGAAGTCGGGGAAGCCCGGCGGGACCAGCAGGGCGCGGGGGGCGATCCGGGTGACGGGCTCCCCCGGGTCCTCGGGGCGTTGCCGCAGCCGGTAGGCGGCGGTGTGCTGGAACCCGGTGAACGGCTCGTCGGCGACGGTGATGCCCCGCAGCCACTTGACGTGTGCCATGCCGTACCAGCCGGGCACGACCAGACGCAGCGGGTAGCCGTGCTGCGGCGGCAGCGGGGAGCCGTTCATCGCGTACGCCACCAGCACCTCGGGGTCCTCGCCCGCGGCCACCTCCATGGGCAGGGCCCGCTGGTAGTCCTGTTCGACTCCGCGTTCCACGCCGTGGTCGGCGCCGGTGAAGACGACGTCGACGGCCTCCGCCCGGACCGACGCCTCGGCGAGCAGCAGCCTCAGCGGTACGCCCGTCCACTCCGCGGTGCCGACGGCCTCGACAAGCCAGGGCTGGCTGACCGGCCGGGGGCTCAGCAGGGCCCGCCCGTTGCCGGCGCACTCCAGCGTGACCCGGGTGGTCACCCGCGGGAACGACGCGAGGTCGGCCGGGGCGAGGCTCAGCGGGCGCCGGACCCGGCCGTCGACGGTCAGCCGCCAGGGCGTTCCCTCGGGGACGTACGGGATGTCGTAGTGCGTGAGCACGTAGTGCAGGCCCGGCGGGGTGAGGTCGTGGCGCAGGGTCTCCAGCGGCTGACCGTGGTTGCGTGCGGCGAGCGCCAGCTCGTCCGGGCCGACGCCCTCGCCGGGGCCGGCCAGCCGGGCCGGTGCGCTCACGTCGGCGAGTCGGTGACCCATGAGCGCCATTATCCGCGCGGACCGGGCGGGCCGCCCGCCCGGACGGGGCCCGATCGGACGGTTGCCCGCTCACCCTTCCGGAAGGGGCCCACCGGCTGCCAGACTCCTGAGGTGCCCGACTACGACATGCTCGTCATCGGATCCGGACCGGGCGGCCAGAAGGCCGCCATCGCCGCCGCCAAGCTCGGCCGTCGCGTCGCCGTCGTGGACCGCCCCGACATGGTCGGCGGCGTCTCCCTCCACACCGGGACCATCCCGTCCAAGACCATGCGCGAGGCGGTGCTCTACCTCACCGGCCTCACTCAGCGCGACCTGTACGGTCAGAGCTACCGGCTCAAGGACGACATCACCGTCGCCGACCTGACCTCGCGCACCCGGCACGTGGTGGGCCGCGAGGTCGACGTCATCCGCAGCCAGCTCTCCCGCAACCAGGTCGCCCTGTACGCCGGCGTCGGCCGCTTCGTCGACCCGCACACGGTCGCCCTGCGCGAGGTCGCCGGCCAGGAGCGGCTGCTCACCGCCGAGCACGTCGTCATCGCCACCGGCACCCGGCCCGCGCGGCCCGCCAGTGTGGAGTTCGACGGCCAGACGATCATGGACTCGGACAACGTCCTGTCGCTGGAACGGGTCCCGCGGTCCATGGTGATCGTCGGGGCCGGGGTGATCGGCATGGAGTACGCGTCGATGTTCGCCGCGCTCGGCAGCAAGGTCACCGTGGTCGAGAAGCGCCCGGGGATGCTCGACATGTGCGACGTCGAGGTCATCGAGTCGCTGAAGTACCACCTGCGGGACCTCGCGGTGACGTTCCGCTTCGGCGAGACGGTCGCCGCGGTGGAGCGGCACGCCCGGGGCACGCTCACCGTCCTGGAGAGCGGCAAGAAGATACCGGCCGACGCCGTGATGTACTCGGCGGGCCGGCAGGGCCTCACCGACGAACTGGACCTGGCCGAGGCCGGGTTGACCGCGGACGCCCGCGGCCGGATCACGGTGGACGAGCACTACCGCACCGAGGTGCCGCACATCTACGCGGTCGGCGACGTCATCGGGTTCCCCGCGCTGGCGGCCACCTCGATGGAACAGGGGCGGGCGGCCGCCTATCACGCGTGCGGGGAGCCCGTCGGCCGGATGCACCACCTCCAGCCGATCGGGATCTACACCATCCCGGAGATCAGCTTCATCGGCCGGACCGAGGACCAGCTCACGGAGGACCGGGTGCCGTTCGAGGTCGGCATCTCCCGCTACCGCGAGCTGGCCCGCGGGCAGATCATCGGCGACTCGCACGGCATGCTGAAGCTGCTGGTCTCGCCCGGGGACCGCACCCTGCTGGGGGTCCACTGCTTCGGCACGGGCGCGACCGAACTCATCCACATCGGCCAGTCGGTGATGGGGTACGGCGGGACCGTCGACTACCTGGTCGACGCGGTGTTCAACTACCCGACACTTGCGGAGTCCTACAAGGTGGCCGCCCTCGACGCCACGAACCGGCTGCGGCAGATCGACCACATGGTGAACTGAGCGGCGGGCGGCGCCTACAGCTCCTCGTCGTCCACCACGTGCATCGCGGCCTCCTCGGCGCCGGCCGCCCCGGCGTCGATGCCCACGTCGCCGGCGACCTCCTCCTTCACGGTGTCGGTGTGCGCGCCCTCGTCCGGGGCGACCAGGCGGCCGGACCGCTCGTCGCCCGCCTCCGGGTCGACGGGTTCGCCCTCGCCGCCCGGCAGGTCGCCGATGCCGTCGCCGTCGGGCACCCCGATGTCCGGGACCTCCTCGGCGAGCCGCTGGTCGAGGCTCTCGCCCTCGTGCTGCTCGGCCGCGGTGGTGCCGTACTTGGTCACGCCGAGCGGCTTCTCCGGCGGTGAGTAGCCCTCGTCCAGGATGTCGTCGTACGTCCGCTCGTCGAGGGCGTCCTGCATGTCGAGCGGCGCCCCGTCCTCCTGCTCCTCGTTGCTGCCGGTGGGCTGGTACGCGTCGTCGGCCATCGGCTCGGGGGTGTTCTCGCCCATGCCTGCCTCCCTCACTCAGGCGCGGCGGCTGTCGTGCCCGCGCGTGTCCTGAACCGCGTTTCCCGAAGCGCCGTGTCCAACCCAGGAAGATCCCCGACGCCCCCGTACGGCCTCCCACTTGTGGCTATCATCTCTCGCACACACCGCGTGACCACCCTGCGACGCAACGGCGTACAGTGTCCGCCACTCCCATGTCGGCCGCCCCGGCCCGAGGTCATCCCTCGAGGTTGGTGGCGCTGTCCCACCCCCCACACTCTTTACGGCGCCGGGGCCGGGTCCCGTGCGCCGTGCACGACGGAAAGCGGCGCAGCCATGAGCAACCCCAGGGGCAGAGGGCTCCAGGCCAACGCCCTCGGCACCTTCGAGACCGTGGTGATGGCGGTCGCGGGCAGTGCCCCGGCGTACTCGATCGCCGCGACCACCGCGGTCCTGGTGGGCGCGGTGGGGCTCGCCAGTCCCGCCGCGCTGCTGTACTGCGCGATACCCATGCTGGGCATCGCGCTCGCCTTCAGCCGGCTCAACCGGATCGCCGTGCACGCCGGGGCCGGCTACTCCTGGGTCGGACGCACCCTGCACCCCTTCCTGGGCTTCCTCTGCGGCTGGGCGCTGGTCGTGTCGGCGACGATCTTCATGGTGGCGGGGTCGCTGCCGGCCGGCGCGATGACGCTGGCCCTCTTCGACGAGGGGCTCGCCCACGACACCGCACTGTCCACACTGGTGGGCGCCTGCTGGTTCCTGGTCATGCTTGTGGTGGTGCTGGGCGGGGCCCGGCTCACCGTGCGGGCCCAGTTCGTGCTGACGGGGGCCGAACTGCTCATCCTGGGGCTGTTCGCGGTGCTCGCCCTGTTCCGCGCCGACGGGGCCCGCGCGTTCGACTGGTCCTGGCTGGGCTTCGGGCACTTCGACGGGCTCGCCGGGTTCGCCTCCGGGGCGCTGATCGCCGCGTTCTACTACTGGGGGTGGGACGTCGCGAGCAACCTCAGCGAGGAGACCCGGGACAGCCGCCGGACGACGGGGCTGGCCGGTCTGGTCGGGCTCGGCGTCGTCTTCCTGCTGTTCGAGGTCTTCACCATCGCGGTCAACGTCCTCCTGTCGTCCCGGCAGATCCGGGAGAACGACGCGAACCTGCTGGCCGTGCTCGGCGAGGAGGTGTGGCCGGGCTGGGGCGGCAAGGTGCTGATCGGGGCGGTGATGCTCTCCACCGTCGCCACCCTGGAGACCACGCTGATCCAGGTGACGCGCTCCCTGTTCGCGATGGGCCGGGACCGGACGATGCCGGCCGCGCTCGGCCGGGTGCACCGGCGCTGGAACACGCCCTGGGTGGCGATCGCGGTCGTCGGGGTGGTGGCACCGGCGATGTTCGTCGCGTCCAACCTCCTCGGCACGGTGGGCGACATCCTCCACGAGGCGATCGCCGCGATAGGACTGCAGATCGCCGTCTACTACGGCCTGACGGGACTCGCGGCGGTCGTCGCCTACCGCGGGCTGCTGCTCAGGTCGGTGCGGGACTTCCTGCTCGGCGGGGTGTGGCCGCTGTTCGGGTCGCTGTTCATGTTCGCGATCCTCATCGAGTCGCTGGGCGAGCTGAGCGGCTGCGCGATCGGCATCGGCATCGGCGGTCTGGCGGCCGGCGTGATCCCGATGGTCTGGTACTGGCGGCAGGGCAGCGACTACTACCGGCCGGCCGCGCTGGACGCCACGCGGACCGTCGAGGCGGACTACGTGCCCGCCGCCCGTGACGGCTCCTCCTCCCTCGTCCACGAGGGCTCTCCCACCGACTTCTGACGGAGGCCCAGGATGGCGCGAGGCGGTTCCCGACGCGATCTCACCCCCGACTTCGACCCCGACTGCGGCGACGCCGCCCTCACCCGCGCCCGTCAGGACATCGTCATCGGCCGTTGGCAGGGCCTGCGGGAGCTGCTGCGGGACACCGGCTCCGACTGGGCGTCCCGCGGGCACCGGGTCCGCTCGCTGGCGCAGGCGTGCGCGGCCAGTTCGACGGCGGAGTCCTGGCTGGCCGCCGAACCCCGCGACGCCGACGCGCTCGTGCTGCGGGCGGCGACCGAGACGGCCCGGGCGTTCACCCTCGCCGTGACCGGCGGCCGGGGCGTCCCCGTCGACCAGCGGCGCGTCGACGCGGCGGTCCTGGCGTGCCTGCGGGCCACCGAGGCGCACCCGGAGGACCCGACGCCGTGGGTGTCGCTCATCTCCGTCGCGCGGCTGTATCCGTCGGGGGTGCGCCGGCGGGAACTGGGCCGCTGGTGGGACGAGTTGCACCACCGCGACCCGTTCAGCGTCGAGGGGCACCTGCAGGTGCTCCACTACTACTCGTCCCGGTGGCACGGCTCGCACGGACTGATGTACGACTTCGCCCGGGACGCGGCCGGGGTGGCGCCGCCCGGCTGCCCGCTCCCGGTGCTGGTCCAGTACGCCCGGGTCGAGGAGTACCGCTACGCCCTGGACGCCAGTGGCGGGCAGCACGCCTCCATGGGGCTCGGCACGCATTGGAGCGGCGACGGCGCCGTCGGGGACGTCCGCCGCACCTGGGAGCGCTGGATCACGGGTCGCCCCGGGACCGCCGTGGCCCCGGCCGAGGTGCGGGACCTCAACCACCTGGCGCACGCCGCCTGTCAGGCGGGCGTCCACGACATCGCCGGGCCGCTGCTGCGGATGCTGGCCGGGCGCGCCACCCGCACCCCGTGGGCGTACACCGGCGATCCGGCCAAGCAGTTCGTGCGGTGGCGGCGCGAGATCGAGGTACGGGACTCACGGATCACAGCGTCCGGCGCCGGACCAGCAGCGCCAGGACCAGCAGGCCCGGGACCAGCGGCAGCCACACCGTCAGCAGCCGGTAGCCGAGGACCGCGGAGGCGGCGGTGGCCGCCGGCGCTCCGGCCGTGGTGAGGGCGTAGGCGAGCACGGCGTCCAGGGAGCCGAGGCCGCCGGGCGTCGGCAGCAGCGCGGCCGCCCCGCTCGCCGCGAGGTACAGCACGGCCAGCCGGGCCGGGCCGAGGGTCAGCCCGACCGCCTGGGCGACGGCGGTGAGCGCGGCGCAGTGCCCCAGGACGTACCCGAGGGAGCCGCCCCACAGGGCCGCCGCCCGGGCCGGCCGGGCGTGGACGGCGACGCTGTGGCCGCGCAGCGCGGCCAGGGCGGCGCGGCCCCGGGACCGTACGGTGGCGCTCAGCAGCAGGAGGCACAGGGCCGCCGCGCACAGGGCGGCCGGTACTCCCCCGCCGCCCCGCGGCAGACGCAGCGCACCCGGGCAGGCCAGCACGAGGCCGGCGATCAGGACCGCCCGTACGGCCACCCCGGCGGTGCCCTTGACGGCCAGCGCGGTGGCGGCGTGGGCGAGCGGCAGGCCGGCCCGCACGAGGTAGCGCAGGTTCACCGCGCCGGAGCCGAGTCCGGCGGGCAGCACATGGCCCGCGGCGGACGCGGCGAACTGAGCGCCCACCAGGGCCGTGGGCGGCAGTCGCCGCAGCACGGCCCCCTGCTGGGCGAGCGCCGCGCACGGCCAGGTGGTCAGGGTGGCCGCGGCGGCGGCCAGCAGCCAGGCCCGGTCGGCGGTGGCGAGCCGGACGGCGCCGGTGTGCAGCACCGGCCAGTGGCGCCAGGCCAGCCACACCACGGCCGACAGGACGGCGAGGGTGAGGGCGGTGTGCGCGTAGGCGCGTGCGCGCCGGGCGGGGGTGAGGGCCGGGTCCGGCGTCATCCAGAGCCGCCCGCGCCCGGGAGCGGGGCGACGCGGGCGTCCAGGCGGGGCAGGCGGTGCAGTTCCCACGTGCGCGCGTACGCGGGGCCGTTGCCGCGGCGCGGGCTGAGGACCGCGACGGAGGTGCGGCGGGCGGTGTCCAGGATGGCGGCCTCGGAGGTGTCGGCGTTGTGGCCGCTGACGGCGCCGGAGGCACAGCCGGCGTAGAAGGCGATGGGGATGGCCTGCTCCCCGGTGAGCAGGCAGGGCGGGCGTACGCCGAGCCGGTGGAGCTCGGTGGCCGAGCGGGCCCAGGCGAGCCGGGCCTCGGTGGTGCGGTCCACGGTGCTGTCCAGGACGGCGAACTGCACGCCCAGGTGACCGGCGAGCGCCAGACCGATCACGGCGAGGGCCACCGGGCGCCGGCGCCCGTCCTTGCCCACGGCCAGGTGGAACAGCGCGTCCACGACCGGGATGGCGAGCAGCGCGTAGGCGGGCAGCAGGAAGCGGGGGGCGGCGTAGCCGATGAGGAACAGGTAGGGGACGGCGGCCGTGGTGGCGCAGGCCAGCGGGAGCAGGGTGCGCCGGGTGCGGCCGGAGCGGACGGCGACGAAGAGGGCGTAGCCGGCGAGCACCGGGAGCGTGAGCCACCAGGCGTAGATGCCCGGGTGGGGGAGCTCACCGCCGCAGGGCCGGCACAGGGCGGTTCCCATGAGGCTGCGCATCTGGTCGTCGACGGCGATGTTCCAGCCCAGGTCGCCCTGGATGCGGGACGCCTCGTTGAGCCGTTCGCGCAGTCCGCCGAAGGCGAGGAACGCCTCGACGACCCACTCCACGCCCCCGGCGGCCAGACCCCCGGCGAGTGCGCCGCCGAGCCGCCAGTGGCGCCGGACGGCCACGAGGACGAGCAGCGGCAGCGTCACCCACACGGCGTCCGTGGGCCGCATCCAGGCCATCAGCGCGGCGCCGCCGACGACACCCCACAGGGCGGGGGTGTCGAAGCGGTCGGCGCGGACCCGCAGGAAGCAGCCGACGCAGATCAGCGCGCCGAACGCGACCCAGAGGTTGGGCATGGCCTGCGGGCCGTAGAACATCGTGATCCACAGGGTGACGAAGAACGCGCCGGCGCCGGCCAGGACCCGGGCCGGGAACAGCCCGCGCCATACCCGCAGGGCCACGTACAGGCCGAGTCCGGACAGGACGGCGAGGTAGACGCGGAGCAGGATCGTGGACGACGACCAGGAGGCGACGGGCCACACCAGCAGGGAGACGCCGCGCGAGCGGGGGGCGCTGAAGAAGGCGGCGGGCGTGTCGGCGGAGACCTGGCTGACGTAGACGATCTCGTCCCAGCCCAGGCCCATGGCGGGGCCCACGAGCAGGAGTTGCGCGACGGTGAAGGCGCCGGCCACGGCCGCGAGCAGGAGGTCGCCGCGCAGCCGCCGCGGCCGGCCGGTCCCGGTCCGCTGATCGGGCCGTCCCGCGCTCATGAGCATGGGCTTGGTGCCGTGCGCCATCGATCACCCCTCACCCCCGCGCGTCGCGGGTCTTCTGGCCCCGCGGCCCGGCCAGTGGCGCGGGGAGCCGAAAAGATTAAAAACATCGACAAACTAACCCGTACCGGGCATGGGCGGGGGGTGGGTTCCGCCAGGTGCCGCACGGATGGCGCGTCCGCCCCGGTCAGCGCGCCCACCGGGGGTGGACCGACGCCACCCGGATGCCACACTCTGCTGTGTGGCTCCGACTTTCGCAGACCTCCTCGACCGCGCCCGATCCCTGGCCGACGGGGGCGGCCGTGCCGTCCTGGGCATCGCGGGCAGCCCCGGGGCGGGCAAGACGACCCTGGCCGAGACCCTGGTGCGGGAACTGAACGGAACAGGCGACCCCTGGGTGGCCCATGTGCCCATGGACGGCTTCCACCTCGCCGACTCCGAGCTCGAACGGCTCGGCCGCCGCGAGCGCAAGGGCGCCCCGGACACCTTCGACGCGGCCGGGTACGCGGCCCTGCTGCGGCGGCTGCACGAGGAGACCGGCGACGGCACCGTCTACGCCCCTTGTTTCGAACGGGTCCTGGAACAGCCGATCGCCGGTGCCGTGCCGGTGGAGCCCACGGCCCGGCTGGTCGTCACCGAGGGGAACTACCTGCTGCTGGAGACGGGCGCCTGGGCGCTCGTGCGGCCCCAGCTGGACGAGGTGTGGTTCTGCGAGCTGGAGGAGCGGGAACGGCTGCGTCGGCTGATCGCCCGTCACGAGCGGTTCGGCAAGACGCACGAGGAGGCGGTGGCCTGGGTGACCCGCTCGGACCAGCGCAACGCGGAGCTGGTCGCCGCGACCCGGGACCGGGCCGACCTGGTGGTCCCGGCGACCGCGCTGCCCTCGTGACACCGCGTCAGGGTGAACCCGTGCCCCGCCCGAGCCGTACCCCTGGGCACGGCGGAAGGTCTGCCGGTACGACTCCCGAGGCTGGTGGCGTCACCCCGGGTCCGGGGCCGGCGGCACCGCGGAGCGGATGATGGCGCTCGAACAGAACCCGGTCGCGGTCACGTCGCCGGTGCCGGAGGCGCCCTCCGGCACCGCCGGTGAACGGCCCTCAGGGGGACCGCGGTGGCCGCTGCCCCTGCTGGTGGTGCTGCTGCTCGGGCAGATGGCCGTGGCCATGGTGACGACGGCCGTGCAGCAGACGCCGACGATCGACGAGCCCGTCTACGTGGGCACGGCCGCCGAGTACCTGCACACGCACGAACTGGTCCACAACCCCGAGCACCCGCCGCTCGGCAAGCTCGTGATCGGGCTGGGGGTGGCGCTCGCCGATCCGCACCTGGACTCCGGATTCAGCGGCGACCAGGGCGAGTTGGGCCGGCACCTGCTGTACGAGTCGGGCAACGACCCGTGGCGGGTGATGCTGTTCGCACGGCTCCCCGTGATCGTCCTGACGCTGGTGTTCGGCTGGGTCGCCTTCGTCTTCGCCCGCGAACTCGCGGGCCGGCTCGCGGGGTTGGTGGCGCTCGGGCTGTACACCTTCTCCCCCGACCTGATCGCGCACGGTTCGCTCGCCACGCTCGACGTCCCGGCGGCCGGGTTCGTGCTCATGTCCGCATGGCTGGCGTGGCGGGCACGCCGCCGGCCGCGCCGGTACGTGCCGCTCGCCGGAGCGGCGCTGGGGGCGGCCCTGGCGACGAAGATGAGCACACTCCCGGCCGTGCCCGTCCTGCTCGCGCTCACCGCGCTGTCGGTGTGGTCCGCGCGGCCGCCGTCACTGCCCCGGCGCCCGGCACTGCGCCGGGCGGCCGCGGCCGCCGGCGTCATGGCGCTGGTCGCGGTCGCCGTCGTCTGGGTGTCCTACCTGCTGGTCGATCCGCGGCTGCGCTGGGACCCGGACCAGCCGGTGCCGGTCGTGCACGGCCTGCGGGGTCTGGCGGTGGACCTGCTGCCGTTCCCCGAGTCCTACCGGGACGGCATGCGCGTCCAGTTCGCCTTCGAGAACCACCCCTGGCAGGGCTTCCTGTTCGGCCGGCTCTACACCGGGGCGCTCTGGTACTACCTGCCCGCCGCGCTGCTCGTGAAGACGCCCCTCGGCATGCTCGCGCTCGGGGCGGCGGGCGCGGCGGCGGCGCTCGCGGTACGGCGGCTGCGGCCGGCGGCGCCCTATCTGCTGGTGCCCGCCGCCGTGCTGCTGGCCGCGGCGATGCTCGGGGCGCGCAACTTCGGGACGCGGTACGCCTTGTTCGTGCCGATGTTCCTGGCCGTGGCCGCGGGGTGCGCGCTCGCCGTGCGACGGCGGTGGGTCACGGCCGGGGTGGCGGCGCTGGTGGCGTTCGTCGCGGTCAGTTCGCTGCGGACGTTCCCCTACTATCTCCCCTACTCCAACGAGGCGTTCGGCGGTCCGGCGCAGACCCGGCTGCGGCTGCACGACTCGAACGTGGACTGGGGCCAGGACCTGGGACGGCTGGCCGACCGGCTGCGCGAGCGGTACCCGCACGAGCGGGTCTGGCTGGTCTACAAGGGCAGCGGGGTGCCGTCGTACTACGGCATCCGGGCCCGCGATCCGCGCGAGGTGCCGCCGCACGAGGTGCGCGGACTGCTCGTCGTGTCCGACTCGGCGGCGGCCAAGGCGACCGGCCGGCTGGCCCGGCTGATCGCCGGCAGTCGCCCCGTCGATACGATCGGACACTCGATCACCCTCTACCGGCGGTGAGCGGGCGCCCGTTCGATCCCTGGTCACCACGGTGTGTGGGCTATGTTGAGGCACTGTGGAAGACAATGGAGGCACGCCTTCGCCCTCGCCCCAGCAGGCGCGTGCGCAGGCGTCCGCGATCACCTCGGGAAAGACCGCTCCGGAAGCGGAGGCTTCCCCGACTTCCCAGCTCCGGACCCTCTTCGACCAGCCCAGACTGTCGCCCGGGCAGCGCCGGATCGCCCAGTACCTGATCGAGCACCTCACGGAGGCGGCGTTCCTGTCGATCACCGATCTCGCGGAGCGGGCCGGGGTCAGCCAGCCGTCGGTGACGCGGTTCGCCGCGGCGGTGGGCTTCAGCGGTTACCCGGCGCTGCGGGAGAAGCTGCAGTCGATCGCCCTGGGGACGTTCGCGGGCGGTCCCGCGTCCGAGGAGAACGGCGCCAACGAGCTGCAGGCCGCCGTGGACGCCGAGATCGAGAACCTGGAGAACCTGCGGCGGGACTTCGTCGACCCCGACGAGGTGATCGACGTCGGCCGCAAGCTGTCCCGCTCCACGCCGCTGACCATCCTCGGGCTGCGCATCTCCGCCTCCCTCGCCGAGTACTTCGCCTACGCGGCCCGCCGTATCCACCCCGACGTACGGCTGGTCACCCGGGGCGGCAGTGTCGCCTACGACGCCCTGCTCCAGTCGCGCGAGGCAGGCGGCACCTGGGTGCTGGCGTTCTCGATGCCCCGGCACGCCCAGGAGACGCTCACCGCGGTGCAGGTGGCGCGCAGCGCCGGCCTGAAGATCGCCCTCGTCACCGATCTCGCGCTCGGCCCGGTGGCGGACGCCGCCGACGTCGTCTTCGCCACGGGCACCGGCTCCCGCCTGGTCTTCGACTCCTACGCGGCGCCCGGCGTGATGGCGGCCGCGCTGCTCCAGGCCATGACCGACGCCGACCCGGAGCGCACCCAGGGGCGCCTGGAGGACTACGAGCAGATCTCCGAGGAGCACCAGTTCTTCCTGCGGGACTGACCGGCCCGCTCTCCCACCCCACCTGCCGAACCACGGCACACGGGCAGCTTTCACTTCAAATCACGCATGAATGTTTTCATACGCCTTGCAAACCAGACGGCATATATAAATACTGCACACGTATCACCCGCCCGACAGAAGGCAGCCGGTCCGCTCATGCACACGTCGTCCCATCCGTCGTGTGCGTCCCGGCAGCCGCGACGGGCTCCACAACGAACAGCGCCTGCCGCCGTCTCCTACCCGCGTCGGCGCACGGGCTGTTCGGTCGGGCACCGCCTGCGCGTGTGCCCGGTGGCGGCGGCCCCGGTCATCCCCTAGGCCGGGGCCGCGCCGAAACCCCGTCGGACACCCCGGACGACGCCGCACACCCGTGGAAGCGATGATCATGCCCCTGACGACGACGCGCATCAGCCCGGACTGGCCGTGCCAGGTCAAGACCCCCGGCTCCTACGACTGGGAACGCTCCGCGGCCAAGTGGCTGCGCGACCTCGTGCCGGCCCGCTACGCCAGCTACCCCGCGCTGATCCGCCACCCCGTCCTGCTGGCCCGGCACGCGCAGATCCAGGTGCAGCACGAGATCCGGGTCGCACGCACCGCGCTGCAGACCGCCCGGGCCGACCTGCCGGCGCTGGGGCTTCCCGAGTCGGTCATCGAGCACACCATCAAGATGTACGCGGCCGAGGTCATGCAGTTGCAGCACATCGCGCGCAGTGTCCGCGCGGTGTCGCAGGCGCTGGTCGAGCGCGGGCGCTGACGCGGCGGCGGGTCACCGGTCAGGGCTCCTCGCCGCGTGCCGCGCAGCTGACCTCCGCCGACGGCGAGGCGTCCGACCCGGTCGCCGCCAGGAAGCCGAAGGTGACGCTCGCGCCCGGTGCGAGGCTGCCGTTCCAGTCCGCGTTGGCCACGGTCGCCGAGCCGTCGGCCCCGGTGGACAGCGTGCCGTCCCAGACCTGGGTCAGCCGGGCGCCGCCGGCCGGTACGACCGTCGCCGTCCAGGCCGAGACGGCCGCGGACGGGGCACCGGTCACCGTCACCTCCCCCTGGAAGCCGCCCTGCCAGCTGGAGACGGTCCGGAAGGACGCCGCGCAGCCCGCGTCGGCTCCGGCCGCGTCCCCGCCGGTTGCCTCGGACGCCGGGGCGGAGGGCTTCGCGGACGCGGCGGGTTCCCGGGCCGCCCCGCTGCCGCCGCCGTCGCGTCCCGTCAGCAGGAGGGCCCCGCCGAAGCCGAGGACCGCCGCGGCCGTCACGGTCACCGCGAGGACGGTACGGCGAAAGCCCGCGCCGTGCGCGACCGGAGCGGGACCGGCGCCGCCGTACGGGACGGTCTCGCCGTCGCCGGGGACGGCCGGCAGCTCCTGCGTGGCGTCCTCGGCGCCGGGGGCGGGCCGGGGCAGCGCCACCGTCTCGTACCCTCGGCCGGCGTCCTCCTCCCACTCGCGGAAGAGTTCCGCGAGCGCGTCGGTACGGCGTGGGCGCAGCACGTGGATCGGTTCCAGGGCCGGTCCTTCGCCGGGTTCCGCGGGGTCGGGCTGGGTGGGCACACCGCTCTCCTTCCGTCCCGTCGTGCACGGGTTGGCCAATCCCCGGGAAGAGATACGGCGGTGCCGCCCCGCCGGTTCAGGCGCCCGCTGGAGCGGAACCGGTGACGAAACGGCGCAGCGACTCCTTCATGGCGGTGACGAAGGCGTCCCGCCGGGTGTCGTCCACGGCGTCCAGGGAGAGATAGGGGTTCAGGTCCTCCAGCTCCACCAGCAGCAGGGCGCCGTCCGGGGCACGGCAGGCGTCGACGCGCTGGATGCCGTGCCCGATGGTGTTCCACTCGACGAAGCGCCGGGCGAAGTCCAGGTCGGCGGCGCTCGGTTCGTACGGTTCGAGCTGCCAGCGCCGGTCGGTGTGCGGCGCGTACAGGGCGTACTGGAAGGCGTCGTCGACGAAGTAGAACGACACCTCGTAGGCGAAGTCGACGTGCGGCTGCACCAGGACGGTTCCGTCGGCGGCCTCGCGTGCCTCGGCCCCGGAGACCATCCGCAGCCCGATGGAGTCGGCGCCGAGCCTGGGCTTGACCACGTACCGCCCGGCGCCGGGCAGCAGGTGCAGGTCCTCGGCCCGGTCCACGGTGGGGATGACCGGGAACCCGGCGGCGGTCAGGTCGAGCAGGTACTGCTTGCCCGCCATGTCCCCTTTGCCGGTGAGCGGGTTGTACACGCGGGTCCCGGCGGCGAGCGCGCGGCGCCGGAAGTCGTCGTACACGTCCTGGTAGCCGAGGACGGGGCCGCTGTTGCGGACGACGACCGCGTCGAAGGCGTCCATCAGCGCCGCCGCGTCGCGGGGGTGGCACAGCGCCAGGTCGAGGTCCTCGCGCAGCCGGGAGGTGAGATGGATGTCCTCGTCGCAGTAGCGGCGCCCGCGGGCCGGGTACGCGAGGTCGCTGACGTACAGGATGCGGGGGCGGGCGGCTGGCATGCGGGGCTCCTGGGGCTGCGGTGGCAGCCGATCGTAAGCGGAGCCCCGATGTCCGGACAAACGCCGGACGGGGCTGTCCCGGGCCGGGGGCGCTCTGCCCTCGGCCGATCTGCCGCAGGCAGAGAAGGCCACCGGTGGCACCCGGCCCGGCCGACAGTGGGAGGCGACGGCATCCCATCACCGAGGAGGACCGATGACCCCACCTGTCACGCTCACGCCCCGCGCGGAGGAGGGCGAGACCCCGCCGACCCGGTTCGACGACCAGCTCGCCTCCCAACTGCTGGGCCAGCGCATTGTGTTGCTGGGCACCGAGGTCACCGAGGCGTCCGCCAACCGGGTGTGCGCCCAACTGCTCCTGCTGTCGGCGGAGGACCCGCGCACCGACATCAGCCTGTACATCAACAGCCCGGGCGGCTCGGTCCACGCGGGCCTGGCCGTCTACGACACGATGCGGCTCATCCCGAACGACGTCTCGACGCTCGCCATGGGCTTCGCCGCCAGCATGGGCCAGTTCCTGCTGAGCGTCGGCACGGCGGGCAAGCGGTACGCGCTGCCGAACGCGCGGATCATGATGCACCAGCCGTCGGCGGGCATCGGGGGCACCACCGCGGACATCGAGATCCAGGCGGACAACCTGGACTTCACCAAGCGGACCATCGAGCGGATCACCGCCGAGCACACCGGTCAGACCCCGGAGACCATCTCCCGGGACGGGGACCGCGACCGCTGGTTCACGGCCGAGCAGGCCAGGGAGTACGGCATGGTGGACCGGGTCCTGGAGTCCCTCGCGGACGTCCGCCCGGCCGCGTCCAGGCGACGGATGGGACTGTGATCATGGGGAACTACACGATTCCGTACGTCACGGAGCGCACCGCGCACGGTGAGCGGTCCTCGGACGTGTTCAGCCGGCTGCTGTCCGAGCGGATCATCTTCCTCGGCACCGAGATCGACGACGGCGTCGCCAACGTCGTCATCGCGCAGCTCCTGCACCTGGAGTCGTCGGCGCCGGAGAGCGAGATCTCGCTCTACATCAACTCCCCGGGCGGCTCGTACACCTCGCTCATGGCGATCTACGACACCATGACGTACGTCCAGGCGCCGATCTCCACGTTCTGCGTGGGACAGGCGGCGTCCACGGCCGCCGTGCTGCTGGCCGGAGGGGACCCGGGCCGGCGGTTCGTGCTGGAGCACGCCCGGGTCCTGCTGGGCCAGCCCGCGACCGGCGGCAGCCGGGGTGTGGTGTCCGACCTGGCCCTCCAGGCCAAGGAGATGGTCCGCATCCGCTCGCAGGTCGAGGAGGTGCTGGCGCGGCACACCCACCACGACCTGACGACGCTGCGCGCGGACATGGACCGCGACAAGGTGTTCACGGCGCCGGAGGCCGTCGCGTACGGGCTCGCCGACGAGGTGGTGAGCCGGCGCCTCGTGCGGGTCTGAGGCGCCGGCACCGCGTCACGCGGCCAGGCACAGCAGCCCGTCGTGGGGCGAGCCGGTCCCGCCGCGTCCGGACGGGGGCACCCGGCGGGAGGTGACCCGGGTCAGCTCGGTCTGGACGAGCGTCAGCAGGTCGCCCAGACCGAGGCCCAGGGCGCGGGCGGCGGCCGCGAGGACCTCGGAGGAGGCCTCCTTGCGGCCGCGCTCGACCTCGGAGAGGTAGGGCATGGAGATCCGGGCCGCGTCGGCCACGTCCTTGAGCGTGCGCTCCTGGGCGAGGCGTTCCCGGCGCAGGACGTCGCCGACCAGGTCGCGCCACAGGGGCTCCCTGGGCGTGGCCGCCGGTGGTGCGGCGGTGGGCGCGGCGGTGCCGGGCGCGGTGGACGACCGGGCGGGCGCGGGCCGTTCGGACGGGGGGCGGGTCGTCCCCGGGCGTACGGCGGCCGGACGCTGGACCGCTCGGCGCAGGGGGATGACGCGGGCTTCGTTCGGCGCTTGTTCGCTCACCGTCCCAGCCTAGGAGCCGGGGGCGTCAGGGGAAGGCGGGCGCGTTCCGCCCTGGACGAAATCGGGCGGGGCGCCCGTCACTCGGCGCCGAGGCGCATGACCGCACGGACGCGCTTGCCGACCGGGACGCGTTCCACGACGACCTCGGCGGCCAGCGCGTGGACGATCTCCAGTCCGTGCCGGCCGATGCGTTCGGGGTCCTTGGGGAAGCGGCGGGGCAGCGCGGAGCTGCTGTCGTACACGCAGACCGACACCGTGTCGTCGGTGCCCTCCAGGTCCAGGATGTACGGGCCGTTGCTGTGCCGGTCCGCGTTGGTGATCAGCTCGCTGACCACGAGAAGCACCTGTTCCTCCACGGGCCGCCCGATGGTGGCGCACCATTCGGTCCTGAGCCGGCCGAGGAACAGCGCGGCGAAGGACCGCGCCTCGGCGATGCAGCCCTGTTCCCCGCTGAAGTGCGCCGTGCGCCGCAGCGGCTCCACGGGCACGTCGAAACCAGTCGGAATCACTGCCTCGTCCACGTGGTCGATCATCGTTTCTCTCTCGGTAGCCGGCATCGCCGGACACTACTGCACCAGTCCTCGTACCCAGTGCGGCGCCGAGCAGTCCAACTCCGTGAGGCGCCGTACGTCACAGCCACGAGGAGTCCGTCCCCGGTCCGGTGGAGGCGGAGCCCGTGGCGGTCGTACGGCCGTCCGGGGGCGGCTCGGACGTCGTGGTCCCGGGCTCGGGGGCGGCTCGGACGTCGTGGTCCGCCGTGCCGACGTCTCCGGCGTGGAGGTGCCCGGACTCGCCGGCGTGCCCGTGCCGGGTGAGGTCGGGCAGGACGCGCCCACCGACGGCGGGGGCTTCCCCGGGCGGTGCGCTCCGTTCTCGTTCCGTGCTCCGGCTCATCGAGGCTCGCGGGCCGACGCGGACGGCCCTCCCGGCGGGCGAGGCACCCGGGTGCTGCTTAGCGTGGGCAGCGTGAGCGCGCAGACCCCCTCCCGCCCGGCCGTCGCCGCCCACGGCTGGGTGCAGGCCCTCGTCGTGGTCCTGGCCACGGCCGTCGCCATGGGGGTGGTCGCGGCGCTGGGTCTGTGGGCCGCCGGGGCCGCGGACCTGCCGGACGGTGCATTCCCGCGGGTGGTCGCCGCGACCTTGGTCACGGCGGTGGGCGGCACGGTCGAACTCACCGGCAGCGCCGGGGGTCTGGCCTCGTCCGACGCCGAGCTGACGGTGATCCCGCTGTCCGTGACGCTCACCGGGGCGCTGGTGGCGGCGGCCGGGTTCCTGCGGCCGCTGCGGCGCCGGGCGGTCGCGGGCGCCGGGGAACTGGCGGGCTGGGCGGCCCGGATCGCCGTCCTGTGGGTCCTGGCCGTGGTGGCCCTGTCCTTGGGGGCGCGCCAAACCTTCACCCTGTCCCTGGGCGACCTCGGCGAGGACGCGCTCGGCGATCTGGTTGACCTGTTCGGCATCCAACCCAAGGTCGGCTTCACGACGGACGTGGCGCTGAGCGTCTTCTTCGGCACGCTGTGGCTGCTGGGCGTGCTGGTGCTGGCGCTGCTGGCCGCGCGCGGCGCCCCGCTGCCGGCCCGGCTGCTGCGCTTCCAGGAGTCGGTGCGGCCGGCCGCGTACGCGATGGTGGTGCTGCTGCTGGCGTACGTGGTGCTGGGTGTCGTGGTCGGCCTGGTGGTGGCGGCGACGCGGGGCCATGTGGCGGAGACGTTCGCGGTGCTGCTGCTCGGGCTGCCGAACCTGGCGTGGCCGGCGCTGACGATCGGGCTCGGCGCGACGTGGAACGGCCGCGTGGAGGGGCCGTTCGGGCTGCCCATGCCGCATGTCCTCGACGAGGTGCTGCGCGGCCGGGACGTGTCCGAGGTGAACCTGGGCACGCTCGCCGAGCAGGACGTCCGGATGTGGTGGCTGCTCGTCGCCGACGCCGTGCTGCTGCCGGCCGCCGCCGTCGTGATGGCCCGGCGCTCACCCGCCCGGGTGCGCCCCTGGCAGCACGCGCTGCGCATGGCGGTCGCGCTGGCGCTCACGGTGCTGATGATCTGCCTCGTCGGGCGGATCTCCGCGCACTACGGCCTGTCCATCCTCGGGATCGGCGACCTGGGCGGCGGCCTGGCCGGGGAGCTCTTCCTGAAGCCCCGGACCTGGGGCGCCCTCGGCCTGGCCCTGCTGTGGGGCCTGGTCACGGGGTTCCTCGGCGGCCTGCTGGCGCGGCGCCTGCGGCATCGCGGCGAGGTCCCGGCGACGGCGGGGCCCGGGGTCCGGGACTGAGGCGGCGGTGGGCGTGGGGCGTCCGCCGAAGGGGGCGGGCGCCTGTCGGCACTCCGGATGCCCGCGGGGAGGGTCCGACCTGAGCGGAGGCGCACCCGCGGGGAGGCCGGCGCGGCGGCCGGCGTTGGGCGCGGACCGCCCCCCGCGTCCCACGGCACCGCACAGAGCCGCGGGGCCCGAGCCTGCGACATCGGTCAACTCAGCGCCGGTGGGCGGGCCGTGCCTGATCGTCCGCCTTCGGGGCGCCTGCCGAGGGCTAGCCCACGGGCACGATCAGAGCGGGGACGGTGCGCTGCATGCGCAGGGCGTCCACCGACTCGGCGAGCAGTTCGTACTCGGTGGTGTCGTCGCTCACGGCGATCCGCACGAGCCGGCCCGCCGCCAACTCGTCGGCGATGAGCTCCTGTTGATCCACGTCACCGCACCAGGCACGCAGCACGGCGGGGACGTCGGGCACGGTGTCGGCGACCGGGACGAGCGCAGCGGCGGGGATGCGCTCGGACTCCGGTCGCGGGTCTAATCGCTCGGCCATCCAGGACGCCCGGTCCCGCAGCCACCACAGGGCGAGGGCCAGGGTGGGCGCGCGGTAGGTACCGAGGGGTACGCCGATCCGCCGTCCGTCGCAGACGCCGTACGCGGTGACATGGCAAAGGAACTCGTCGTGCACGCAGCCTCCCCCGTGATGCCGTTTTCGCCTGTCGGCGGACCTCGCTTCCTGTGCGGCTCATGAGCGGTGTGTGAGCGCGCCGTCGCCCCACGTGAAGCACCCTCGCTGTCGAGTATGTTCACGACTGAAACACTGTCACCATGACTTTCCGGCCAGTCTGCTGGCATATTCACGGTCATCTGTGGCCTGAACCGGACGGAGACCTGGTCAGCCTCCGGGACACGCGACAGCGCCCGCGGACCGGTCGAGGTCCGTGGGCGCTGTCGAAGCCCTCGGGGAGGGCAGGGTCAGCCCTTGATCACCGCGTCGATGCGGGCCAGTTCCTCCGCGTCGAAGTCCAGGTTGCGCGTCGCGGCGACGCTGTCCTCGATCTGGCGGGGGCTGCTCGCGCCGACCAGCGCCGACGTGACCCGGCCCCCGCGCAGCACCCAGGCCAGGGCGAGCTGGGCCAGCGTCTGGCCGCGGGACGTGGCGATCTCGTCCAGCGCGCGCAGCCGGCCGACCAGGTCCTCGGTGACGGCGTCGGAGTTCAGGAACGGGCTGTCGCTCGCCGCGCGCGACCCCTCGGGGATGCCGTCGAGGTAGCGGCCGGTCAGCAGGCCCTGCTCCAGCGGGGAGAAGACGATCGAGCCGACCTGGAGCTCGTCGAGCACGTCGAGCAGGCCCTCGTCCTCGGGGCGCCGGTCGAGCATCGAGTAGCGCGGCTGGTGGATGAGGAGCGGGGTGCCCAGCTCGCCCAGGATCCGGGCGGCCTCGCGGGTCTGCTCCGCCGAGTAGTTGGAGATGCCGACGTACAGCGCCTTGCCCTGCTGCACCGCCGAGTGCAGCGCGCCCATCGTCTCCTCCATCGGAGTCTCCGGGTCGGGGCGGTGCGAGTAGAAGATGTCGACGTACTCCAGGCCCATCCGCTTCAGGCTCTGGTCGAGCGAGGACAGCAGGTACTTGCGCGAGCCCCACTCGCCGTACGGGCCGGGCCACATCAGGTAGCCGGCCTTGGTCGAGATGACCAGCTCGTCCCGGTAGGGCGCGAAGTCCGCCTTCAGCGCCTCGCCGAACGCCGCCTCGGCGGCGCCGGGCGGCGGGCCGTAGTTGTTGGCCAGGTCGAAGTGGGTGACGCCCAGGTCGAAGGCGCGGCGCAGGATGGCGCGCTGGGTCTCGGCGGGGCGGTCGGGCCCGAAGTTGTGCCAGAGGCCGAGCGACAGCGCGGGGAGCTTGAGGCCGCTGCGTCCGGTGCGCCGGTAGGGCATGTCCGCGTAGCGGTCGGGGTGTGCGGTGTACAACGCGACTCCAGAGAGGTGGGCACACGGGGGGGGCGGCTCGCGTGAGACGCCGTTCCGGTCGTCGTCCATGCTGTCGCGACCTGCGGGCAGTGGTCCAACAGGTAAATCAGATGGGATTCAGCGGCTAGGCTGCTCAATCATGGAACTGCGCCATCTCCAGCACTTCGTGGCGGTCGCCGAGGACCAGCATTTCACCCGTGCGGCCGAACGCCTCATGGTGTCCCAGTCCGGTCTGTCGGCCTCCATCCGGGCCCTGGAGCGGGAGCTGCAGACGCCGTTGTTCGTGCGGACGACCCGCCGGGTGACCCTCACCCCGGCCGGCCGGGCGCTGCTGTGCGAGGCGGAGCGCATCCTCGCGCAGGTGCGGGCCGCGCACGAGGCGGTGGCGGCGGTGCAGGGCGTGCTGCGCGGGATGCTCGCGCTCGGCTCCGAGCAGTGCGTCGCCGGAGTGCATGTGGCGGGGCTGCTCGCGGCCTTCCGGCGTGCGCATCCGGACGTGGAGATCTGTCTGCGGCAGGCGGGCTCCGGCGCGCTCGCGGAGGAGGTCGCGGCCGGGCGCCTCGACCTCGCCTTCGCCGTGCGGACCGCCCGGGAGGAGACCGACCAGCTGCGGGCCGTCCCGCTGACCAGCGAGCCCATGACCGTGCTGTGCCACCCGAGCCATCCGCTCGCCCTGGCCGGCGCCGCGGTCACCCCCGAGGACCTCGGCGGCGAGGTGTTCGTCGACTTCCACCCGGACTGGGGGCCGCGCCGGGCCACCGACAGCGTGTTCGCCGCCGCGGGGGTGCGCCGGACGGTCGCCCTGGAGGTCAACGACGTGCACGGCCTGCTGGACCTGGTCGACGAGAACCTGGGGATCGCCGTCGTACCGCGCCACTTCCGGCACAAGCGGCCGTCGCTCACGGCCCTGCCGGTCAAGGGCGCGGGCGACACCGTGTACCGGACGGTCGCCCTGCTGCCCCCGGAGCAGGCCACGAGTCCGGCGGCACGGGCGCTGATGGGGTTGCTGGATACCGGGGGCGCCTGACGCGGACATGCGCGATGGTGGACCCATGCATGCGAAGGACATCCTCATCGAGGGCTACGGCCGGATCCGCGAAGAGGTCCACGCGGCCGTCGAGGGCCTCGGCCCCGACGAGCTCGGCACCCGCCCCTCCCCCGACGCCAACTCCATCGCCTGGCTGATCTGGCATCTCACCCGGATCCAGGACGACCACATCGCCGACGCCTTCGGACTCGAGCAGGTGTGGCTGGCGCAGGACTGGCACCGCAAGTTCGGGCTCGACCTGCCGCGCCACGACACCGGCTACGGCCACACCCCGGCGAAGGTCGCCAAGGTCCAGGTGTCCTCGGGCGACCTGCTGACCGGCTACTACGATGCCGTGCACGAGCAGTCGCTGGGCGCGCTGCGGACCGTGACCGCCCAGGACCTGGAGCGGGTCGTCGACGAGAACTGGGACCCGCCGGTCACCCTCGGGGTCCGGCTGGTCAGCGTCCTGTCCGACGATCTCCAGCACGTCGGACAGGCCGCCTACGTCCGCGGGCTCCTTCAGAGCGCGTAACCCGGGAGCCTTCAGAGCACGTAACCCGGGAGCACGACGTCCTCCAGGAGGGCCTTGCGCTCGTCGAACGGGATGAACGCGCTCTTGACGGCGTTCACGGTGACCGTGCGCAGGTCCTCGACCGTCCAGCCGGCCTCCTCGGCCAGCAGTGCCATCTCGCGGGTCATCGTCGTGCCGGAGACGAGCCGGTTGTCGGTGTTGAGGGTGACCCGGAAGCCGAGGTCCTTGAGCGCGGTGATGGGGTGCCCGGCGATCGACGTGGCGGCACCGGTCTGCAGGTTGGAGGTGGGGCACATCTCCAGGGCGATCCGGCGGTCACGCACCCAGCCGGCCAGCCTGCCGAGCTTGCCGTCGACGATGTCCTCGGTGATCCGTACGCCGTGGCCGATGCGCTGCGCGCCGCAGACCTGCACGGCCTGGTGGATGCTCGGCAGGCCGTGCGCCTCGCCGGCGTGGATGGTGAAGGGCACGCTCTCGCGGCGCAGATGCTGGAACGCGTCGAGGTGGTCGGCGGCCGGGAAGCCGTCCTCGGCCCCGGCGATGTCGAAGCCGACGACGCCGGAGTCCCGGAAGGCGACGGCCAGGTCGGCGGCCTCGCGCACCCGGTCGAACATCCGCATGCCGCACAGCAGCGTGCCCACCCGCACGGGCGTGCCGGCCGCGGCGGCCTTGGCCATGCCGGCGGCCAGGCCCTCCTGGACGGTCTCCACGACCTCGGCCATGGTCAGCCCGCCCCGTGTGTTCAGCTCGGGGGCGTAGCGCACCTCGCCGTAGACGACGCCGTCGGCGGCGAGGTCCAGGACGTACTCCTCGGCGGTGCGCAGCAGGCCCTCGCGGGTCTGCATCACGGCGAGGGTGTGCTCGAAGGTGGCTATGTAGCGGACCAGGTCGCCGGAGTTGGCTGCCTCGAAGTACCAGGCGGCGAGCTCGTCGGGGTCGGTGGTGGGCAGGGTGTGCCCGATCTCCGCCGCGAGCTCCACCACGGTGGCGGGGCGCAGGCCGCCGTCGAGGTGGTCGTGCAGGACGGCCTTCGGGAGGCGGCGGATCACATCGATGTCTACGCGCGTAGCGGTCATGGTGCGGTCTTTCTCGGTCGGGCGGGGTGCGACGGGGCGGGGCGGGTCAGCCGGCGGGCTGGAGCAGGTCCCAGCGGTTGCCGTACAGGTCCTGGAAGACGGCGACGGAACCGTACGGTTCGTGCCGGGGCTCCTCCAGGAAGGTCACGCCGGCCGCGAGCATACGGGCGTGGTCGCGGCCGAAGTCGTCGGTGTGCAGGAAGAACCCGACCCGTCCGCCGGTCTGGTCCCCGACGCGCGCCCGCTGGCCGTCCCCCTTGGCGCGGGCCAGCAGCAGTCCGGTGCCCCGGCCGTCCGGCGCCACGACGACCCAGCGGGAGCCGTCGGGGCGCGGGGCGTCCTCGACGAGCCGGAAACCGAGGGCGTCGGTGTAGAAGCGGATCGCCTCGTCGTAGTCGTCGACGACGAGGGTGACCAGGGCGAGATGGGACATCGGGGCCTTCCGGGACGGGTGGTCGACGGGAGAGGTTATACGTAAAACGTGGGCGGCGCCAGTCTCGGGAGGGGACGTTCTGGTGAGCGGGTGACGCGGGGCCCGGCGCGGACGTCCCGGAGGGAGGCGGGCGTGCGGGCTCCCGCCCCGGGGCCGGCGCACCCGCCGGCGAAGGCCCGCCGGCGTGGCACTCCCCCGGGCAGGGACCGCACGGGTCTCAACCTCCCTGCCCGCGCCCCGCGTTCAGCCGGTCCAGCTCCTCTCCGGTCAGGCGCAGGGCGCCGGCGGCCACGTTCTCCCTCAGATGGCCGGGGTTTCCGGTGCCGGGGATGGCGAGGACGTGCGGGCCCCGGCTCAGGGTCCAGGCGATACGTATCTGGGCAGGGGTGACGCCGTGGGCCCGGGCGAGGGCCAGGACGTCCGCGTCGTGCGCGTCGGTCGCGCCGTGCTCCCCCACGTCTCCGGCCACCGTGTAGAAGGGCACGAACGCGATGCCCGCCGCGCCGCACAGGCGCAGCAGTTCGTCGGCGTCCGGGTCGGGCCGGTCGAGGGCGTAGCGGTTCTGGACGGCGACCACGGGGGCGATGGCCCGGGCCTCGGCGAGGTGGCGCGGCCGGACGGCGGAGATGCCGAGGTGGCGGACGAGTCCGGCCTCGCGCAGTTCGGCCAGGGCGCCGAAGTGCTCGGCGATGGAGTCCTGCCGCATACGGCGCAGGTACACGAGGTCCAGATGGTCGCGGCCGAGCTGGCGGAGGTTCTCCTCGACGTGGCCGCGCAGCTGGTCGGGCCGGGCGGCGGTGCCCCATTCGCCGTCGTACTCGCGGTGGGGACCGACCTTCGTGGCGATGACGAGGTCGTCGGCGTACGGCGACAGCGCGGTGTTGATGAGTTCGTTGGCGGAGCGCAGGGCGGAGAAGTAGAAGGCGGCCGTGTCGATGTGGTTCACGCCGAGTTCGACCGCGGTGCGCAGGACGGCGATCGAGCGGTCCCTCCGGCTGGGGACGCCGTGGTGGAAGGCGGCGCTGCCCGTCAGCCGCATCGCGCCGAAGCCGAGGCGGTTGACGGAGCGGTCACCGAGATCCCAGGTGCCCGCAGCGTGCGCGGTGATCGTTCCGGTGGTCATCGGCGGAGTGTCGCACACGCCGCGGGACCCGGGAGGGTGGTCAGCAGTAGAGGTTGGCGCCGGGGGAGACGCCGAGGATCTGGGTGAAGCGCTGGTAGGCGTCGACGCGGCTCTGGACCTGGGCGGGGTTCTTGCCGTCGCATTCCAGGGAGCCGTTGATGGAGCGGATGGTCTGGCCGAAGCCCGCCTGGTTGACCATGGCGTTGTGGGGGGTCATGGAGCCGGGGCCGTTCTGGGTGTTCCAGTACCACAGGCCGGTCTTCCAGGCGACGGCCGCCTCGTTCTGCACGCGCCAGGGGTTGTTGAGCAGGTCGATGCCGAGGGCGTCGCCGGCGGCCTTGTAGTTGAAGTTCCACGACAGCTGGATGGG